>JANPCG010000012.1:0-71036 GCA_031430855.1 Candidatus Kaiserbacteria bacterium
CTCTGATATTGTGACGAGCAAAGAGTCAGCCAAGGATGATATCCGGGGAGCGTTGATTGGATTATTAATTATTATTGGAGCCGTGGTGATTTTAACCACGATTAACAGTGATATCACTGAGAATAACTTTGTGATTGCGCCACTTCAAGGGGTCGACGGGAGCGATACTTCGTTTCCACCGCTAGCAACGCAGGGGGGCGTATGTACCCGTGCTGAAACCCTAGGTAGTACCTGTATGATATTGCGCTGCGAGCGAGGTAGTGTTGGGGGGATAAATAACTTTGAAATGAACCCTGGTGAAACAGAAGAACAAGCCTGTTTGCGCACCTGTCGTGATACGTACAACGGCTACTACACGTACAATCCGGTTAGCTCTTCACTGTGCACTTTTGTTGATACTGAGGCAAACACGTGTGACCGAAACTCGAACTGGAATTGTTGTGAAGAGAGAAATAATGGTAGCTGGGACGCTGATGCACGAACGTGTACACTCGAACCAGGAACAACGGTTGATGACATCACTGAAAGGGGCTGTGAGTCGCGCCCGGGGTTTGTATGGACCGAAACACAAATACCAAGAGCAGGCGGAGCTACACAAACAACCTGTATCTATGCACCGTAAGTTTTATTTGAATCTAGCGATGTTTACGAACAAAGATTTCTTGAATGAGGGTCACCACATTACTCACGACAAAGTAGAGCGCAATTGCAGCTGAAAAGGTATACGCAATAAATACAATCATAATCGGCATAACATATTTCATTTGGAGTTGCATATTCCGCATAAAATCATCCTTGAAGTCAGCCGGTGCACCATCCACTTTCGGAGGGAGAGCTGGCATCGCAAAATACATTGAGATAAATTGGGTTATTCCCGCCAATAGAGCGAGTGGGAGATTTTTACCCGTAATGTCAATTTGACCTAAAAAATTCATTGATGCGAGAGCGGGGTTGGGAATAAATGAATAGAGAATTTCAGTGTTAATTTGTGGCAAAATAACACCACCACCTTTCGATACTGCTAAATAGAGCGCAATCACAAATGGTAATTGAATGAAGATAAGCAGAATACTTGCAAACGGATTCATTCCGGCCTCTTTATATACCTCCATCATTGCCTTAGCTTGTTCTTCTCGCTTATCTTTAAACTCAGCTTTAATAGCTTTGAGTTTTGGCTCCAACTCCTTCATTAACTTTTGGGTTTTAACTGCTTTAATGGAAAGGGGGAATAGAATAAGTTTTACGACCGCTACCGTCGCAATAATGGCAAGTCCAACATCCCCACCCGGAATAACGTCAATAAAAAATACCAGTCCGTTATAAACTGGATCAAAAAATATGGTGTGCCAAATATATGTAAACATGTGGGGCTATTCTACCGTGCTTTAGGGAGATAGGCGAGACAAAGGGTTTGTGCACATTCTTTGGCGAGGTCTGCTCGAGTAAGTGCCCCCGCTTGCGGCTTGGCAATGACAATACAAACCCCTTCTGCTATAGCGTTTTCTTCTTTAAAACGGGCTACGCTCGCATAGAGACGTCGCCTTGTGCGATTTCTCTCCACCGCTGATTTAGAGACCTTTTTTCCCACCACTATAGAAATTTGAAAGGAAATGTTAGGGGTATATACCAGCGTTAGGGCAGGGGACTGGAATCGGCGCCCTCGTTTAAAAAACTCGGTGAATTTTGTGCGATTGAGACGCTCGGCTTTTTTAAACATACGTGTGCACTTTCAAAGTGATACCTATAATTTTATACCATTTCTGGGTGACTGGTGGTACAAAAAAGCCCCGGCGGGGGCGTTTCTGGGTTATCGTGCTTTTGAAGGCTTTACGGTTAACAAAGCTCGTCCTTTTCGTCGTCTCGCCGCAATTATCTTAGCCCCAGCTGCAGTGGCCATTCTGACCAAAAACCCGTGGGTTGTGGCACGCTTTTGCTTACTTGGTTGATAGGTTCTCTTACTCATATGGATTTAGAATTAGTGGTAGAACTATACATGAAATATTTCAGTTTGCAACTAGGGGAATGTCCCCGATAGTCTGTTTAAAAAGTTATGCACAGCTTATACACAGTTGCGAATTTGGGGTGGTTGGGGAGGGGTACTTTTTGGTCGTTTTGTCCCGCGGGAGTTTACAGTTTTTGGTGTACCGGTATAATGCTGTACACACATCCGCACATGCCTCCTACTACTCATCCACATCCGCAAAACAGCATTGTTCGCACTGAACAAATTGATGTTAAACAGTTGTGGGATAATGCGTTGGTAAAAATTGAACTTTCAATTACTCCGGCAAATTTTAAAACGTGGTTTCGCGACACACACATCATTTCTTTAGAAGACGGTACTCTAACTATTGGGGTTCCAAGTGTATTTGTGCGCGATTGGTTGGCAGATAAATTCCAATCAATGATCTTGAAGACACTACGTGAAATTACACCGTATGTTCGGAGTATTGAGTATGCCGTCATGCAACGAAGTGATAGACGTGGGGAAGGAACAAAAACGCAAACAATTAACGCAGCTCTACCACTTGAAGACTACTACATTAACAAGAGTGATAATCTTAATCCTAAGTATTCATTTGAAACGTTCGTGGTTGGGCCATATAACGCACTGGCTCATGCCGCCGCTAAAACCGTAGCCGAGAAACCAGGGATTGCCTATAATCCACTCTTTATCTATGGAAAAACTGGTCATGGTAAAACTCACCTCATTCAAGCTGTTGGTAACCAAATTAAAAAGTCGGGTAAAAAAGTATTTTATGTCACCAGTGAGCGGTTTGCCGTTGATTACTTTAACTCCCTCCAGAGTGGTACCGCAAACAGTTTTAAGGATAAATACCGTCAGTACGATGTCCTTATTATGGACGACGTGCAATTCTTGGCAACAAAAGAAAAAACGCAAGAAGAATTATTTCATCTTTTTAATGCACTTCATGATACCAATAAACAAATTGTGTTCTCGAGTGATATGCACCCAGCACTCCTTGCTGGTTTAGAAGATCGTCTCCGTTCACGATTTGGGCAGGGGATGATTGTTGATATTCCAGCCCCAGATAGCGAATCACGTGCCGCAATCCTACGTGCCAAAGCGGCTCAGAATAGTATCTCTCTCCATGATGACGTCGTAGAGCACCTCGCCCACACCATTGAAGGAAATATCCGTGAACTTGAAGGTGCCCTCAATACCATAATGTGTCAGTCACAACTATTAGGGAGGACACTCACTATCGATGAAGTAAAAGCTATTATTAAAAATAGTAGCCGCCCACGTAAAACTCTTGCTGTTTCTGATGTAGTTGATAAAGTTGCCCGCTTCTTTGATATCGACCAAGCGAGTATTTATGAAAAAACCAGGCGTAAAGAGGTGGTTAAACCACGACAAATTATCATGTATATCCTACGGGAGGATTTCCAGGTTTCTTACCCTGCGATAGGGAAGAAATTAGGTGGTCGCGACCACACAACGGTCATTCACTCGTGTGAGAAGATTAAACGAGACCTTAAAGTAGATTCAGAACTTGAAGAAGAAATCACTCAAGTTCGACTCCTCCTTAAATAAAAAACATTGGTCCTCGGGACCAATGTTTTTTATTTCTACACCCCATTGGTATAGCGTGGGGAAAAACAATGATAAAGCTGTTTATTTAGCCCTGAATAACCGCACAATCTTATCTCCAAGTGACCTTAAAACTGTGTATAAAAAGAGTTTTAATCCACAGCCCTTAAGACGAAGAGTAGTTATCCCTCTCCTTGTAAACACTATCCCCAAAGAAATACACAAGTATTGCGAAATAATCAATGCTACAGTAGCGTTATAAATACAACATATATTTGCTTTATGCACACTTCCACACCCCTAATAAAGAAGAGTAAAATAATAAAAAAATGAAAATAACTATCAACCAACAAAAACTTATACACACACTAGAACTGATCACGAGAGTGAGTATCAAACATGTCACCTTACCGGTCTTGCAGTGTGTACTTATTACAGTGAAAGATTCACAAGTTACCTTTAAAGCCACTAATCTTGAAATCAGTATTGAAGTAACGAATGAAGCCCAAATAGAAACTGACGGAATTGTTGCGGTTTCTGCCACTACCCTACTTCAAGCAATTCAATACATCACAAAAAAAGATGTTGTATTATCAGTTGTTGATGGCGTATTAAGTGTTGATAGTGGAAGTGGAAAAACGACTATTAATACTATGCCGTATGATGAGTTTCCATCTATAACAAAACTTACTACCCCAGGGGCGACGATTCAAAAACAATTTTTCTCCCTCGGTATCAAAACAGTTGGGTTTGCTGCGTCGCAGTCATCAATTAAACCAGAACTTGGAAGTATTTTTATCCAACAAAAAAGAGAACACTCTCTCACCTTTGTGGCAACAGATAGTTTTCGCCTAATGGAAAAGACAGTCCCGCAAAAAAACTTTGTTCTTGATCAAACATTACTTATTCCGCAAAAGAACGCAGTGGAGCTCGCTCGAATTTGTGATTTACTTGAAAGTGACCCTGTACTCATAATTACTGAAAACCAATGTGCTCTCGCTTTTTCAGAAGGGGTCTATATAACGTCACGACTCATCTCAGGTTCATTTCCTGACTATGAGCAGATAATTCCTAAAGAGTACAGTACACACACCACTGTGCTCAAAAATGACCTTCTCCAGGCCTTTAAAAAGACTCAGGTGTTTCTTAATAAGTTTATGCAAGTAACGATGAATGTTTCAGTTGCTACCTTAGTCGTTTCTTCTCAAAATGGAGAAGTGGGCACCACAACTGATACTGTATCTGTCCAAACGAATGGAAATGATTTATTGCTTAACTTTAACCAACAGTATTTAATTGATCCACTTTCACACATCAGTGACGAAAGTATTATCTTGCATTTTGCGGGGATTGGTCGACCACTCGTGATTCAAGGAGTATCTGATACAACGTTACGCTATTTAGTGATGCCAATGAATAAATAAAATAAAACAACGACCGCTAGGTTGTATGTTTTATTTTATTCCCGATTTTCTATTCCTAATGAAAATCGCTGGAACGATAAATCTTAAATAGAGATAACCCGTATGTATAAAAATACACCCCCACACCCTAAAAAATCTCGACGGGGAGAAATTACAAAAATTTCGGACCTGTTTGAAAAATATAAAGTTACTTTACGGGCTCCACAGGGTGTTGTAGTAAAAGAGGTGATCGAAGTCATTACAGACTTAACAGGAATTACTCTACAATCGAAATATATCAAGTATGCCGTCTCTACAAAAACAATTTCTATTACTGCTCCGAGTATTGTGAAGCAGGAAATTACGTTACACCAAACAGAAATACTTTTGCATCTAAAAGCCCGACTCGGAGAAAAAAGTGTCCCAAAGATTATTTTTTAAAAAACCCGCACACTTACTGTAAGGGTTTTTTAATTAGTTTCGTGATCGGCGCGATCGTGGGGCGTCTTCTACTACTTCTTCCACCACCTCTTCTGGTGTCGTAGTGGCGTTGATGATACTTCCATAGGTCTCATTTTTCCATTTCTGAACGGCGTATTCCCAGTTTACATACGCATCGTCCGTTGCTGGATTAGAAGGGTTCGGTCCGCGTGGATTATTACGATTTACAAAGTGGAGGATATTATGAATGTTATTAATTACTCCTGAAAGATTCGGAACGCTGGAGCTTGCTTGGGCTTCTGCGAGGATCATGGTGGTATCAATGTAATCACCGCGAATGATTGGCTTTACGCCACTGAGGTCAATTTGTGGTTGGGCAAAACGTTCGTCAGGGATTTTTGTGAGCGCAAAATCAAAGAACTCCCGCCACATTGGTGTCACAATAAGACCAGAGAGACCGCCTCCCATTGGTCTATTATCGTTATTTCCTACCCACGTTCCGACCGCTAAATTTGGGGTGTATCCCATGAGCCACGCATCACGTAAGTTGTTTGTACTACCCGTTTTTGAGGCGACATCCCGTTCAGTGAAGTTAACGAGTGAATTAGCTCCCCATAACGGAGTTCGAGCTACGTTATCAGTAAGAACGTCACTAATCATCAGGGTGGTATTTCGATCAAGAACTTGTTTTGTAACGACCGTATTTTCAAATACAACCGCGCCGCTTGGGTCTTCTACCCGGAGGATACTCCTTGGTTCAGCGCGCAATCCTTCATTAGCAAATACACCGTACGCGTGGGTCATATCAAGGAGTCGAACCTCACCTCCGCCAAGGACAAGAGTAAGACCATATCGTTCAGGGTCATTTAGGGTAGTTAGTCCCATATCAGCGGCTAACTTGAGGGCATTTTTAGGCCCAGCGAGATAGAGTGTTTTAACTGCGGGAATATTAAGAGATTGGGCCATAGCGTTACGCATACTCACCGGACCAAGAAACTTACCATTGTAGTTATTTGGTGAGTAACATGGTGACTCTGAACTGGTACTATCAGGAGGACAGAGCGGTGAGAACTGTGTTTTAACGTCAAAAACAATGGTATTTGGGAGAAATCCCTTGGCGAATGCTGCGGCATAGATAAATGGCTTAATAGAAGAGCCTGGTTGTCGTTCAGCGAGTGCAATATTGAAGTTTCCGTCAATGTCTTCACTAAAGTAATCCTTTGAACCCACCATCACCAGCACGTCGCCGTTTTTAGGGTCAGTCGCCACCATTCCAGCATTATCCGCTTTAAAACGTGTCACGTTAATTTCGGCGTGTTTCTTTACAATTCTCTCTGCCTCTTCCTGAAACTCATAGTTGAGGGTGGTAATAACCCTAAGACCGCGTTCAGCAAGGGCCTCTTCGCCAAATTGTTTAACCAGCTGTTCCCGAACAAACATAACAAAGTGAGGAGCCCGAATCCCAGAAATTGCTTGCGGGAGAAAGGTGACTTCAGAATCTTTAGCCTCATTATATTCGTCAGCAGTAATGAGTCCATTTTCTAACATTCGATTAAGTACGGTGTTTTTGCGAGCATCAAGATCTTCTCGATTATTACCATACGGAGAGAGGTAGGTAGGTGCTTGGGGGAGGGCGGCAATATACGCCGCTTCTGCCAAAGTTACATCTGCTGAAGACTTACCAAAAAAAGCTTGCGAGGCCTCCTCAACTCCGTAAATCGTCCCCCCATACGGTGATTCATTAAGATAGATAGCGAGAATTTCATCTTTTGATAAGACACGTTCGAGTTTAACAGAAAGAATAGCCTCTTTAATTTTTCTGGTTAATTTTTTCTCGCGTTGTAAAACAGAATTTTTGATTACCTGTTGGGTAAGTGTCGAACCACCCTGTCCACCAAGGAGGTTACCATCAGTAATGTTAACGTAGGCGGCACGCATAATTCCCCGAATATCAACCCCGGGGTGACTATAAAATCGCTCATCCTCAATCGCGACCGTCGCGTTCTTTAAATAACGAGAAATTTTTTCGAAAGGAACAATCGTTCGCTTTACATCCTGATGGAGATCGTAGAGGAGGACTTCACCTGTGCGATCATAGATTTTAGTTGACTGAAGGATTCTACGGTCTTCAAAAGAAGATAAATCAGGGATTTCCATAGTGGAAATCCAGATGAGGAGGGCGCTTATCCCAACCACAAGCACAACAAAAAATACAATAATCGTATCGAGAATAAGTCCTTTATAGTGTTTCTTCCACCACTCTCGTGTAATAAATTTTTTCAACATAAACATACGTATATGGCCCAATAGTAGCATAATTTATACTCGTTACCGCATAGTAAAAGTAGTGTACCCTACCGGTTAAAACAACCCACACTCATCTCAGGTCGAGAAACGTTTTATATAATGAATAGTAATGACGTCAATTTTTAATTCATTTCATTTTATTACGTACGGAAGTTGGTATTTATTCCATCAAAAAAGCGATACCATGAGGTATCGCTTTTTTGATAGTTGGATTACTGTTACAGTTCGTCGATGTCGTCAAACGCATCGAATTCAACATCTTCAGCGTCGTCCTCGAGCTCTGCATCTTCATCTTCATTTTCCTCCTTCTCCTCTTCGTCATCATCATCTTCTTTAATTGGAAGAATTCCAAACCCTTCTAATGCTTCATCTTCTTCTTCAACCTCTACTCCTGCCACCTCATCAAGTAAATCATCAGCCAAAGTCGCGTCGTCATCACTAAGTTCTTCTGGTTCTTCTATCTCATCATCATTGTGGCTAACAAAATTATTGATCATACAAATTATTTTTATGTACAAGTTGTAGCAAAGGCGCTCATTTTTTGCAACCCTAATAACGTGACTTGTAAAATTTAGCCAGAAGATAGCGAGTCTGTACAATACCTCAGGCACGTAAATCTGACGTAGTTCTAGGTGCCGAGATAAAATGAGACGAAAATGTACATCTGTACGTTGAGTTTATTTTTTCTTGTTAACAACGAAATGCGTTAGATTTACGTGCCTGAGCGACCATATTGGGCAAGGCAGGTTATACCAACTGCAATAGCATCATATTCGTCATCAAGAGCATGGGTGGGTACGTTTGGAACTAAACGAGTAACCATCGCAAATACAGCCGCCTTATCACTACCTCCATGACCCGTTACGGCCACCTTTATTTCTTGTGGGCCAAACTCATAGACAACACAGCCCGCTTTTTTTGCCAGGTAGATAATGATACCTCGGGCTTGTGCGACACCAATTGCGGTTTTAATATTTTTATTAAAAAATAACGTTTCGATACCAACGGTATCAGGTTCGTGCTGAGCAATCAGTACTTCCACCTCCTTCCCCATACTATGGAGACGATCAGGGAGGGTTTGTTTCTTGTCCGTTAAAACACACTCAGAATGAAGGAGGTGTTCTCGTCCATCGCGGTATTCCATTATCGCGACTCCAAGGCGGTCGTATCCAGGATCTATTGCGAGTACTTTCATAATTATCCTCAGTGTATCACTGAATGAAAACGAATGAGTAATTACCCAGTTTCTTCGAGTGTGTCTGCGGTTGTATAAACCTCCTGCACGTCATCCTGGTCTTCGAGAGCTTCAATGAGGTTGGCTAATTTCTCACCATCTTCATCGCTCAGGTCAACAGAATTTTGTGGGACATACCCATCATTGGTTTTAGTGAACGCCCAGCTGGCACTGCCTGGTCCGCCAAGAGCCAGTCCGGCTTTGGTAAAGATGTTGCGGATTAGAGGGGCGGTACGATTGTTATTGTCGGTTACGGCCAGAATTAAAATAGCTGTGCCGCCTGGGCCAAACGCCTCAAACATCACTTCAGTTAATGCGACTCCACTACCGCCAGCACCTTTAGCAATGGCTCGATCAATATTTTCTTTTGGCATAGAATCTTTTTTAGCTCGTTCTATTACCGCAGCAAGACCGGGAGAGGTGATATTACCATTTGCTTTTCTTGATTCCATTGCTATCAACGTTGAATGTTTTGAAAAAATTTTACTGCGCACACCATCAGTGGCTGCTTTTTTGTGTTTAATCTTTGACCATTTATTATGTCCACTCATAACGTACTATTATTTATTTTCTAAATGACTATAGGCAAGAGCACTTACAATTCGACCGCGTGGTGTTCGTTCAAGGAGTCCTTGGCGAATGAGGTATGGTTCAATTACATCTTCAATGGTTGATTGTTCTTCTCCGGTCGCAGCGGCAATGGTGTTAAGGCCAACCGGGCCGCCACTGAACTTATGCATAATTGCTTCGAGTACGGCTCGATCAGGAGCTCCGAGACCAAGCGTATCAATTTCAAGGAGAGTAAAGGTTCGATCGACAATGGTGGCATTTAGCTCTCCTTTTTCTAGCTGGGCTAGATCTCGGCAGCGCTTTAAGAGGTAGTTAGCCGTTCGGGGTGTTGCCCTGCAGCGGGTAGCAATATTCTGCATTACTGCGGGGGTGGCCTGCACCTTCAAGAGGGCGGCTGAACGCGTGAGAATCTCAGCGATTTCTGTGTCAGTATAAAATTCAAGCCTGAAGGTCCCCCCAGAGAAGCGACTCCGCAAAGGAGCTGACAGGAGTGAAATCCGCGTCGTCGCAGCCACGAGAGTGAAGGGGGGGAGTTCAAGCTGTACGGTTCGAGCAGACGGTCCCTTCCCAATGATGATATCAAGTACGCCTGACTCCATGGCGGGGTAGAGCACCTCTTCTATGCTTTTTGAGAGGCGATGAATCTCATCGATAAAAAGAACATCCCCTGGAGAAAGATTGGTTAATATCGCTGCCAAATCCCCAACCCGTTCAATGGCTGGTCCTGAGGTCGTGCGCATATTGGTACCTAACGTCTTTGAGATCAGATGAGCGAGGGTGGTTTTACCCAATCCCGGTGGACCATAAAGGAGGATGTGTTCCGCAGCATGGCTCCGTTCTCGAGCGGCAGTAAGAAGAATACGGAGATTTTCTTTAATTTTACTTTGACCAACGTATTCCTCCCAGCTTTGCGGTCGCAGGGTTTGATCCAGGTGACCGGCATCATCGCGGGTAATTTTTGAACTTGAGAGCGGGGTCGTCATAGTAGCGTTAGTATAGCAATCTGAGGTTTATTTTGCACATCAGAGTACGTACTCAGAAAGGAAGAAGAAGGAGAGGTCTTGACAATTACAATAGACTATGCTAATATAACAAATGAAGCGCAGGTAGCCCTGCAACGCTCATTCATAAAAAACGATCATAGAACGCCAACCCTGGCGGAATTTTTTATGTCAGCTGTCGTTCGAGCAGATAACTCTCTAAGCAACTTGAATACGTTGCGAGGATTACGTGGCGCCTACCCTAGAGTAGGAGTGCTGGGTAATCCCTTAGCGCGGTATTCACTTTCAATGCGGAAGCATTGCTTAGAGAGTTATACACTTGAACGGATCAAAAAACTGGATGATGACTCTTTTCTGAAACGACTATATCACAGTAGAAATAAAATACAGCTTGACCGCAGTAAAATGTAACGTCAGGTTGTAATAAAAAAAGCGACCGGTATGGTCGCTTTTTTACACTACACTATATGACTGGTGAAATCGTCCTCGCCATTCACGGCAGTTGGAGGGAGTGGGGTCATTTCACTGATGTTACCTTTAGTGTTTGAGAGATCAACCACTCGTTCCAATTCATCGAGTGAGGTCATGCCACTGAGTACTTTTGTGACACCGTCTTGAGCCATGGTGGGAATCCTTTGCCCTTTAGCAGCCTCTAGAATAAGATGTTCGCGCGGGTCACGAATTACTACTTCTTCAACCGCGTTATCGATTATTACTGCTTCAAACACACTTGCGCGTCCCTTAAATCCGGTGTTTCCACACGCTGCGCAACCGACCGATTTAAATAATATCAAAGGTGAAGGAACTATTAACGGTTCAGGATAATCTTGGGCAATGCGGGTTACTAATTCCATCTCTCGCTGCCCGGCTTCATATGATTGTTTGCACTCAGTACAGAGAACTCGGACCAGTCGTTGCCCCAACATGATATTAACCGAACTACCGATAATTCGGGGATCAACCCCCAAGTCTATGAGTCGGGGGAAACCCCCAACAGCACTATTGGTGTGGAGAGTTGAAAATACCAAGTGCCCCGTTTGGGCGGCATGAATAGCCGTTTCTGCTACTTCATGGTCACGAATTTCCCCAATCATAATGATGTCGGGGTCTTGCCGAAGAATGGCGCGCAGGCCAGACGAGAACGAATAGTCAGGTCCAACTTGGGTTTGTACAATTCCCTCGAGTTTATATTCAACAGGGTTTTCAATGGTAATAATTTTCTTTTCACTGTCATGAACCGCCCGCAAAAAAGCATAGAGTGCGGTGGTCTTACCCGATCCGGTTGGACCAGTAGTAATAATCAAACCGTTTGGTCGTTTGAGTTGATCCTGCATTACCTTTAGTAAGAGAGGATTAAGATCTAATTTATCCATGCTAAAACTGGCAACGCCAGGATCAAGTAAACGCATTACCATTGATTCGCCAACCGCACCCGGAATAATCGAAGCCCGCACCTCAATCTCACGTTCGCCAAACACAAACTGAAAGCGCCCATCCTGCGCTTCTTTTCGCTGATTAAGCGTCATCCCAGAGAGTAGTTTTAAGCGAGAGATGATTCGTCCATATAACATCTGTTCCAAATTAAAGATATCGAGGAGCACTCCATCGAGACGATACCGTAAACGAATTGTTTGGTTTTCCGGTTCGATGTGAATGTCCGACGCCTTTAAAGCGAGTGCCCCAGCAAAAATAAGTTCTAGTGTTTCAGATATGCGCCGGGGACTATTAATGGTGCCAATGTGGTTAAAGGCAGCTGCAACATCAGAAATATTAGAAATTACCTTAGCAGACTTGAGGATGTCGTCGGGGTTTATGTCCAGCACACCGCGCTTGCTCGCGGTGGCGTTTTTGTGGTCAGCGTACCGAGCAATACCGTGATCAAAACTACTTCCAGAAACTAAATAAATTTTTGGTTCCAAACCACGAGTGCGAATGAGTTCGAGTATGCGAATGGTGTCAGGACTATTAGGGCTCGTGGTTCCGACCGAAATAATATTTCGGGCTAAATCAAATCCTACAATGCGCCCCAGTCGAGCCTCAGCTTCGGGAATCTTCATTAATGCTTCGGGGTTAATGGTGTAGCCGTGCAAATCGATATACTCGTATCCGTACTGAGGGGCCATGGCCTGGACCAATTTTTCCTCCCCGCGCTTACGGAGTTCTGCGATATGGGCATTTGAAACAGCGTCGTTAAATTGAGGCATAGGTGGCCTTATTGTAGCATTACGTCTCCACCGTCTGGAGGAAACTCTGTTACCAAAGTAACCGAAAAACTGCCACCTCGCCTTGCGTCTTCCTATCAGGTACAATGCCTTTACTATGGAGACTCAAACAATTTCGACAGTTGACGAGCTCGGGGTGTTTTCAGAGGAACTCCTCACCCGGTGGCGCAAAGAAACTGCCGACACTGGCGCTTTGGTGGTTGCCTTACACGGAGATTTGGGTGCGGGTAAAACAACATTTGTACAAACTGTTGCAAAGGCGCTTGGTGTCATTGATACCGTGACGAGTCCAACGTTTGTGGTGATGAAATCATACGAAACAACAGACTCCATTTTCTCAACATTGGTGCATATCGATGCTTACCGGATTGAAGATAGTGATGAAATGCGCCCGTTGTATTTTGATCAGATAGTACTGACGCCGAACACACTCGTGTGTGTTGAATGGGCTGAAAAAATCGCTGCGAAGTTACCCGAGCAGGCGTACCACATTACGTTTATTCACCAGCATGAAGATGAACGAACACTTACCTATGGCTTCAAAAAATAATTCAGATAAAAAAACGTTAGTCTTGCTTGATTCTCACGCAATTTTACATCGGGCGTATCATGCGCTACCCGATTTTGCGTCACCGTCAGGCGAGCCGACTGGGGCGCTCTATGGTGTGGTCGCTATGCTCTTAAAAATTATTGAAGATTTTAAACCTGACTATATCGCGGCCTGTTTTGATCTTCCTGAACCAACCTATAGGCATGAGGCCTACGCCTTATATAAAGGAACACGGAGTAAAACTGATGACTCCCTGGTCGCACAAATTAATCGCTCCCGAGATATATTTGCCGCGTTTGGGATTCCCATCTATGAACATCCGGGTTTTGAAGCTGACGATATGTTGGGTACGATTGCGTATCAAACGAGAGATGATAAAGATCTACGGGTAATCATTGCCTCAGGTGATATGGATACTATGCAGTGTGTTGATAAAAAACGGGTACAGGTATATACCTTAAAGAAGGGTATCAAAGACACCGTGTTGTATGACGAAGAGGCAGTTAAAGATCGGTTTGGCTTCCTTCCTAAACTCGTTCCTGACTACAAAGGACTACGCGGTGATACGTCAGATAATATTCCAGGGATAGTTGGAATTGGAGAAAAAACCGCTACTGATTTAATTACCCAGTTTGGTTCAATTGATGATATTTATAAAAAATTAAAAAAAGATGAAACGCAGTTTCTCGCAGCAGGCATTAAACCTCGGATTGTAGGGCTATTAAAAGCCGGTGAAGAAGAGGCTCAATTTTCAAAAATGTTGGCTACTATCCGGACGGACGCCCCGGTTACCTTTGTGCCGCATACCACGCATTGGCAGGAGCGAGCAGACACAGAGGCGATTCTAAATTTATTTAGTGAGTTAGGGTTCCGCACCTTAGGGGCTAAAATTAAAACCCTCTTTGCGCTCGCGGCTGATGTTCCGGATGATCCAGCGGAACGAGGAGTCTCTCCGGAGTCGGTACACAAGGCAGCTGTTTTGCTCTGGCTTTTGGAATCAGAACGTACTAACGCCAGCTATACCGATATTATTGATTATGGTCGATCGTATTTTGAAACGGCTGATTTTATTCAGATTTTAGAAAAATTAGAAACGGCGGTAATGGGTGACCCTGGCCTGGCTTCAGTCTATGTCACGATTGAAGCGCCTCTCATGCATGTTCTCTCTCATATAAATGCCACCGGCATCACACTCGACGTTTCGTATTTAGCGGGACTCTCTAAAACGATGCACACAGAGTTAACAACACTCGAGGTAAAAATCTACAAACACGCCGGTCGAGAATTTAATATCAACTCCCCTAAACAAATGGGAGATGTCCTCTTTGATGATTTAAGACTAAAACCAAAAAACCAAAAGAAAACCGCCGGAGGGCAACGTTCGACCAAAGAATCAGAATTAGATAAGATGCGAGAGGACCATCCAATTATTACTGATATTTTACGTTATCGAGAATTACAAAAATTAGTTTCAACCTACATAGATAACCTGCCACCACTTGTTAGTTCTGATGGTCGTTTACGGACAACCTTTGTACAAACGGGGGCAGCAACTGGGCGAATGGCTTCGCAGAACCCAAATTTACAAAATATTCCAATTCGTACCGAAGAGAGCAAGGCAATCCGCCAGGCATTTATTGCATCTCCGGGATATACGATTGTTTCCATCGATTATTCTCAGATTGAATTACGGATTGCTGCTATCCTTTCTCAAGATGAAAAGATGATTGAAATTTTCACTCGGGGAGAAGATGTGCATACGGGTGTTGCGGTTCGTGTGTTTGGTGTGAAGCCTGAGGAAGTGACTCGCGAGATGCGCCGCAAAGCCAAAGTCATTAACTTCGGTATTCTGTATGGAATGGGAGTAAACGCGTTGCGGGGAAATTTAGGTGAAGGGACGACAAGAGAAGAGGCTCAGGAATTTTTTAATGCGTACTTCAACACTTTCACCCGACTGGCTGAATATCTAGAAGAAACCAAAGCCTATGCCCGCACCAATGGTTTTACTGAAACCTTATTTGGACGTCGTCGTCATTTTCCTGGTATGCAATCGACCGCTCCTTTTATTCGGGCCCAGGCAGAGCGCATGGCAATTAATGCGCCCGTGCAAGGTACGGCTGCGGATGCGATGCGGGTAGCAATGAATCGAGTATATACATACCTTGGAAACGAACAGAAGTTAGACGACGTACGGATTCTTCTTCAGGTTCACGATGAATTGTTATTTGAAATTAAAGATGATGTCCTCAAGGAAGAGATTCCAAAACTAGTTACCCTGATGGAGGGTGTTCTTGATCAGTATGAAACGTACGGTATACCACTTCAGGCAGATGTCGCTGTCGGTCCAAATTGGGGAATGATGAATGATTGGGAGGGGTAGTGAATGCCACTCATCTATTGAATTAAATTCTTTGTTACAATACCCGCACTATGATTCATCTCTATTTTGGTAATGATACAGTCGCTGTAAGGCAGCAGGCTCTTCGGGCAGTCGAGTCTCTTGCGTTAGATGACGTGCGGGTCACGCGAATTGAAAGTGCGCAATTTGAGCCGGGAATGATTACTAATTTATTAGGGGCAACGTCATTATTTGGCGGTACCGAACTCTATGTTTTGGATACTCCTTCGGATGATGGGGAATTCTATCGTGAAATTATTGCACAGGTTCCCGCCATGGGGGAGTCCCATAATACCTTTGTAATTATCGAAGGAGCACTCCTCGCTCCAGAACGGAAGAAATTTGAAAAATACGCATCAGTTGTTGTGGAGTCTAAACGTGAAGCAGGGGAACGATTTGATGTGTTTAAAATGGCTGAGGCCCTCAGTAAGCGAGATAAAAAGACGCTGTGGGTATTGCTCCAAGAGGCAAAACGAGCAGGACTTTCGGCCGAAGAAATCATTGGTACCTTGTGGTGGCAACTCAAGACATTGCGGATAGCTGCCCAAACTGCAAGCGCAGAAGCAGCGGGGATGAAGTCGTATCCGTATGACAAAGCGAAGCGTGCGCTTGGTGGTTTTAAAGTTGGAGAGATCGAGAAATTATCAATTGATTTGTTGCTGGTCTATCACGAAGGTCACGGGGGAGTACGGGATACCGATGAGGGTTTGGAGGAGTGGGTGTTGCGGGGGTAATATAAAAATGGAGTCGCCTCAGTGAGGCGACTCCATTTTCAGTCTTTGTTGTTGCTTGGTCCAAGTACGCAAGCAGTGATTGCGGCTTGGGCTTCCGGACTGATATTGCGAGCAGTAGGTAGACCAACATCAGAGGCAGGATCAAAGGCGGGGAGACGTGTTTCGGCGGCATGTCTCAGAAAAGCAGCTACCTCCGGATCGGATGCAGCAACTTCTGCGAGGGTTTGTCTTGGCATGACACATTCCTTTCAGGGTTTCTGTAGAAAGTATACTATAGGATTAGAAAGTGGACACGGGTTGCTAAGCATATTCGTTCGTTCTTTATTTGCATCAGGGGGTATCGGTCCCTACGAGACCAGTATAAGTAGGTTTTTTGTGGTCACGGTAAAACATAATCCCATTATGTTTTACCTAACTATAATCATTTGCTACACTCTAATTCTAGTAAGTACTCGCGACATTACCTCGCGGTTTCTGGCCCTAGGAAGGGTCCAGAAACATCGCTGTGTTTAGCACTAGAACACGTATCTGCCGCAGGGCAGGTGGTCACGGGTTACTAAGTAAAATATTTCACTCCGTTCATATTTATACTAAGTACCCTCGACCCCGCCTCGACTGTCGCAAGGCGACATGTCTCCGTCTCGCACAGACGCCACACCTGCCGCAGGGCAGGTGCTAAAACAAAACCACGGCTACATTCGTAGCTGTGGTTTTGTTTTGCGTCTGTGCGCCCACCAGGGATCGAACCTGGGACCTTCTCCTTAAAAGGGAGCTGCTCTACCGGCTGAGCTATAGGCGCATGTGTATTCAGTTGTATGCGGAGCTTTTCCTTAATAAGGGCAAAGTGCATGGGATGCAGTTTGCGCGGACCGAGGTGAGCTAAAAGCGCATGTGTATTTCCTCATTCTTACTTTTTGCTTGTATGCTCAAAAAGTTGCTGCACTATACCATATTAAATCGGTAAATCAAACGCAAGAATGCCAGCTCCCGTAATAAACAGGCTCGCAGAAATTGCTAATAATAGGATGAGTGAGAGAGGAGATGGAATGCTCCCGTTAGGAAATCGTTTATGCCAAATGAGCAGCTTCATACCCAAACCAATACTCATAATAGCTGCGACTTGTGTGAAGAGACCAAGGATAAATAATCCCCCAATGATACATTCACAAATGATTATCAGGGTGAGAATTATTTTGCCATTTTTTATAATTGGCCAGTGAATCTGGGGAGCTATAGTATTAAAAGTAATACCCTGTTTACGGGCCTGGTGTAAAAACACGATACCAATAACAATGCGTAAGAGAGTATAGGCAATTAATGAGAGGAATTGGAGTGGGAAGAGGTTTAGCATAGCAGTTTGTGGTAGTCTACCATGAATGAAATACGTCATTTTGCATGATATTCGCAGTCACTATAACGTCGGAGCGATTTTTCGTACTTGTGATGGAGCCGGAGTAGATAAAGTATTTATAACAGGCTATACTCCCGCTCCGCTCGATCGGTTTGGTCGAGTGGTACCTGAAATCCATAAAACATCTCTTGGTGCGAGTAGTATGGTTCCGTGGGAAAGGTTCGAAACTACCGAAGCGGTGGTGTCTGATTTTAAAAATAAAGGAGTGGCAGTAATTGCGGTTGAGCAGAGTCCGAAGTCTATATCTTTGTATGATTTTACTCCGAAGGGTGATGTGGCGTACATATTTGGAAATGAAATTGAGGGAGTGCCACAATCTATTTGTGCGGTGGCTGATGCGGTGCTCGAGATTCCGATGAGAGGTCAAAAGGAGTCACTCAATGTATCAGTTACGGCTGGTATTGTATTATTTCATAGTCCGGTATGAACAACGTGTATAAAATATCAAAAAAATACCTAACCTCCGCATTATTTGTGGCAATTATAACGGGAATTGCCTTGGGAATTGGTTTTATTGTGCCACCACTTGCGGGTCTCGCAGTAGTAGGGGTTGTGGGTTGTATCTATCTCATTGAGGGGGCAAAAAATCCCTGGTGGGCAGGAGTTTATATTGGTATCGCTTGGACGATAAAGTCTCTCTGTTCTATTTTATGGTTCTGGGCAGCGTACCCAATTTCCTGGATAACGCTCACTTCACCGGTTACAGAAATTTTTATTATTTTTCTTCATTGGATGACCGGGGCTCTCTGGCTAGGGGCTGGTGGCGTTTTTTTTGGCATCGGATTAAAATATATAGAAGGGGTAAAAATCCTTCCCCGCCCCCTTTGGTATATTTTAGTTCCCGTATGGTGTGTGGTCGGTGAACTTGCTGGTGCCCTGACTTTTTCCTTTATTGGTTTAGGGCCAGGCTCTTACCTGCAAACCTATTTTAGTTTTGGTTTTATTGGCTACCTGCTTGGGTATTCGCCATTTGGCATTGCAATAGCCCCGTATGGAGGGGTATATACCCTTACCGCCATAATGGCTTCGCTCGGGGTTTTCTTTTTTGTGGTACTTAAGAATCGTTCGTATCAGATTGGTTTGGCAGGCCTTGTCGGCGTAATCATTTGTGCGGTTGTGCCATTTTCCCTTCCTCCCACCCCCAGTAGTAATATGAGTGTCATTAGTATCAATACTCGTTTTGACGCCTATTATCTAAGTAATCAAGCCGGGCAGCAGGGGAGAGCACAAACTCTCGAGACTGCGGTTACCGAAGCTCTCGTCTATAATCCTCAATTTATTATCTTGCCCGAAGATTCTCGGTACCTGATGAGTCAGTTTGGGTCAGTACAAGAGAATAGTATTGTTAATAAATTTCTATTTACGCACCCGGACGGTCGTTCAATTATTATTGATAGTGGACGAGAGGATTTATTAGATGGCACAAGTGTATTGCGAGCCCATCTTTTAGATGCTACCAATAACCAGTTTTTACAATTTGATAAACAGTATCTTGTTCCGCAAGGAGAGTATGTCCCGGCCCTTTACGGTGCAGCCATGCATTTGTTTGGGTATGGTCCCTTTGTTGAAAAGATTGAACAAAATAATTCCTATCGGCCAGGGCCATTCCTGCAAAGTGAAACTGTCCCGGCACATTTACCGGCAATACTTTTTTGTTTTGAAAGTGTCCGTCCAGATGGAGTTCAGTCGATTACTCATAATCGGCAGGTGCCATTCGTCGCTCATCCCATTTCTCATGCCTGGTTTCATTCATCGAAGGTGTTATGGCAACAACTTGATGTGATGCTTCAAATTCAGGCTCGCCAGTCTGGTGTACCGATAGTGAGTGCGGGAAATATGGTACCGGGCAAACTGTACTTACCTGACGGCACTATAGAGACCGGAGAATTACTAGTGGAGGGAGAGCGGTACGAACTCCGTTTATTTTCTTTTTAAGAGGCACTACTTTTAACTCTCTCGTTTTGCAAGTTCTTCTTGAACCACCTGGGCATCGCTCCAGGGAATACGTGTGTTGTTTGGCCCCATAATATAAGGATCAGTTCCTTTACCTGATATGAGAACGTACCCGCCGTCAGGTACTTTTTGTAAAGCGGTAGCAATGGCAGTTCTACGGTCCATAATAATCTCAAGCTTACTCTGGTCTTCAATACCCTTTTTCATAGCTTCTACAATTGCTCGAGGATTCTCATCGTACGGATCTTCATTGGTGAGAATGATATGATCACAATATCGTTCAGCGATGGCTCCCATTTCTGGCCGCTTCCAAGTATCTCGTCCACCACCCGTATTGCCTAAGATACAAATCTTTGGTACTTCTGGAAAGGCTTTATAAAATTGCTCTAATGAGTCTGGTGTGTGGGCGTAGTCCACTACGGCGGTAATCTGTTTTGCTGCAGTTTTGCTTGAATAAAAGTGCTCCACGCGACCCTTGAGTGGGGGAAGAGCACGAAGGGCTCCCTCAATTGTTTTCATAGAGACACCTAAGGCTCGGGTCAAGGTAATAGCGGCCAGCGCATTGTAGACATTAAAGAGTCCAACCAGAGGAACCCGGACGGTAGTATCCTCAACTACTAAGGTCACGCTATCCTTATGTAGGGAATAGAGGGATACATCATGCAGACTATACGGAAGGGCATGTTCAACGGGAAAGTTAAGGAAGTCAGCCCCGTGCTCATTGTCTATGTTAGCGATGAGATAACGAGGACGTTTTTTGGATTGTGCTACCGCAGCCGCAATTTTTAATTTTGCATTTTTGTAATTCTCAAACGAACCATGTGACTCGATATGTTCTGGCGTGAGATTGGTAAATACCAGGGCATCAAACTCAATAAAACAATGTCGGAATTGTTTTGCCCCCTCGGATGTCATTTCTAGAACGGCATACGTACACCCTGCGTCAACTGCCTGGCGGAGAAATCTTTGGACAAAGAACCTCCCCGGGGTAGTCATTTTAAATAAATTGGGCTTTGTCTTGTCACCAATAACAAACTGAATGGTAGAAAGGGAGGCAACTGAATTACCGTTCGCTCGTAGAATGGTAGCGATAATTTCAGTTACTGATGATTTCCCTTTTGTTCCAGTAACTGCCAAAACGGTGATATGTCGACTGGGATGCCGATAAATAACACTTCCGATAAACGCCAGTAAGTAATGGTATGCCGGACGAATAACTGAGATGATTTGTCGTGGTAGTATTTTCTTTAGTGTATATAATAAGGTGTCCATTCATTTAGTATACGGACGAATTATGTTTTTGCCAAAGCATCAAACCACCGGTTTTAAACGGTACTAGATATGAACACCTATTTTTTTAATAAAGGTATAAGTGTATTTCTCCCACTTTCTATAATCGGATTGACGTTTGTCATGATGGGTTCCAATACTACGCAGTGGACCCTCCTCTTAATGATGGTGTTTACCTTGGGCTATACGCACTATTTTATTGGTGGATATTATCAAATAAAAGGTTTTTTGCGACATGAAAAGGCGGTTCGTTTAATGGCCGCTTTTGTTGTCTGTGTGATTTTTTCCGCCTTTTTGATTACTGTGGCACAGGTGTACGGATATATGTGGTTAGTGGCATTTTTTGCCATTCCCTATTTTATGTTACATGGCTATTTTAATGAGATTACCCTCTTCGAGAAAAGTAGTGCCCTCTTTGTACCGCGAGGAATATTCCTGTCCGGAAGTTTGTTTTTTACCGGGCTCACGATGTTTGCGTTTACGCATCCTAGTGCCTACTTTGGTTATGATTTATCTTTTCTGTCACCATTTGAGATAGCCTTCCAGCAAAGCGTACAGACCGTCAGTCTATTAATCGGGGATGCGTTAGCTGTTACGTTACTCGTAATGGGGGTTTTTGTAGCTTCGTATTATTTGTATACCGAGCGCCAGTATCGAAGTTTTCTTTTCATGTTGTTATTAATAGAGCTTGTAGCCATTAGTCTGGTGACTCTGGGACGTCCGAATTATACGTACTTTTTCTTCCTCCTTTTGTCGTATCACTTTACTACCTGGGCCTTATTTTATGGTCAGCAGTTTTATACACGATCAACCAAAGCGTTTTTTCGGTATATCATTTTTCATGTGATTATTGTGAGTGGTGCCATTTTTGGCTATTGGTTGTTTGCGTATCTTGGTATTAAAAATCCATCCATCCTTGTCTTTAATGGTAATGTCTTTCTATTTCTCACTATGGTACATATCACATCCTCGTTTTTAAATGATGCATGGTGTAGAAGGCTGCTTGGTACTTAGCTAGAGGGATAACTATATTTTAAAATACGTGGTGGCGTTATACTATTTATATATGCCACCAAATCAAGATGAACCAATTGTGTACGAAAAAAAACCAACGTCCCCTGTAGCCAAGGTTGTCCTTGGTCTTATGATTGGATTTATAGTATTAGTCTGTGTAGGTTTTATTCTTACACAAACTACCAAAAATACCGATGTGCCGACTCCTGTCGTTGATGATCCAGAGGCGCAGCTGCAAGCAGAAATTGCTCGGATTAAAGCTGAGGCAGAAGGAAAACCTTTTGTCTTTACGGCTGTGTCTGACGCACTTAATCAAATTTCACTCCCACCCCCACCTTCAAGCAATGACAATGATGCAACAGTATATGCACAACTAAAAGCAACAACGACAGTATCCGAGGCAGTAGTGCAGGATGATGTGGTTTTTAATCTTGCGCCTCTTGGTATCTCATATATTGATTATCTCAATAACCTTGATAATCCAAGTGAAATTTACCAACTTACCGACGAATTACATCAATTAACGTTAGCTTTAAACGAAAAGTATAAACGACCGCCGTTAGCAGAAAGAATTCAGGGAGTGATTCAAATAGCGCCACTTGATACAATTGTGGCAGGTAATGAAACCCCCTCGGTGTATCCAAGTATCCGAGCGGTTGATGCTTTTTTGGCGCTTGAAATTATGGCACGCATCGATCCTGAGAATGCTGCTCTTTATGAGGCTGCAACTATGGGTGTTATTAATCGGGGAATCGGCTATGGGCTGTATGGACAAAGTGATGTCGATGCTGCACGGTCGCTCGTAACACAGTATATGAATATCTACGCAGCCTCTTCGACTGAAGCGGTAACAGATAAAAATTAATTTATGATTTATTCCTTAAAAAAACAAACGCCAGTTTTTATTCTCCTGAGCTGTCTGCTTGGTGTTCTCGTAATGAGTTCTCCTGTTTTTGCTGGTGGAGGAGCTAGTAGTGGGGGTAGTGGAGGTAGTGGAGGTTTTAGCAATGGCGGCACTAGGGTTGTAGGCGGTGCTACAGCGGTAGGAAATTGGAGTAGTGCAAACCGAATTTCAAATAGTGTAGCGGAGTATAACAATAACAATAATTCTAGACCAGGAGGAACGTGGGAAGCAAGAACTTCCTATAACCCAAGTACGGGTACGTACACCTCAAGCGCTGTATTCACTCGTGAATCATCTGGTGGCAACGGTGGTGGAAATACTTTTACGCCAATTCGAACTACTCCCCCAGGTGGTGGTACTCCACCCTCACCACCTCCACCTCCACCTCCACCTCCAGTCCCACCGACACTCAGTTTGGCAGCAGAAGTTAATGACGCTCGTGACTACAACGCAAACACAACAATTCGTGTGGCACCGAGTGATAAAATAGATTTGACATGGAACTCTACCAGAGCTACTACGTGTACCAATAACTTTGGTGGTACGGGTCTCAATAACACAATTGCCATTAATCCAAACGCCATCGTACCGGGGACATCACGCTTATTCCAAATGTTGTGTTCGGGAGCAGGGGGGAGTATTGCGCGCATGATTACAGCTGAGGTGCCTGGTGTAGTAATAAATCTAACAGCCGATAAAAATTTAGTCCGGTATGGTGAAACGGTCACGTACACATGGACGGTTGCGCTCAGTTCACCTTTGTCGAGCGTACCAAGTACGACACCGTATCCAATGAACTGTGTCCTAAGCGGGGGAGCAAACACAACCTTTAATGCGACGACAGAACCAACGGGAAGTATTACATCAGAAGCACTCACGAACTCTAGGCAGACTACACTTACGTGTACTGAAACAGCAGCTGGTACTGGCTATCGGGTGAGTGATTCAATTATTATTGAAATCATTCCGCGATCAGAAGAGACCTAATTATTTTTCTGAAAGAAGAGTAAAAGTCACCATATTGGTGGCTTTTTATGTCTATTAAGATAGTTTTTGGAGTGCTTTCCGAACGACGCTACTCGTTGATTCAGTAATATCTAATTCTTCTAATGCCCGCCTGATGTTTATTGGGTTATATCCCAACGTGAGGAGGGTATCAAATACATCATTATAAGCGCTGATATTTTGTTCGGTGTTTGGGGCGGCTGCAACAAACGTGAGGGTTTCAACCTTGTCTTTGAGTTCGGTGACAATTTTTTCAGCTGTCTTCCTCGTGATGCCAGAGAGTTTATGTAAATGTGCCGCGTCACCCAAATTCACTGCTTCGAGGATAAGGGTAACGTCAGCCGCGTCTAATATTTGGATAGCAGACTTTGGTCCAATTTTTGAAATTCCGAGCAAAAGTTCGAAACAGTCAAGTTCAATTTCGGTTAAAAACCCATATAAATCAAGGGCGTTTTCACGGACAGCGAGGTGAGTATGAAGGGTAATCTGATCTCCAGAAATAATCCCTGATTTTTTGGTGGTCCGTACTAAGTACCCGAGATTATTGCACTCAAGAACAACCCCCTGAGGGGTGACGCGCACGACAATACCGGAAATGAGCCGAATCATAGTATGAGCATTGTACCCCAATTAAGGCTTCTGCCCCAGAGGTTGATTTTTTTTTATAAATACGGTACAGTTCCCTAACTTAAATATATTATATGGCAATTACCAGAGGAGCAAAAAAAGCAGTACGTAGTAGTGACCGCAAGCGCGTTTACAACATCCGTACTACGAGCGCAATGCGTGACGTGGTTAAAGATATCAAAAAAGCAATTGTAGCCGGCAACGGAGCTGAAGCAAAAACGATGCTCCCTGCCGCGTACAAAGCGATTGACAAAGCAGCCAAGCGTGGAGTTATCAAAGATAACACCGCAGACCGAAAAAAGTCTCGACTCTCAGCCGCTATCAAAAAGGCAACGGCAAAGTAACAAAAAAGACCCCGAGGGGGTCTTTTTTGTTGAGTTAGAGGGAGATTCTTTATCCTAATGAAATTATTCCTCTAGTCTAAAATATTATCCAAAAACGAGAAGGGAGATTCGGTCGTTAACACGACCAGTACCCCAATTGGATAGTTTACCTCGCTTCGCTCCCAAACTATCTCAATCGGGCTTCGAATCTCCCTCTCTCGCGCAAAATACAACAAAACCCAAACAAGGCTCAAGCTTTGTTTGGGTTTTGGTATTTGCGGGCTAGGTGAGTTAAGTACCCCCATGCTCAAGCCTTGTAAGGGTATTCTAGCACTTTTAGGGTAGGTCGATTTAGGTACGTGGGTCGGGGTCTGTGTATCGGAAAGGACGGCTCTTTTGCTCAGAATGAGACAAATGAGACACCTACGCGTATTTGCCACCTCCTGTCTCGTCTGGGGCTATATAGAAGTCTATACGGGTCGCACCACTGTCACCGACAGGATCGTCAAAGGAGACAATCGGAGGCTTTCCCCTCGCTGAGTATTCAAGGGTTCTAAAGAGGTATCCAAGGTAGGATCCGGTATAGCGGTACCTGAGCATACATCCGACAATATGAGCGGTAACCTCATCAGGGTAGCCCTTCCACTTGTATATCTGAGGATAGAGATCCATCCAGTCATTCACGACATACGTCACCCATGTCACCAGTTCATCCCGAGCGCAGGTATTACCTTTCTGTGCTAACCGCACTAACGACACAGTCATCTTGTTACAAATCTCCTTATCCTTGCCATCACTCCGAACGATAAACAGATAGAGCTTGTCTTTGTATTTAGCGAGGACTTTATCAACTTCTTCCTGCTTCTCATAGAAACGAATCTTTTTGCACTTATACCGTACCCACTTCTTCTGGTACCTGCGGTCCAGCTGTTCCGTAATCGCATCCCAATCGGGAGTATCTTGCTCAGTTCTGAAGTGTTTGGTAACGCACAGGTAGACTGGCTGGGACTGTTTAAAAATCCACGAACTCGTAAATGTCTCTGGATTATGTGACGCTAGGAGGTCATTGAGTTTTTGGATTGCGGTATGTATTTCAATGGAAATAGTATATCGAATTTTTTATAGCTGTGGAAAACTATTTCAAAATCAGGTGTACGGAGAAACCCTTATTTCGTATGTCTATTATCGCTGAAATAATTATAACCCTCCTGATAATAAAACAGTGAAAAACTGCGATTATAACACTGCCTAACTTTTGTAATCTTTGCTAGGGTATTAATGCAGGTACGCTTGCGCAAAGATATACGCACGGATTGTCTAAGTGCAGTTAATGAAGACAATGGTGTATACGCCTCATATGGTGAGGAGTTTGAATACCAAATATAACCTTGATTCCAACGTGAAAGGAATCAAAACAATTTTTAGAGCAACCGATATCGGACTGAGTTGCTCGCATAATACCTAACTGCAAAAGACACACTTAATAATTAAGTGATTTTGCCATGTCCAATGAAACAACAACGCTGGGAAACGAGCGTGATCTTAAGATCGAATACGTTTCCATCTCGGAACTAACGTCACCAGAATACAACCCTCGGTTCTGGAGTGAAGAAAATAAGGAAGAACTTAAACAAAGCATTATTCGCTATGGAGTGGTAGATCCACTTCTGGTAAATAGTGCAGAAGAACGAAAAGGAATTGTGATTGGAGGAAACTTCAGACTCAGTGTCTTGAAGGAACTTGGTCACGATACAGTACCAGTTGTATATATCTCCATCCCTGAACTCGAAAAAGAAAAGGAGCTGTGTCTTCGATTGAACAAAAACCAAGGTGAGTGGAACATGGAACTCCTGGCTCAATTCGATGAGACGTTCTTGTCTGACCTCGGCTTTGATTCAACAGAGCTCGATAAAGTTTTTGAAGAAGACGACAACGAAGAACAGTTTGACCTGAAGAAAGAATTGGAGAAAGTCGGTATTGATAATATTACCGTAGAGAAAGGTGACGTCTACGATCTCGATGGGTCACGCCTTATGTGCGGAGACTCCACTATCGAAGCAGACATGCTCAAGCTATGTGGCGAACACAAGATAGATATGGTCATGACTGATCCGCCGTACATCCTCGATTATCTTCACGGCAAGACCAAGAAAGATGGAGAAGCTGTGACCGGCTTTGGTGCCAAGAAGAATCGTCGCTACCTTGAGACTGATGTATTGCCTGATAACTTCACGGAGTTATGGATGGATAACGTGGTGAAGGTACAAAATGAGAACTTCTCAATTATCGTCTATGAGAACTGGAAGAATATTCGTACCGTTTGGGACGAGCTTGAAAAGCATTGGAAGGTACGCAATATGCTCGTCTGGCATTTACCGAATCGTAACCAAGGATATGCGGGAAAGCTTAAGTTCTTCTCCAAGTACGACATCGCCATGGTTGCTACTTCAACTGAAGAAACCGTGCCTGATGTTGAAACTGAGGATATCGAACTTGTTCAAAACGAGTACGATACCGCACTCTTTGCTATCTCTGGAAAACCGCAATGGGAGGGTTATCAGAAAGGATCAAAGTACTGCCCGACTGACTTCATTGAGTACAACGCTTCCGATGAGAAGTCGTCTGGTCAAGGAATCATCTTTGGCACGAAGCCAATTCAGATATTGATTCCGTATATCAAGATACTTACTAAACGAGACCAATTAGTATTGGAACCTTTTGGTGGTAGTGGCTCAACTCTGATTGCCTCAACGAAACTAAGTCGGCGTTGCTTCATCATGGAAAAGTCTCCTGTCTATGCAGAGGTGATTCTTAATCGCTGGGAAAAGCTGACAGGAAAGAAGCGAGTTAAGGTCAATCATGAGTAGACTTCATGAAAAATCTAAAATCCTTCAAATACTCAGTGAGACACCACTGGTATCTTTGTCGTGCAAGAAGATTGGGGTGTCGCGAGCCACCTATTACCGCTGGTACAAAGATGACAAGAGCTTCCGAGATCAGGCGGATCAAATACTGGATATCGGCAGAAAGAATATAAATGATTTGGCTGAACAATCACTCATCAAAGAGATAGCAAAAGGTAACATGGTGGCTGTACGCTTTTGGCTCCAGCACAATGATAAAAGATATGTACCTATCAGAACTACGTATGTACCTCCTACAAATCACTTCCATAGATTAAATGTTGGAGAAGTTTGTTCGACGTGTGGTTATAGAGAAAAGGATCCAAAAGAACTTACATTGATTGCTAACCACTCTGACGAACTCAAGGAAATAGAAACGGTTAAAAAGATGAGTAGAAAAGAACTTCATAAGAAGATTCTTGAAAAGAAAGCTATATTGCCAAGTAAAGAGCTGACCCAATATATGAACGAATTGTATAAGCGCAATAACCCAAGTGGTTATGACCTGTAGTAATGGCTCAACATGAACTTATTTAATTAAGATTAAAAACAATAGGATAAATATAGTAACGAGGACTAAAGTAGTTACTTTTAGTAAAGTCTTAATGCTGAGTAAAGTGGCAACTGATTCAATTGACTTAGACTTAATATCTTCGATAACATCAAACAAAGTGTCGGTTGTAAATCCTTGTGTTAAGTTACGTTCAATGTTCGAAAGTCTGCCAACATCTTCTGAGATGGATAAAAGGAGTTCTTTCTCGGTGTACTGTTCAATATTTTTCATAAATCTTTGGACGGATTTTGTTGATAATGCGGACTAGGCAGGTAGCAAAAAGCTCCTAACCAGGCCGACACACCCCGTGAGGTATGCCCATACCAGTTTCCCAGTATGACCGTCCAAAGTAGCTCTGATTAGGAGTTCTTTACTTTGGACAGATTTGCGACCATATCCTCAAGCGAACTTGAGGGGTTAGGTCTATATATTCAGTTGTTCTACGATGACAATAATAGCAAAAATATCGCTATCAGTCAGTACCTTAGCTTAGATTCCGAGCCTTGCGAAGGGGTCTGTTGCCAACACCTTATCTAGCAAACCGTTGAGCCAATTGTCTCAAGTTTCTCCTTCACCTTCTCCCATTTAGGGAACTTCTGATCAAGGAAGGTAAAGAATCTTTTATCGTGATTCTTATACTTCATATGGCAGAGTTCGTGAACGATAACGTAGTCGATACAGTCCTTTGAAGTGTGAATCAGTTTAGGGTTGAGGAATATCTTGTCTTGGTTCAAGAAACTACCCCAACGCTTCTTCATTTCTCGAATAGATAGCTTCGGCGTACTCTTGAAATCAAAGCGAGTAAGCATCTCGGTAAACCTATCTTGAAAGATGAGGTTAGTTTTCTCTGCAAACCAATTCTCGATAAGCTTCTTGTTGTGTTTGCCGTCGGTAACTGATTTTGTTGTGAGAACAACGAGTTGACCTCGGGTAAGCGAAACAGAATCCTCTCTAGCTTTTCGAACAATGAGTTTGTATTGTCTACCGAGGTATAGGTATCCCTCGCCTGACACATATTCTTTTTCGTACATCTTTCGCTGGTACTTCTTAAAGAACGAAAGTTGCTTCTCTAGCCAGAACCACTTCTTTTGGAGAAAGGCTTCAATTCTTTCGCCTTCAGCTTTGAGGGGACACTTTACGATAATGCGTAAATCTGGAGTAACCGTGAGGCTCAGCGTTTTACGGTCTTGTTTAATAAGTTGATATTCGTATATGAATGTTCCGAAGATAAATTCCTTCATATGATTATAAGAACAAATCAAAATTATGCTCTGCTAGGAGCAGGGCGGTTTCAATAACAACCTTGATCTGGTCGTTATCAATATCAATACCTTTCTCTCCCTTCACGATGTCATACAGATAGTCGTCAATACTATTTCGCATCTTGCGCTTCACGTCCGCATTTTTATACCAGTCGACGATTGCCTCGTTCTTGATGATGGTGAATATGTCGAGAATAGTAGCGATATAGACTTCCTCGCTGAGGTTCAGGTTATCAAGTTCGACTCGAAGATTACGGTAGAACACATCTGAACCCTTTTGCGATTCAATCTGTTCTGGAAGGCTTTCATCTTTCTTGTTCACCACGTCGTCACTAATGAGTTTCATTTGCTTCAACGCTTCAACATCAGCGAGTTTGCCTTGACGCATCTTCTCAAGAATCTCTGAAATCTTCTTAGAAAACTTCTCGTAGAATTCAGGATCACTATCCATTTTCTCTGAAATGGTTCTTTCAGTTTGTGCCGCGATTGCCTCAGCTTTTGACTTGTCAGAACCAAGGTTAGCCACCGCTTCCTCAAACTGCTTTCTGTCGGTAATGTTTACCTGCTTTGTGAGCAACTCAACGCCACGAGCATCAACATATTTATCAAGGATATTAATGAGTGATTGTTTGTACTCAAGTAGATCAACACGGTCGGCATACTTTAGACTCGCAGACTTACGAAGTTCCAAGAACTTCTTGAGTTCACGCTTGTAGAGGTCGAGGTGATCGAATTCATGAACGAAGTCTTGTAGCACAAAACACTCGTTCAGGTTTTTAATGAATGCATTAAGAGTCTTGTAGAACGTCTCACGTTTTGGTTGGTCAGATAGGAATTGGAGATAGACTTCATCATCGGTTGATCCTTTGATTTCATTAAATAAATCATGGACGGTTCCATAACTCTGTTCTAGGTCTTGTATCTTCTCAGACACATCAATCAGAGTGCCTTTAACATCAGTCTCATCATAGTTACCGAAAAGCTTCATCGCTGTGTCGATGTTCTTAGCATTCTCGGAATAGTCCATGATGTATCCGGCAGTCTTAGGCTTTTCCTTCTTGTTCTCAAACAAACGGTTTACACGCGCAATAGCCTGAAGCAAGTTGTGATCTTTTAGATCCTTGGCGAGATAGAGTACGGTGTTGCGTGGTGCATCAAAACCAGTGAGTAGTTTGTCGCACACAATAATGACCTCGATGCCATCGTCGTTATACTTAAAACTCCCGACGACATCCTTTTCGTATTTATCGACGCTACTGTGATTCTTACGAACTCCTTCTAGGTATCCGACTACTTCTTTCTTGTGGAGATTCTCCTCGTCTCCGTCTTCATGTTCATCAGAAATAATAACCGCCGTACGAATATTTCCCCGAGTCTCAAAGAACTTCTGGAAAAGGATGGCTGAGTATTTCGATGGAGCAACAATCTGAGCCTTGAGTCCGGTGTACTGGAAGTTCCTAATAAAGTGCGTTTCTATATCGTACGCAATTTCGACAATACGCTGAGGATTGTCTTTAATTATCTTACTTCCAATGTATCGTTGTAGCTCTTTCTTCTGCTTCTCATTAAGTCCTTCGGTGATACGTTCAACATGGCGGTCTATTTGTTCCGCATTCTGAATGAGGTCTACATACCGACCCTCATAGATAAGAGGGAGAATGATGTTATCAGCGAGAGCGTCATCAATGGTGTACTTATCGATGTAATCACCGAACTTCTTCCAACTCTCTCGGTCTTTCTTCATGAGTGGCGTACCAGTAAATCCGATGTAACAGGCATTTGGAATGATTCGATTCATCTCAAAGTTCGCCATACCGTTCTGACTTCGGTGTGCCTCATCAATAAGCACAAAGATATTTTTATCGTCGTCAACAAATCCCGTGCTCTTTTTTGCCGCAGATTCAAACTTCTGGACAAGCGTAGTTACTACCGATAGATCCTTCTCTTTAATGAGGTCAATCAAGTGCTGACCACTGGTAGCCTGAACAACCTCTTTCTTGAGGTTACAGTTCTTAAACGTATCTTTGATCTGTTTATCCAAGTCACGACGGTCTGTCACAATAATGACTCGTGGATTGAGAATATGAGGATCCTCAATAAGAGCCTTCACAAACATCACCATAGTCAGTGACTTACCTGATCCTTGGGTATGCCAGACGAGCCCACCTTTTCGGCGAGTGATCTCGTGGTCAGTTACTTCTTCCTCTTCCACTCGCTTCAACATCTTATGGATAGCAAAATACTGCTGGTAGCGTGAGAGCTTCTTTACTCCTGCGTCAAAGAGAATGTAATTTTTGGTCAAATCCAAAAGGCGTTTCGGCTCAAAGAGTGAAAACACCCCTCGGTCTTGTTCTGTAGGGAGGCGGTCGGTTCTTTGTTTGTGACCATCCGTATAGCCGTTGAGGTCTTGTAGTACCTGAGCGTACACATCAGCATCAATAGGCTTCTGAATCAGAGCGGTTACTTGTTCGTTAAATGTTTCTAGATCTGTGCCTTTTTCTTTCCATACCGCATAGAATTTGTTCGGTGTGCCAGTTGTTCCGTACTGTAGTTCCTTGCCGTTGGTAGCCACAAGGAGCTGGGTGTATGTGTACAGATTAGGGCAAAACTCAGAACTTTGGTTACGGTTCATTTGGTTAATCGCTTCACTTACCGCAACGCTCGACTTCTTGTTTTCAATGACTGCAAAAGGTAGCCCGTTAACGAACACCACGATATCTGGTCGTATGTTCTGCTTACCACTACAAGCATATTCAACAGATACGTGAAAAGCGTTATTGGCAATGTTTTCAAAATCTATGAACCGAAAGTTCTTTGATACTTTTTTACCGCCATTATTAACCTTAATGGTCTTACCACCACTCGTCGGCATGATGGTGTTGTATATCTTCTGAGCAGTATCTATGAGTCCTTCGTATTGGATATGCTCAAGTTCATCAATAGCGTCACGTACATCTTTCTCACTGAATTTATAATCAGTACCATCGACCTCGTATCCATTGATCTCCATCAGTTTCTCTGTAGCAATATCAGCCAAGATGAAGTTTGAAGTATTGCCACGTTGCTTCAAAGCCTCCTCAACAGAAACATAGGTGTAGCCCGTATTCAGAAGAAGCTCCACAAATGGAAGTTGCGATTGTCGTGCCTCGTCAAAATTTACTTTATCTAATGTCATATGTTTATGAGGTTATTTTGGCTGATAATGTTTCAGGTGTTCGGATGGTCCCAGTGATTAGGTTGTTGAGGAGATATCTTTTCTGTTCTTTGATGATGGACAGTTTCTTTTCCAGCTCGGTTATTTCTTTATCTGCGGTTATTAATATTTTTACAATGGCTTCTTGTTCTTCAATAGGAGGGAGTTTTAATTCAAACTTTGCCATATCCGATCCATACAGGTGAAAGACTGTGGTGCCTGAAACAAGTTTGATGACGTCTTTTTTATTTAGATTAACTAGGTAACAAAAGAAGAGTCCATTCAAACTACCATTGGATCTTATGATTAAGATATCTCCTCCTAAAATGATCCCATCTTTATCTAGATAACTTGCTGTAGACAAACCTCGGGGAGTAACATCGGAAGTTGGCATGAGGATATCGTTTACTTTCGAAAGAACCATACCTTTATTGTAGTTTGTTTTGCTTATGATGTTCTCTATATACTCAGCGTACTTAGTAAATAGCTCTCCATAATGTATGGCTTCGTATTTTCCTTCAGAATCTAGGTCGTTCTTAGGCAAACCTTTACCTTTTTTAAATGACGCAATTTCTCCAAGTTTTACAGACTTCCACTTCTCACCAAATCCAGTTAATCGTCTTTTACCAGTTAGTAAATCCTGCATCAGACTTTTCTTGATCTGCTTTTTTACTTCAATTTTTCGCGTAAGCCTTTTAATTATCTGGTCCCAAGTTTCTATAACAGAGATAATACGACTTTGTTCTAGTAGGGGTGGGAGAGCAAGTTTGAATTTTTTAATCAACGGAATCGTCAATTGTGGCTGGGCACTGCCGAATGATACTCGCTTGAGCTCTCTTAAGAAATGAGACGAAATAAAATATTTATAGAGGAAGGCAGTCTCTAAATCAGTATCTACAGTTTTGTTTCTTAGTATTGCCATCCCAGAGTTAATCCTTACATCAGCAAAAGGAACGTTCTCAGAATATGAAGCCACACTACCGATTGTGCCTCTGGTTGTAATCACAAGATCACCTCTTTCGAGCCTTCCTTTATTCATTGATGAGTCCTTTGCTTTTGAAATAAATTGATTCTCACTAAAATTAAAACCTTGTTTTGTAACATTTGTGGCAGTAAGAAAAAGACAAAAACCATCAGTTGAAAAATCATCCTGATGCGGGTAGTTTTTACCCCTATCGCCGTCAATAACTTTTACCCCAACTTCCTGCAAAGTTAAATTTCTCCATCCTTGGGGTATATTTTTTTGTGATTGGTTAGTTTTCATAATTAACTCCCATTTAAAACCACATCTTGCCTAGCCTTAGCAACACAAATGTTATTCTTTATGGCATAGCACTCAACATAATGATTGCCAGAATATTTTGTATCCTCTATTTCATTTTTAGTTCGATTATCAGTTATTTCTCCTCTTGGCTGATCACAAGAACTATCGTTCTTAACTTTCCATTTAAAGATATTTACATCTGGAGAGTTTCCCGATATTAAGAATTTAATCTTCCTGTCTACGCTAATTAGCCCAATTTTATCTAGAATAAATTCTCTAAAACCACCCCTGCGCACTTGGACTTCTCCGCAGATCTTAAAATTGTATTGTTCTTCAAGTAAAGTTTTAATATTTTCGTCAAATATAAATTTCTCAGACGGCGATCTCTTGTAAAAAGAAATATCTACTAGATTATCTGTAGAGTCTGAATCTCTCAGGTTTTCAAGTTTTATTAAAAAACCATCTCGAGCACAGAGTATCTTTTCTTTCTGATCGGGTGTGAGTTTCGCTAGGTAATCATCAATAAATTTCGCACTATTTGCTCTATCTTGAATTTGATTAGGGGTATTAACAACGTTTGGTAAGTTTATAAAAAATGTAAAAATGGCATCAAAAATTTCAATGTTTGGATTTTGTTTAAATATTTTTGTAATTACTTGCTCAAGGTGAAAAGACTTGAGTTTCAAGTTTTGATCTTTATCGCATAGATTATTTTTCCATCTTTTAACAAACTTCACTGTCTTTCTAAAATCACTATTTATACCAACCTCAGTAGCAACTTTAATGTATCCTCTAGGATCAGAGTTAATCCAAGCGTTTGTATCAGAAGCATTCCAAGTCAAAGTATTACGTTTGTTGTGGTTTCTCTCTTTAATCACTTCCGGAACCTTATATGTATCCTGATTGAACTCATTTTTTCCGTATGAATAAGCAGGAACAATATCAACTGATAAAATCATGTCAGTGTTTTGCCAAAACTCTACAGTAACTGAGTGTGTCTGTAGAGAAACCTTCTTCATGTAGCTTGTCGGATTTCTATAGCTACCACTTATTTCATTAAATAATTTTTGAAGTGTTGCTGAAGGTGAGTGATCATTTTCATCCCAAGAACCAAGAATATATAGAATATCCAGATCATGAATAGGTGTTATTGCTGTGAAGCGAGGATATGATCCTATTTGAATACAGTTATTTACACCAAATAGGTCATTAAAAGACTGGTAGACTTTACCTATCAAATCTTGCTCGGTAGGTTTAGGTGAGAGTGTCTTCGCATACTCTCGCAATTTTGAGTTGAATTTATCTTTTGTCATAACTTGTGCTCAGTAGAGTTGTCACTATGTCATTAATAAGACGACCTCGCATATTAACAATAGTAGTAAATTGCTGATTGTTTATTGCCTTCATCATTTCTGGAGAAATCACAATTGATGGGGGTGTGAACTCAGGAAAGTAAAAAATAAAACCCGCATTTGATTTCTTGTTTGAAAGAATAGTTTTTATCTGGTCTTCAGTAAAAGACTGATAGTGTACTAACGCCAATGTAGTTTCTTTTACTTTTGACAGTGTGTCCGGTTTGATTTGGTAGATATTTTTTTCTCTAAAAACACCCGTGTCAACTAAATCTGTCTTTAACGATGAAAACATATCGTCATTAGCCACTATCGCAATTTTTCTACTCCAACGACCAAACCCTAACCTTAAAAAGAGTGGATATACACCAAGAGTCCAACTCGTTATCGCCCAGATGAAAAGACATATAGCAAAGATCGTTGTTAGCGCTCCGACAATATTTACAAATATAGTTAAGAAATTTAGTAGAGTCATATATTTATTTAATTCCAAGTTCTTTTAGATAAACAGCCATTTGTTTTTCAAGCTTCTGTAGCTCTGGTTCAAGTTCTGCAAGTTCTTTCAGGTTCGCAGTAATATCTACAGGGGCTTCTTCGGTGAAAGTATCTACGTAACGAGTGATGTTGAGGTTGAAATCGTTCTCCTCAATCTCTTTAAGACTCACTTTGCGAGCAAACTTTGCTACATCTTTACGAGTCTTGTAGGTAGAGTAAATCTTCTCGATGTTTTCATCGGTCAGAATGTTCTGAGCCTTATTTGCCTTGAACTCCTTAGATGCTTCGATAAAGAAGACATCTTTCTTGCTTTCATTCTCTCCGCCTTTTTCTCGCGAACGGTCTAAGACGAGAATTGCTACTGGAATACCTGTGGTCTGGAATAGTCCGGCTGGGAGCCCAATAACTGCTTCGACGACGTTTTCCTTTAGAAGTTGTTCACGGATTTTACCCTCGGCTCCACCTCGAAAGAGAACACCATGAGGAACAATAACGGCAATGCGCCCTGTCTTTGGTTTTGCTGTTTCCACCATGTGCGTGATAAAGGCAAAGTCACCTTTATCCTTCGGTGGAGTACCACGCCAGAAGCGCTTGTACTTGTCTGCATCCGCATGTTCCGCACCCCATTTCTTGAGAGAGAATGGTGGGTTCGATACTACCGTGTCGAACTTCATTAGACGATCGTCTTCAACGAGAAGTGGATTGTTGAGTGTGTCACCCCATTCCAGACGAGCAGAATCCTTTCCGTGGAGGAACATATTCATGCGAGCAAGTTGATAGGTTGAACCTGTTGATTCCTGACCATACAGAGCGTAGTTTTTAGAGCCTTGTTTCTCTACTTCTTCACCAGCAAGGAGGAGGAGACCACCCGATCCGGCACAAGGGTCACAGATACGTGCGCCAGGCTTTGGTTCGGCAAGCCGTGCTACGAGATGAGCTACATTGCGAACGGTAAAAAATTCACCAGCTTTTTTACCTGCGTCTGCACCAAACTTCTCAATCAGGTACATGTAAGAGTTACCGATGATATCGTCATTTACTCCTGTGAGATCAATCTTTGCAAAATCTTGTACGAGGTTGCGGAGCATCTTGTTACGCTCAGCAAGTTTGCCGAGGTTTGCTTCTGAGTTGAAGTCTACAGAAAATACACCATCAAGCTTTTCCTTGTTATGGTCTTCAATACGATGGAGTGCCTTGTTTATTTCTTCACCAAGGTTGTCTTGTTCGATGATTGAGTAAATGTAATCAAACGATGACTTCGGAGGGAGGTAGAAGCGATCCAGCTTCATTTTTTCCTCGATACGCTTTTCGTCGCCAGCGAACCGCTTTTTGTATTCGTCGTGTGCTGTCTTTGATTTATCACTAAGATACTTCAAGAAAAGCATCGGAAGTACGTAGTTCATGTAGTCCGCCGCATTGAGCTGACTGCGTGAAGAGTTTGCCGAATCCCAAAGGGTCTTATTGAGGTCTTCCTGAGTGTATTTCTTAGTCATATTATTGGTTAATTAAATTAAAGCTGGCGTTGATAATGGTTTTTTGGATCTCTTGCTTTCGTTTGTGTATTCGTTCTTGGTCGGTGATGTTTTCCTGAAGGGCTATGATCGACTTCTGTGTATGTACTGGCGGTAGGGGTATTTCAAAGTCGTTGAGGTTTTTTACGAGGATGCTCTGTATGTATGAGGCACCTGTAACTATTTGCGATAGTGCCTTTTGTCCGTCTGTTGAATTGAGATAAAGACAGACATACTTAGGTAGCGCAGTGACGTCTTTGATTCGAATGACATGAACCGATGATGATGGCATCACACGCATCTCATTTGAGGCAAAGACAGCAGAGCGAAACGAACCAGCTCCTGAGCCTCTTGAAACAAGCAAAATATCGTTATACTGCAAAAAGTAGGGGGTTCTGAGTGATTTACCTGAAAACAGGGTCAGATCGCCCGTTTCAACCACTTCTTGATTCGGAGAGATATTCTTGGCTTGGAGCACGAAGATGTCGCCTTTAGGGTCATTTTCAATCGGTCCACGGAACGTGTACCCAGAAGATATGTCTGCTATTTGGCTCAATTCCTTGTGCATGTATGGAGTGTACTGCACTTATTGTAAAAAAGCAAATTCTGGTCAATTTGGCAACCTACATGAGTCGCACTGGACTCTTTAGGCGTTCGGCGTCATTGATGTGTTTGTATGAATCAAGCAATATCAATGCCATACGGCACCAAAATACAGGAGGTAGTACCCGTAAAGGTGAAATACTGCCTTTACGCAAGAAAATCAACGGAATCAGAAGAACGCCAAGTTCTCTCTATAGATAGCCAGATTAAGGAGATGCTCCAGCTGGCAGACCGAGAGTGCTTGGAGGTGGTGACAATGAAGCGAGAAAGTCACTCCGCGAAGGAGACTGGGCAACGACCAGTCTTTAACGAAATAGTCGAAGAGATAGGAGAAGGTAAATACAATGGAATTCTGACATGGGCACCAGACCGTATCAGCAGAAATGCCGGCGACCTTGGGAGAATTGTAGACTTAATGGACTCAGGCAAGCTCGAAGAAATACGCACCTTCGGGCAGAAGTTCGGCAATAATCCAAACGAGAAGTTCCTGCTGATGATTTTGGGATCACAGGCAAAACTCGAGAATGACAACCGCGGTATCAATGTGAAGCGAGGTTTGAGAACAAGAGCTGAGATGGGACTATGGTCGGGACAAGCTCCCTTAGGTTATCTAACCCAAGGGCTAATGGATAAGAAATGCCAGCTGATTATTGACCCACTCCGAGCATCAGCAGTGAAGCAGATGTTTGAAAAAGTAGCCTACGAACAATGGTCAGGACGCAAGGTATACAACTGGCTCCGCTTCGAGCTCAACTTCTATACAAGAGGAAATAAACCTCTCACCCTCGGAGGTGTGTACCGCATCCTAGAAAACCCTTTCTACTACGGCGTCTTCGAGCGACCACGTAAAAGTGGAAACTGGTATCAAGGTAAACATACGCCACTCATCACACAGGAGTTATTCGAGAAATCAAAAGCCCAGCTCAAGCGTGATCAGATAGTGCGTGAGACTAAAGAATTTGCCTTCACGAAACTTTTCACCTGCGGATACTGTGGATCAGGTATATCAGCTGAAGAGAAATGGAAACAACTCAAGGATGGTGGAGCAAATAGATACATATACTACTCCTGCTCACGAGCGCGAGACCGCAACTGCAAGAACATGTATATCCGCGAAGAAGATTTAATACTAGAACTCCTGAAGATATTGGATAAGGTAAATATCAATGAGCTTGGTATGAGGCAGAAGCTTGAGGATGAAATTGCACGGTTCAATATTTTCCAACGGTCGGTACTTGGAGCCAAAGAAAAGATAAAAACAGATGCAGATACTGATATACGAAACTACGCAAAGTACATACTGAAAGAAGGTACGACGATTGAGAAACGTGAACTACTGGCGAACTTACGATCACGGATAATGTACAAAGATAAAACGCTCACCTTGATAGATGAGCGTTAAATCATAAAAGTTCGGTATCTCACGTACCTCAAGCTAAGTGGGTCAAAAGACTCGCTTAATTTTTTGGCTTGAAATAAGGGTACTCGGGTCACACCGATACTTAGTTCTATTGGCGGAGAGAGGGAGATTCGAACTCCCGAGGAGGTTTCCCCCCTGACAGTTTTCAAGACTGTTCCATTCAACCGCTCTGGCATCTCTCCAAATATGTAATTTTCTGCCGTCCGTTAGGAACAGATACTAGCAAATAATGGTGAAAATGTATACAGCTCTCATGCTACAATAATTCGTAATGGATTCAATTGCACGCAGTGTGACTTGGGATGCTCCTGAGCATCATCATATTGAAAAAGGGGGGGATTGGTTTTTCTCGCTTTTAATTATTACTATTGCGGTCGTTATTGCTGCCGTTTTCTTTAGTAATCTGTTATTTGCAATTTTGTGTGGTGTGGGTGGGGGAGTGCTCGCTATTGCTGCGAGTAAGCGACCAAAAATAATCCCCTATGCAGTGACTGTACGAGGGATTCGGATTGGTGAAGCGTTGTACCCATATACCACCCTTCGATCGTGGCACATTGATGAAGATAATCCTCGTGGTCCTCAGCTCCTTGTGCTATCAAAGAAGTACTTCATGCCCCTTTTGGTGCTCCCTATTCCCGAAGAGTATGTTGATGATATCGAAGATATTATTGCCGAACGCCTGGGCGAAGAATTTATTGAAGAAACGTTCTTCAATATGTTTATGGAATTTCTCGGTTTTTAATTAAAGAGAATCAAGTGACAGTCATAAAGCTCTGTGGTATTATCGCAGCACTCTGAAAAAGAGTAACAGACTGCTCTCATAGTTTAATGGATAGAATGCCAGTTTGCGGAATTGGCGATTCAGGTTCGATTCCTGGTGAGAGCACGAGTACAAAAATGAGCACCCTTCTGGGGTGCCATTTTTGTTCGTGCTCTCACAGAAACTGTGCCTGCGCACAGTTGCGACAGGAATCGAAAGTCGGAGTCATGTCGCTTTAGCGACAGACGAGACAGGGTCGTGAGTGACATAATTTTAGGGAGTGAAACGACCATAAAATTAGTCGACTCCTGACCGAACTTCCTGGTGAGAGCGGGTCGAGAGTACTCAGTAACTCGTGACCGATTCCGCACGTGTACAATAAAACCTGGGAGGCTTTAGGACAAAAATCGAAGCCCGATTGAGCCCGTTTGTGAACTGAAAGCGAAACAAAATAACAATTGGGTACACTGTTCATGTAATGAAAGTTCTCTAGCGAAGACACAGTCTAGCGAGACCTACTGAGAGGCTTAAACACCTTATAAACATAAATAATTCAATTTATGAAGAAACACGTCATATTTTTCTCACTCCTATTATTTATAGCAATAGGAACACTATTGATTGTCCAAAATCAGCAAAATGTTGCAGGAAAACAAGAAAATCAATGCCTTGCTTCAGGTGGAGGGTGGGCGCCTTACTGGGATCAGATAGACTGTAATGGAAACAAACTTTTATCAAATTCTGATTTAGTTAATAGAGATAAGACATGTTGGTGCCATTCGCTAAACACGTGCTGGAACGGTACTGACTGCGTTTCTCGAGAGAGCAGTACACAACCGTCCGAAAAAAATTGAGTCAGCATCACTTGCTCTACTAGCCACTTCTCAAAACTCCTAGGTTGTACGATATGTCTGGCTTACTCCATTAATAGATCCTACTGACAGACCTTATTAAATGCTGGCCTGATTAGCTTAAAGACTCCTACAGGGCTTGATGAAAGATTTTTCCAGCCCGAGAGAGAGCACAAGCACAAAAATGAGCACCCCTTAAAAAGGGTGCTATTTTCATTCGTGCTCTCACAGTAATTGTGCCTACGCACAGGTACGTCAGGAATCGAAAGTCGGAGTGATGTGAGTTTATGAACAAGTGAGACAGGGTCGTGAGCGACATATTTTTAAAGAGCGAAGCGATTATGAAAATAGTCGACTCCTGGCCGATTCCTGGCGACAGAACTGCAAGGTATCCTTATCTCCTACACGAGTGAGTACAAGAATCTAATGTGAGATATAAAAAATGGACTGACATCGCACGAAGCGATGTCAGTCCAGCTACACAAGCGCCAGGTTTGCAACGGGTATCAGACGTGCGCCACGCTCCGCAGGATGTGTCCTGCCGCAGTGGTTTTGCGATCGAGGCGAGTCAAGTCATGCAGCTGCATCTTGATCGATGGACCCATCGATTGAGGTAGGCCGAAGTGGAGCAAGAAGTTCTGACCAAGACCGTGTCGCAAAAACGACTCGGTTTCTTCGGCAATTACTTCTGGTTTGTCGCCCATACCTGCCCGAATCACACACTCTGGCATCTCTGCCATTTGACAGCTGCAGCCACAGCCGTGACCCAGAATACGCCCGGTCGCCACGTTGATGGTCGTTTGTACATCGAAGTACAGGCGACTGCAGAGCGGCAATGCATGAAGCATCGAGTCTGCAATTTGCCAGTTCATGGCGTCGGGGAGTAGATGTTCGATTTCAGGAATCCGCTCCTCAACCGTCGGATCTTCACGGGTGCCAAGAAATGCCAACGTAGCATAGAACTGTCTCGGCAGCCGGTCGTGGAAGCGCTGGAAGATGTGTTTCATTGCACCCAAATATTCCGTCTTTAGCCGAAACAGTGGGTCTCTCAGGCGGGGCTGATATTCATCGAAAGTAAAGCTCGAAACCCCGAGGTATCCAGCCGCGAACCGTTCCGCGATTTCTTGCCCCAGTCTGCACTGGTGCATGGTGTGCATATGCTCCATGAAGCCTTGCAGTGAAGCGATGAGATCGGGATAGAAACCGTCCTGCTTGAGGATTTCAAGCGAGGGAGTTGTATGGGGCATGTTAGACCTCCTCTAAGGAACAAATTAGTGGCATCATTGCCACCCCTCTATACCCATAAGATACAGAGGGGTGAGAACGATTAATGATGAGCAAACTTGTGATTGCGTGTAAATTTCATTCTGGTACGAACTAATCGATTGTTGTTATTTAATGTCTGAGCTACGGTAACTATTTCTTCAAGCTCGTCTTGCCACTCTAATACTGTTCCCGAAGGGTTTCTTTGTACATTATTACTCTCTGGTAGATACACTACTGGAGTAATTCCTAATTCTTTCTCAATGAAATCTTTGTCCTCGCTATCACTAATTTTGTTGCCAACAAATAAATATGGTGTTTGATAAAAGTCCATCAGTCCAGCAATCTGTTTGGCGGTTTTAATGCTGTGAAGGGATGGTTCGCAGACAATTACTCCAATATCAATACCCGTTACTATTCCTGTTGTAACACCATCCGCTCCTGCTTTTTCATCAACGACGACCACTTCATTTTCCTGAAGAGTTAAAAGCGGCAAGTACACCTTGAGTGCCGTGGACAAACTGTGACTACATGCCTTGCCATATAAAACAGTATCAGTTTGGGGGCCGGCTGCCATTAAGTACATAGTAGTATTTATTTTTTTGTATATTGGGTAGTTATTATATCTGCAGGAGAAAGAGAAAATTGTGCAGTAATATCAACCAAAAATGCTTCTGAATACTTACTGCTGTCCGGCAAATTAATAAACGTTTGCATATCTTTCAGGCTTCCACCGATATACTTCATTTCTGGCAACTGCCCATTACAAAGATTGTATGAGAGGTCCATATTATGGTCGGCATCGACAGCTAAAACAGTTTTCCCCTGAGTATGAAAAAAAAGCGCCATCTGTGTTGCCGCTGATGATTTTCCGCTGCCTCCTTTACCTAAAAATCCAATAATCATATTTGCAAATTAGTTGCATTAATATATCAGAATTATTTCATAATGCAACTAAATTGCATTATGGGAGGTCTTTCATCGTACACTTGTAGTCAGTATTTTTTCTGAGTAAATCTATAGCCAACTATTAATGTATCATTTAGTTAAAATATTTCTCTACCTTTATCTATTTCGTATAACCCGTTACAATACCCTCATGCGATTACTTGGTATTGATTATGGATCTAAAAAAACAGGCCTAGCTCTCACCGATGAATCGGGAAGTATGGCCTTTCCTCATAGTGTTATCCCAACAAATGCTGACCTATTAAAGACTGTAGAAGCCTTGATCGTAAGAGAAAAGGTTGGAGAGATAGTACTTGGGTACTCACTCAATCGAGACGGAGAGCCAAATAAAGTACATGAAGCAGCCTCCGAGTTACTATTGGATCTCACGCTGGCGACCGGTCTGCCTGTCCATCTACAACCAGAACAATACACCACCCAGGCCGCTATCAGGCTGCAGGGGAAATCAGTCATGACGGATGCCGCTGCTGCTGCATTAATATTGGATAGTTTTATTACTCAAAAAAAATAATTATGGATACTATTACATACGAGGATTTTGCGAAACTAGAAATTGTGATTGGAACTATTACGGCTGTTGAAGTAGTGCCAGATTCATCAAAACTGCTTAAATTAACCGTGGATATTGGAACTGATACCCCACGACAAATATTGTCAGGTATTAAAAAATACTTTGAAGACCCGCAGTCACTCGTCGGGGTACAGACACCTTTTTTAATAAATTTAGAAACAAAAGTAATCGCAGGACTCGAGAGTCAGGGTATGATTTTGGCTGCGGGTACTGATGAAGAGTTTGCCTTGCTGACGACAGTGACTCACATAAGTTCTGGCGCTAAGGTAAGATAAGGGAATGAACAGTTCTCCTTTTGACGAACAACATTCACTACAAGAAGTGGCACTTTCTCGAGGTGAGAAGTTGTTACGATCTCGGTACGGCTTGTATGGACTTGGATTAATTTCTTATGCGGAGTCGGTATTACCAATTCCAATTCTGACTGATCCTTTTCTCGTAGTATACATTCTTGCTAATCGTAAAAAAGCGATATTGGCGATCATCGTTGCTACCCTTACTTCATTGGCGGGAGGTGTGACGGCTTATTATTTAGGCTATCTCTTTGCTGATATGTTTTTACCGCTGCTTGGTCCAGAAACCCTGGAGCAATTTAATGCATTGGCGGTGCGTGTGCACGATGAAACTTTTATTCTTACTATTCTTGGAGCATTAACACCTGTTCCCTATACAGGCGTAGCGGTGGCAGCTGGTTTTGTGCACGGAAATTTTATGGCATTTGTTGCTGGATCACTTCTCGCGAGAATACTCCGCTACGGTCTCGTCGGGTACCTTACGTATTATTTTGGAGCCCAGTGCATGAATATATTAAAAAAGCACACTGTATCATTAACTCTCGGGACTATTGTACTGATTGGTTTGTATGTTGCGTACCGAATGTGGTTATCGGTGTAGTTGTGAGTTGTTTGTATAATCCGTGCCATCAAGAGCGTATACTATAGAGTAATGTCTGTCCTTTTAACTTTAGAAAAAATTATTCCACCACCGTCGTTTTTGATGATGCCGAGTACGGGTGTTGATATTTCTGACACCTCACTCAAATACATCCGATTTGCACCAACTGCAAAACCGGGGGCAAAACGACAACTCCAAGCTTGGGGTGAGGTTGATATTCCCGATGGAGTATTAAGTCGAGGATCGGTTTTGGATCAAAAAAAATTGATTAGTGTGTTGGAAGAATTTAAATCTAAAACGAATATCGATCATATTCGAGTATCATTACCAGAAGAGCGAGCCTACCTTTTTGAAACCGAAATAAAACGATCTACTCCAGCTAAAGAAATCAGGGGGTTACTTGAGTTTCGTCTTGAAGAAAATGTTCCTATCCCAGCCCGTGAAGCATTTTTTGATTATGATATTCTTGAAGATCGTACAACCGATCAGTCATTGCGGGTGGTAGTAGCAGCGTATTCTCGCGAAACAATCCTAAATTATTATGATGCCTGTATTGCAGCTAAACTCACACCAGTTTCTTTTGAAGTTGAGGCTCAGGCAATGGTTCGCTCAGTTTTGCCGCATCATGCTCCTGGTGCCCATATGCTGGTTGATTTTGGGAAAACAAGAACGGGTATCGGTATTGTTCTTGGTGGGGTACTCATGTATACCTCGACAATTGAATTTGGCGGAAATCAACTTTCTGAAATCCTGCGAAAAGAACTGGGTGAGTTATCAGAATCAGAAATAACGCAAATAAAAAACACTCAAGGTCTCATTAAAGGCGTCATTGATACGAGGAGTTATGATGCGTTAATTTCTACTATTTCAGTTATTAAGGATGAAATTTCTTCCCGTATTCAGTATTGGCATTCTACTCGAGAGGAGAATGGTGTGCGAAGAATTTCTTCGGTAGTACTTTGTGGAGGGAGTGTGAACCTAAAAGGTTTGCCTGAATATTTAACCGAAGCGCTTGGAATACCGACAGAACGAGCTAATGTTTGGCAAAATGCATTTAGTTTAGATACAGTAATTCCGCCCATAGATTTGCGACACTCATATGGTTACGCGACGGCAATCGGTTTGGCTCTCAAACGGACGGTATAATTATATGATAAATCTCCTCCCCCCAACCGCACGAAGAAGTATTGTCCGAGAATATTGGCTTCGGGTAGCTACTGTATGGATGTTTCTTTTAGGGACCGGCTGCCTAATTATTGCTGCCTTACTTTTACCTACGTACGTACAAATTCATATTCAACTCAGGGCACTTTCTGAGTCAGTAAATGCTTCAACTGAAATGATTACGTCGTATGATACTCTCGCTCAGGAGTTACTGACTGCAAACGATCGCGCTAAAATATTAATCAATGCTGCCAGCTCGACGCCATTTTCAACGTATGTTAATTCCATAGAGGAGCTATCCGGCCAAGCTATTTCGATTAATACGTATACGTTCACTCGACCAAAAACAGGCGAGGCTACCATCACCGTTTCTGGTGTAGCTCGCACCCGACAGGAGCTCGCTGATTTTAAAGATGTACTCAGTACCGATGGAGCATTTAGTCGAGTAGAGCTCCCGATTTCAAATCTCATAAAAGAAAAAGATTTACTCTTTTCTATGCAGCTCATTGTTTCTACAAGTACAAATCCACTATGACAAAAAGCACCAAAACAACATCTATTATAGCGGCAAGTTACTTTACTTTATTTGCTGGAATGCTTTCCTGTGCACTCTATTTAGTCCATCAGCAAGGCTCTTCTCTTGATGAAACACGCCATGCTTTGGCAGAGCATTCTGCCAAAGAAGTCGCATACAACTCGGTGGTTAGCATAACTGAAAATAGTCAGACAAAGCGAGAAGAATTGGCCGGGTATTTTATTACTGAGCGTGATACGGTTGGCTTTATTGCTGATATAGAAAGTGCTGCAGCTATCATTGGAGTTGGGTTTATTACTACCGAGTTATCCGTAACTGAACTACAGTCAATAGACGGAGTTGTTGTTCCTGCAACACTCGTAGTAGGGAGTAAATTTACCGGCACAAAAACGGCTGTTAATAAATTCCTAATCTTATTAGAAAATTTACCCTATCACACCAACATTCCTTCCGTTACGTTATCAAATCAGTCGGAGGATGGGACGTATACTGGACAGGCTGAAATAATACTCACGATAAAACCATGATAGAAACTAAAGATATAACCAAAATGGTGCAACATGTCGTACGGCGAAAACGCGGTATTGCTGATCCACAAATTATGCACCCCATGCGGGAGTGGGTGATTGGAATTGGAGTAGCAGCAGCGGTTGTAACAGCTGGCTCCGTTCTCGCTGCGACTCTCTATAACTATTATGATGAAAAGCGAGATACCATTATTACGGTAAGTGAAACATTGGTGCCCTACAACGCCGCCTTGATAGAATCAGCGCTTACTCAGTATCGTCAAAAGCAGCAACAGTATAATCTAATTGTAGGAACGAGTATCTCGTCAGTGCCCACTACTGAGTCGACTAAAGAAACGGCTACCTCAACTGAAACGACAGAGAGCGGTGTTGTTAAAGATGAAATTCGAATTCCAGAAATAATCCCACAAGAAACCGTTGATGCAGAAGCTGTGACGACTCCTGATTTAGCAATATAGGAAAAAGAAAAATAGAATTAAAGTTTGTGCCATAGACCAGAACGCTCTCGTGTGTCTGGTTGGTCATTTGTGTCCAGGCAAGGAATCTAACATTATCTGTTCAGTACAGGTTGTCGATATTGTGCCTCCGCTAGGAATCGAACCTAGAATAACGGCTTAGAAGTCCGCAGTTATATCCATTTAACTACAAAGGCAATTTTAAAAGTTCTTATGGCTGGAATCGAAACGTACCGTTTCAGTACAGGTTGTCACTATTTTAGTGCACGAATGCAAAAAATACTAGCAACCTCTTGATACCGTATCCCATACTGTATCAACCTAGTATAACGGCTTAGAAGTCCGATGAAATCGGCTCCCCGCAGATTTCATTATCCATTTAACTACCGGGACAGGGTAGGTACATTATGTATGCACGTGGCGTTAGAATAGCAGAAAATTATAGAGGAGGAAACCAGATGGGGAAGCAGGTCTGATATAGTAGAAGGCATGAAATTGATTAATCTAAATGTGGAAGGGCTTATTCACTCTGAAAAAATATTCCCTTTTTTATTAACAGAATCAGCTGACGTGGTCTGTTTGCAAGAGGCGGCTGCGATTCATGTTAAATTTCTCCAAGAAAATGGCTACTCTGTTGTATTTGAGGAGCGGTGTATCCGTGAACAAAATGGAGTAGAATTTATTGACGGACTCCTATTCGCTACCAAGAAACCAGCTTCGGTTTCGATGTTCTGCTATCACAAACCAGGTTTGCCAGTAGAGACAGAGAATTTTAATTACGAGACCGAACGGAATCCTACACCGCGACATATTCTTGTAGGAAGTGTCTCAATTGATGGGGTCGAATTTGTAATCGGGACGACACACTTTACTTGGACACGCGACGGCGATGTAGCTTGCGCGGCACAGCAAGAAGATATGCAGAAGTTTTTAGGGTGTGCCAAAGACCTACCCGACCATATTATGTGTGGCGATTTTAATATTCCGCGTCACTACAATTCTATGTATCAGGAATTACTGGATGTGTATACTGACGAAATACCCGAGTCATATAAAACAAGTCTTGATGCTTCATTTCATCGTTTAAATCAAGACGAAGTAAAAAGAGAGAAGCTCGATCGGTATATGGTTGATTACGTATTTCAAACTAAAGGGTATCTCATCAATAATATCCGTTTAGAGTTTGGATTAAGTGACCACGCTGCCATTGTGGCAGAGGTAGGGAGGGGTAAATAACGTTACGTCTTTCAAGTCTCTACGCAAATGATTTTCTGTGGTCACGAGTTACTCAATATTCAATTGATTGAGGGCTCGGTCACAGATAATTTTCTTCGAAAATTTCTGTGACCACGACTCGCTCGTAAACATCGCTGCGTCTTTCGAGCCCCTACGCAAGCAACGCAGGTTGCTTGCTCATCGCGCACAAATGCAAAAACCGCCTGATGGCGGTTTTTGCATTTGTGCGCGATGAGGGGCTCGAACCCCCGACCTTTTCAGTGTAAATGAACTGCTCTACCAACTGAGCTAATCGCGCAAAAGCCCATGCCAACAATTTGCTGGTAGCCACCATAGTACGCGGTTTTCAGAATATTTCAATATCCCCCCGAGGGAGGTATACTACGACGACATTTATGACCGAACTTTATGCGATTGTGACAGGGATAGTACAAGGGGTTCGTTTTCGTGATTTTGTGCAAGTGTCTGCTACAACGCTTGGGTTAACGGGCTTTGTGCGAAACAATACCGATGGTACGGTCACCGTTGTGGCTCATGGTCTGCCTGATGAATTAAAGTCGTTTGTGGAATATCTTCATGAGGGTTCGCTGCAGGCTAAGGTGGAGGGTGTGTCGGTAGAGTGGCGAACTGCCCGTGCAACGTACGATGATTTTTCAGTGTTACAGTAACATAAGCAAAAGCACATATTGCCAAATTGGCTTTTGATTGTTACTTTGTGACAACTAACTACATAAAAAATCCATGCCTGACACAAATCAAAAAACCCCAGCACTCGATTGCGTGGGATTTATCATGGATGGAAATAGACGCTGGGCAAAAGAACGTGGACTGCCAACTATGGAGGGTCATAAGCAAGGAGAAGATACGTTTTACCAGTCCGCGCGCTGGATTAAAGAAATGGGAATACCACACGCGGTTTTTTACGCTTTTTCTACTGAAAATTGGCTTCGAGACAAAGCCGAAGTCGATTATTTGATGGAGCTCTTTGTTTCGTTTATAAAAAAAATGAAAGCTGAGATTCACACTGATAAAGTCAGGATAAAAGTTATTGGTGAGCGGACAAAATTTAGTCAAGAATTACAAGATCTCATTAAAGAATCCGAAGAGATGAGTGCTGAGTACACGGACACTACTATCTGGGTAGCGCTTTCATATGGAGGTCGAACTGAAATCCTTTCAGCCTGTAATCAGGCCATTAAGGCAGGGGTACCCATTGATGAGAAGACGTTTGCTTCACTTCTTTATACTGCCGGGATGCCTGACCCTGACCTCATTATTCGTACCGGGGGAGACCTGCGCACGTCTAATTTTTTACCGTGGCAAGCAGTCTATAGTGAACTCTATTTCACCGATACCTATTGGCCGGCATTTACGAAAGACGAATTTACGCGTATTGTAGCGCAATATGGAGAAAGACAACGAAGGCGTGGAAAATAAAATGGCAGAGCCAGTTGTCCTGTTTGAGGACTCGGGTATTATGGTGGTGAGTAAACCATACGGCATGCTCGTGCATGAAGATTGGGGGTCGGGCAGTGAAGGGACCCTGGTTGATTGGTTTCTAAAACAAGTGCCGACAGCGAAAGGGGTAGGAGAACAGACGGTAACAACAACAGGCAAAGTACTTGAACGTTCAGGGGTGGTACATCGTCTGGATCGAGAGACTTCTGGAGTCATGGTATTGTCTAAAACCGCAGAAGCCCATGCTCACCTAAAAGCACAATTTCATGATCGGTTGGCAAAAAAAGAATATCGGGCATTTGTGTATGGTCGCATGCATGAGCGGTGGGGGACTATAGATCGACCAATTGGTCGGAGCAACAAAGACTTCAAACTCCGTTCTGCCCAAAGGGGGGCTAAAGGAACTCTCAGACCCGCGGTCACTGATTGGGAACGGATTGTATCCGGAGAGTATGAGGGTGAAATATTCTCGTACCTTAAACTAATTCCCAAAACTGGACGTACCCACCAGTTACGGGTGCATCTTAAGGCTAACGACCGCCCAATCGTACAAGATGTACTCTATTCGGGTAAAAAACGCGAACAATCAAATAACCTCGGGTTGACGCGGTTAGCACTTCACGCCCATATCCTCGAGATTGCCCTCCCAACTGGACAAATTGAACGGTTTATAGCACCGGTACCGCATGAATTTGAGCTGGCAGCCGAACGTATTGCAGAATAGGGGTCGCTGTGGTAGATTATGGCACGTTTTAGACGGACACATTACTTTAAATTATTATGACAACAACACTCGCGGGGGTAATTACCTCACCAGTTCAGATGGAAGATCGTAAGTCGCTTGGCATCAAAGCTGGTGATACGGTTAAGGTACACCAAAAAATCGTCGATAAGGGTAAGACCCGTATCCAGATTTTTGAAGGACTCGTATTGGCTCGAAAGCATGGTGACGAACCAGGAGCCACCTTTACTGTACGAAAAGTATCAAGTGGTATTGGTGTTGAGAAAATCTACCCCCTCTATTCTCCTTTGATTGAGCAAATTGAAATTGTAAAGCGAGCCAAAGTTCGTCGTGCTAAGCTGTACTACATTCGTGAGAAAGTGGCTCGTGAGATTAAGCGTCAAATGCGACGTATGTCACTCGTTTCTATGTCAACTGAATCCGAGACTGACGCAACTGCTCGAATTGACGCTGAGGCCAAAGTAGTAGCAGAAGCAGCCGCTCTAGCCGAAGCCGAAGCGGTAAAGGCAGCCACTCCAGAAGTAGAAGAAGTGGTAATTGAAGTTGTTCCGGAAGTTGAAGTAATTCCAGAGGCAGAGGTTGCAGAGGCAGCTACTCCTGAAGTAGCCGAAGTCGAATTTGCTCCAGAAGCACCTGCAGTTGAAACACCAACGGAAGAAAAGAAAGACTAATGATTCAATAAGAAAAACCCCGACCTCGGTCGGGGTTTTTCTTATTCAACATCTTTGGCAGATCCAGTAAGTTTTTTACGAAGCATTGCTCCAATAATACCAACCGTAAGACCAAAGAATACGAGTGCCGTAAACCGGGCCAGTATCATCACAATCGTACCACCAGTAGTAAGAGGATTTGGATACGTTCGGTCACCAATAATGACTTGAAATACCCAGTACATTCCATGGAGGATAGTTGGTGCATCCCCATGTTCTTCCGTTAAATAAAATAGTGTACCAATAGTCACTATTGCAATGGTAAGTACAACAATATAAATTTCAAAATTTAACCCCAGTACAGCCTGGCTGCCGGCCTTTTTATCTGAAAAACGAGCTACCTTAATGAGTCGTAGGGTTCGTAACATTCGAACCACTCGAATGGCACGAGCAACCTTCAGGAAGGTGAGGTTTGTTAAACCCAGATACGTAGGCACAATAGCCAAAAAATCAATCATTCCATAGAAGCTAAAAATGTACCCAACGCGATTTTTAGCGTAGTAAATACGTCCTAAGTACTCTGCTGTAAATATCCCTACGGTAATGTACTCAACGAGTCGTAGCCAGATTAACCAATCAGTAAGTTCAGGAACTGTTTCGAGAATAATTGCACATACCGATATTACGGTAACAAAGCCGAGACTATAGTTGAGCGGCAAGAAATAGCGGTGGCGAGGATTTTCTAGAGCTCGGTATAGATTATAAGTAAATGATTTTTGGTGAGACATATACAAAAAAGTATATCATTTTGTCTAGGTAGAATTTACCTAGTATTCCTATATGATAAAGCTATGACTATTGAAGAGAAATTTCACACGCTCATTTCGTTGGTTGAAACTGAAGGCTTAAAAGCCCGGGCCTACTTTGACGATAATCAAAACGCCAACGAACAAAAAGCTGACGGTTCAGTGGTGACGCAGATTGATACAGATATTGAAGATGCCATTGTTGGATTTGTACGGACATATTTTCCTGAAGATACGATTATAGGAGAAGAGAGTGCTGGATATATCGGTACAAGTGATTTTGTGTGGCATATTGATCCAGTCGATGGGACCGATAACTTTCTGCGTCGGATTCCGTTTTGCGCTATTTCCGTCGCTCGTCTTGGGAGTACGACTGAAGATTCATTTGGGATTGTCCATAACCCAATTACCAACCAAACCTTCGCAGCCTTGATGGATAATGGTGTTTATGAAAGAGAACATGTCCATGTGCTAACCAACGAATTGCTTGGTGGGAGAGCTGTATTTTCAATTAGTAGAGGAAGGGACGACTGGATGAAATCAGCTGCCTTTAATCTATTTAAAGTTATCGGTACCAGCTTAGGTAAATGCAGTATATTTAATTGTACAGCGTTAGAATTAGCTTATATTGCAGCTAATCGGATTGATGGACAACTAATATTTGGTTTACATTCCTACGATTACGCTGCTGGACTATTCCTAGTTAAAGCTGCTGGTGGACAAATTAGCGTCTTCCGTAATGGAGTCTGGTCATCCTGGACTGGTAGTCTTAAAGAACTCTGTGCTGTCCACGGCGAAATCATGTTCATTTCCCATAGTGGGATTCACGACGATGCTCTGAAACTTATTGGTGATCCGAGAACTTGGTCAGACGAATCAGCTTGAAGTATCGAGCCGTTTAGGGCATAATGGCGCCACCTCAAAAGAACGAACGGATAGATGCCCAGGTGGGGAAATTGGTAGACCCACTACCTTGAGGTGGTAGCGCTTTCGGGCATGCTGGTTCAAGTCCAGTCCTGGGCACACGAGCGAAAATTAAAATCACTAGTCTTTTAAAAGACTAGTGATTTTAATTTAGTACCTGCCTTGCGGCAGGTACGGCGCTTGTGTGAACCGCAGCGATGTTTCTTTTTCACCCAGAAAAAGAAACCGCGAGGTGGGGTCGAGAACACTTGGTAGATTAGGAGCAAAGCGAACTAATATACCTAGTGATTCGTGACCAAGAAATAAATCTATCACAGAAACTTGACCCAAAGCGAAAAATTAAAGTTAGTAACTCGTGACCAATAGAAACATATTTCCATCCCAAACAATCCCCAAGTAAATGTAAAGCTAACTTGACATTAGCCACTGCTCATATATTCTAGGTTTATAACCTAATTATTTTATATGAAAAATTCGCAAGGCTTTGGAGTATTAGCAGTAGTAGGAATTATTGCTGTTGTCGCACTGATTGGAGGCTTCGTTTTTGTGACCGGTCAAAATAGTGATAAAGCGGCCATGGAAGCTAAAGTGATGGAGGATAAAATGAAAATGGAAGAAGGGGCAATGATGGAGAAAAAAGCGATGGAAGAAAAAGCTATGACTGATAAAGAAATGGGAGTTGGACAAGAAGGAGACAAGATGGAAACAGAAGCAGATACAATGATGAAAAAAGATGATGCTATGAAAGCAGACGACAGTAATATGAAGAAAGATGAAGCAGGGACAATGATGAAAAAGGATGATAGTGCCATGATGGAAAAAACAGGAACGTATGCAACGTATAGTGCCAATACCTTAGCAATAGCCCAAAAAGGAAGAGTAGTATTATTTTTCCACGCTGGCTGGTGTCCAACCTGCCGATCAGCTGATTCTGATATTACTGCAGGAGCAGCTACCATTCCAGCTGGCGTAACTATTCTCAAGACAGACTATGACAAAGAAATTGCTCTCAAAAAGAAATACGGCGTAACGACACAGCACACGTTTGTTGAAGTTGATGCAAATGGTACCTTGATTCAAAAGTGGTCAGGGGGAAATTTAGCAGGCATTATTGCTAAGTTATAATCTATCGAGATGACATTCTTTGTAATCTCATTTTTGGCAGGAATGCTTACAGTCTTGGCTCCGTGCATTTTGCCGTTGCTGCCGGTCGTGATTGGGGCTGGTGCTACTGGCCGAAGTAAAGTAACGCCGTACATTGTGATAGCTAGTTTAGGAGCATCAATAATTATCTTTACTTTTCTACTTAAAGTTAGTACCGCCTTTATTACCATTCCACCCAGTTTTTGGACGTATCTCTCCGGCGGAATCCTTGTTGGTTTTGGACTGATTCTTTTGTTTCCTTCTCTGTGGGAGAGGCTGCCCGGAATGGCTAAACTATCAGGCCGGTCAAACAAATTAGTTGGCGCCGGGTATCAAAAAAAGACGATTTGGGGCGACATGATTATTGGGGCCGCTCTTGGTCCGGTATTCTCGACGTGTAGTCCAACGTACTTTGTTATTCTCGCCACCGTACTGCCGGCGAGTTTCTTGCTCGGGACGGTATATTTACTAGCCTACATTTTTGGTTTGTCGCTCGTATTGCTCCTAATTTCACTCCTTGGACAAAAATTTGCTGATAGACTGACGAAATTTTCGGACTCTCGTGGGGGTGTGAAAATTGTCATGGGTATTTTATTTGTGATTTTAGGTTTTCTGATAATGGCAGGCTTGGACAAAAAAATTGAAATATACATCCTGGATAGTGGCTACTTCGATGTGACTAAAATTGAACAAAAATTACTTGAAACAACACAATGAAAATTGTCCTTATGTTAATTGGGGTACTATTAATTGGTTCGGGGATATATCTTTTTGTTGTCCAAATAAGTACTGCACCACAACCAAGTAAAGTAATTGATTTTTCATCAGCTCCTAAAATAGTAGCTGATGAAATGTGTACCTCAACTGCTTGTATGAATAAGGCTGAACAAATTGCTCAAAATACCGCTATTAGCATGCCTGTAGAAGCAGAATCAGCTGAGTCAGAAAAACCCGTTGTAGCGAAAAATCCTATCACACAGGCAGTAGCTGAAACGATCAAAAAGGAAATTTCTAAACCACATGTGACACCGCCAAAAGAAAACAATAAATATACCGAGTTTGTAAATCCGAGTGGTTTTGTGAATAGCGAACCATTCACGATGGCGGATTATGTCGGCAAAAAAGTTATTCTCGTTGAATTTATCACCTACACTTGTATTAATTGTCAGCGGACCTTTCCCTCTATGAAACAGTGGAATGAGACCTATGCTAAAGATGGTTTACTGGTCATAGGAATTCATACGCCAGAGTTTGCCTACGAACGTGACCGGGATAATGTTATTGCAGCTATGAAAAAAGAAGGAATAACATTCCCCATTGTGCAAGATAACGATTATGCCACCTGGAATGCGTACAAAAACCGGTTTTGGCCACACCGGTATGTCATTGATTATGATGGCAATGTCGTCTTTGACCACATTGGAGAGGGGGCGTATGCTGAGACAGAAGCTGTTATTCAAAAGCTGTTGCAAAAGAAACCGGTAGAGGTATAAGTAGCATAGATATCTGCTTGGATATTGTTGTATTAATGAGGTGGGGATTATATCGAATATGCTTAATAATTTAGTCCATACAAAACGAAAAGCGGTCGGTATCACTCAAGAAGATTTAGCGGTGGCAATCGGAGTTACTCGCCAAACTATTATTTCCATTGAAAAGGGCAACTACGTACCGTCAGTATTACTCGCACTAAAAATCGCAGACTTCTTCAAGGTTCCTGTTGAAGAGGTGTTTTATATATAATCGTATTATGACAAAAGATATTCTGGTTCCCATTACTGTGATTGTGTCAGCGTTGGCATTTATTGATCCGTTTATGTATTTGATGCCGAGTGTAATGGTCTCAGTGGTGTTAGGGGTTTTAATGGTGTCGTCACTCGGATATGCTTTAATTGTTTTTAAAGAGGGAGCCCGAGATGAGCGAGAAGTGAGTTTGCGGGCGTTTGCAGACAGAATAACGTGCTTGGTTGGAACGACCGTTTTGGTAGGAGTAATTGTGTATCAAGTGCTGGTTATCCATCGGGTTGATACCTTTATCGTCGTAATTTTACTCGTGATGATTGTGACAAAGTTTCTGGCTCATTTATACGCTGACCGGCGATTATAAGTAGATAACCTTGATGTATTTGCCGGATTTTAAAATCGGTATTCTGTTATACTGTGCAGCATGCAAACAAAAATCGTTCACTCATACGGTATCATCCCAATTCGGAAAACAGATACCGGATTAGAGATGCTCGTGATTCATATGTATGGGAGCGCTGGTGGTACCCATTGGACATTCCCCAAAGGTCGGCCGGAAGTAGGGGAGACACCGATTGTGAGCGCACTTCGTGAGTGTAAAGAAGAAGTTGGTATTACTCCCGCTACCGTATGGGAGGATGCCCCAATTGTTGAATCATATACATTCGTTCATGATGATACTCAGGTTGAAAAAACGGTCACCTTCTACATTGGTATGGTCGAAAACTCCGACATCACTATTCAGCCGGAAGAAATAAAAGAAGCCTTTTGGTTGCCGGTAGGGGAAGTGATGGAGAAGTTGACCCACGATAGTTCGAAGTCAATTTTCATCCAGGCAAAGACTCTAATGGCGAAGAGAATTTAACGTTTGATTGCTCGTACTGACGCAATGTACGCAATGCTGATGCAAACGAGGCCAATGAGACCAGTGAGCGTTGTTGGTACTGGTATAATGACCCCTACGAGCATTGCGATTGCGAGACCAAGGATGGCCCACTGAGCACCTTGTTCGAGATAAATTAAGTGGGAAAGAGTTTTTTGAGCAACGAGAAATACGGTAAGGGATCGCACAAAAAGTGCGCCGACCCCAAGTCCAACCATGATAATGAGGAGGTTCGTCGAAAGTGCAAAAGCACCAATGACGCCATCGAGTGAAAAAGCCGAGTCCAATACATTGAGGTAGACAAATAATGCTAAGCCGCCACCGATGAGGCGATGTTTTTTGAGTGAGACTATATACGACACACCCTCCATCACTATAAATAGAAGTATTCCAATCAGTCCAGCACTGAGTATTTCAAGTTGCGGGTGATCGGTCGCTAATGAGACGCCTGTTAGTATCAAGACGGCGAGGGCAACCTCAATGACGCCAACCCGACACCAGTGTTCTAGATGACGTTCTGCGTTACTCACAAAGGGAATTGATTTACCTAGTCGGAAAAAATACGCGAGTGATACCATCAGTAAAAACATCCCCCCAAACGTTGTAATAGAGCCCTCGATACTTGAAAGGAGGAGGCTGTAGGTCTCAGGGTCACTCAGGGCCAGATAGGTAATAGTAAAGGGAGATACTGCTGCGGCAATACTCACAATCAAAATAGGTAACAAAAACCGCGTCCCAAAAACCGCAATCAAAATTCCCCAAGTGAGAAATCGCTTTTGCCAGAGTGGATCCATGCGCTCCAGAGTACGAGCGTTGACGACTGCATTATCAAATGAGAGAGTTACTTCTAAAATGCAGAGGGTGATTACTAGGAATAATCCTGTCAGGCCCGCTTCGTACCAAACGACCGCAAAACCTACAACCGCAATGATGCTTGGCCACAAAAAAAGTGAATGGTGAGAGGGGGTCATGAGGGGTAGTACAACCCTGTAAGTATAACTTACTCAGAATCAGGTTACGTGTAGTGTGCTTCTCTCAGTTTATAGATACCAACCGCAAAAAATATTAATGCCACTACTGCTACTGACAAAAATCCTTCTTTGTTATCAACGGTCTTGATATCAATGACATACGGAATCAAAAAGGTAGTGACGAGCATTCCAAGACTCACAATAAATTTAACCCGTACCGACGAGAGAAATACGCGCCAGGGATTACCACCTTCAGTAATCTGCGCCACTTCGTAATTAGCCCGAAAGGCGGGGAACCAGGTTGTAAACAGACTATCTGAAACGGTGGTATTAGGTGCTATAGAGGTTCCAAGAATTTTTTTCTGGTAGGTACGCGCCATAATAATATTAACTGCCCCGGCCGCGCACCAGCCAAAGAAAATAGTAGCAATCGTACCAACAAATACTAATGGTCCTCCGGCCTGAGAAAGGATGGTAAGAATAAGGATAATCGTAGACCCCGGGAAGAAGTTACCAAAGAAGTAGAGTCCCTCGAGGAAAATTGCTAAAAAGGCAGCAATGTAAATGTATATCCCATCTGCGTTTTCGAGAAAACCGACAAGCTCCTCTACGCCGGGGATTCCAACATCAAGTATTCCTAAGAGGCCGTAGGTCGAGAGGGCACAGCCAGAAACTATCCATACCAAGGCTCCGTAATATCGTGATGTGTGTGGGGTTACTGTGGTATTCATGGCTCTGATTGTAGCAGACTATCGTTAAAGTACTACTGCGTATGGGTATGCGGTATAATGCCGGGTATATGACACTTGTATTACCTGTCGACTATCGTCGAGCCTTTAAAGACGCTGATATTAGAGGTGTGTATCCCGAAGAAATTAACGAAGAGCTTGTCGAAGCGGTGGCGCGTGCTTTTGTGGAAGCCCATTCGTACAAAACGGTCGTTGTTGGTTGCGATATGCGTCTCTCGTCTCCTGTACTACATAAAGCTTTTATTGCGGGTGCACGAGCCTCCGGTGCGACGGTGATTGATATTGGTTTGGTTGCTACCCCGCAGCTTTACTTTGTTTCAGGTTCACAAAATCTCCCGGGAGTAATGATTACTGCATCGCACAGCCCAAAAGCTTATAACGGATTGAAGTTGGTACATCCACAAGCCATCCCACTTACAAAACGGACTGGACTCAACGAAATTTTAAAATTGGTAAAACAAGGGACAAGAAAAGATTCAAAAATTCGAGGGGGACTTATGAAAAAAAATATCGACGGAGCGTACCAAAAATTTGTCTTTAAGGGAGTGAAGGCCAATCGATACAAAGGAATCACCGTGGCGACAGATATTGGAAACGGAATGGCTCATGATTTGATTCCGCTCATGCGAGAAAAGCTTGATATCCATTTCGACACCCTCTACTCAAAACTGGATGGTCGATTTCCGAATCGTGATTCTGATCCCAACTTACGTGAGAATCAAATTGACCTTGATAAAAAAATTGACACCGGTCATTATGATTTCGGAATTTCATTTGATGGTGATGCTGATCGGATTGCCTTTTTAGATGAGGCAGGAAATTACGTTAATAGTGCTGCAATTGGTGCATTGATTGCAAAGCGTATTCTTGCTCGAGAACCCAAAGCATTGATTGCAAGTACTAATTTAAATAGCCGGATTTATGATGAAACTATTCGCATCCATGGCGGTAAGGTTGTTATGGCGCGAACCGGTCACACGTTTGTAAAGGAAGCGATGCGAAAGCGTGAAGCGGTATTTGGGTGTGAGTACTCAGGACACTTTTTCTTTCGAGATTTTTTCTATACTGATTCCGTTGAACTAACCTTCCTCGAAGTAACAAATGCCTACCTTGAAGCTAAAGCAGTGGGGCAGACATTTGGCGAGATGATGGCGCCGTATTTAGTGTATGCGCAAACTGAAGATATTGTGGTAAAAGTTGCTGATAAAGACGTGGCTATGGAAAAACTGTACCAGTATCTGGTTTCTCTTAACCCGAAAACACTTAAGAAATTTGATGGCTACTTTGTCGATTTTGGTGACGTGTGGGGAGCTGTGAAAATGAGTGTGACTGAATATGGCGTGAAGCTGATGTTTGAGTCATTCCAAAAATCAAAAGCCGTAAAACTCCAAAAACAAATCCGCACATTCGTTCAGTCAATCGCAAAAGACACCCAGTAATGCGGCGGTATGATTAAATAGAAAACTTTTGACGCCTTGAGGTAACTTTAGATACTGCTTCGTGTTTACTGCGGTCACCGTTTCTACTTTCTACCCGCTTTCTCCATCGGATATACGTTTTTGGTGATTGGTTTGTGTGCATAAATTGAATCACCTGATTTTCGGTGAGTCCCCACTCTCGGAAAATTGTTTCAAACGAAATGGTGTCACCCCAGGCCATAAGGATGATTTGCTCAATTTCTATATCAGTAAAAACTCGTTTCTTCATGTTCTCATTTTAGCGTAAATGTTGCTAGAATACTCGCATGAGAAAACTTTGGAACCGACCAAATCAAGCCGTGTGGAGTTTGGCGACAACTGACCAAAATGAGGTAGGGAATATGAATATCTGCACCTATGTAAGTGCGGTATCTATGGAGCCAAAACTCATGATGGTGGCGGTATATCACAACACAAAAACCCATGCGAACGTTATTGCTTGCAGACGAGCAGTGCTGCAGCTCCTTTCTGAAGACCTGGCTTCAGTCACAAAAGTATGCGGCCATCTTTCAGGTAATAGTGTCGATAAAGTTACACGACTCAAAAAACGTTTTCCCCTTAGTGATTGTAACGGAATTCCCTATTTTACTGGTTGCGTGGGGTATCTAGAGCTCGAGCTTCAAAAGCTTCTTCCGATTGACGGTGACCATGATCTCGCTATTTTTAACGTACTGAAGCATAAAAACTTACACGATACACCAATACTGACCACTGACTATATGCGGTCAAAAGGTTTGCTCCGCTAAATGTCCCTATTCGATTGGAATCAAAATTTCATTACGAAGTGTGAGTGGCATGGTGATTGGGGGATTGTAGCGAGCTGTCTCAATTTCGCCCGCTACTGTTTGACCATCACGCGTGAGGTACTGTAGGAGCATAGCTTTTTTGACCTCAGTCCGGCTGGCAGTAGGGTACCAGGTGTACCTGAGAACAGCTACTTTTCTAGCTGGGACGGCGATTAGTTTCACGGCTTCATTGTTTGGTTGGGGTAGAGTATCTAAGGTATATTTTGACGGTACCACAAACGCTATGGTGCGGGTGGCATTACCGGTTGCTAATTCAAGTACTGGTACGGTCATGGCAATTTTTTCTGACCTATCAACAGTAGTACTTTCTAGTACCGGTGTCGTCATGGCAATACTTTCCCGTTTTGTATTATTACCAAAAATATAATCAGCGATAATTCGAAAGCCTTGATTGGTTGCTCGATCATAATCACCAGTCACGGTGGTAGCCGCCATAATATAAGGCGCATACTTCCTGATTTCGTACCCGTCTCGTTTCTCAAGTACCGAATACGCTGGTTCCTCAATTGTCCAGATGACTACATAACTTCCAATTGTCCACACCAAAAGTCCAATCAAGAGTGCGCCTAAAATGTAATAGTACATGTGAGTAGTATACTCCTAAATGAAAATATAGGTGTCGCACATAAAAAATTCTCAGAACGTAATAAAACACATCGCAATACGTCAAGTACAGTATGATTAAAATTCTTTTTGGCCTGGCGGTGGTGTTGGCAGTACTCGGCGGAGTGGCTCTCTATAATCGAGAAGGTACTTCCGCTGTTGAAAATACTAAAGTGGTAAATACTGTTCGTACTAAAGAAACTGGGTCAATGAGTAGAAATAGTACTGACGACGAAACGATGTCTGAATCGACCAGCAATCGTGTTGTGGTTGATTTAAGTAATACTGGTCTTACAAAAACGCCGATGGATATCTTTAGTAAAACGAGCACCGAAGAGCTTAATCTCTCAAAGAATGGTCTCGCCGGTTCGCTCCCTGCAGAAGTTCGCCTGTTACAGAATCTCAAGGTGCTTAATTTAAGCAATAATCAGTTTACTGGAGTGCCTGCTGAAATTGGTCAGCTTGAGAATCTTGAGGTACTTGATCTTTCAAATAATAAAATTACAGGCTTACCTAATGAGCTCGGTAACTTAAGTAAATTAAAAATACTTAATTTAAAAGGGAACAACTATTCAGAAGCAGATCTTACTGGTATCAAATCTCGTTTACCAAAAACGGCTGTGATTCTCGTTGATTAATTTTAATCAACTAATTGTTAATAATTTGAACAATTTCCCCGGCCGCTACTTTTTCATGGGGCTGCATCGATAGTGAAGCAAGTTCATCGGTATACCAAAATGCAAAACCGCAGCCTTCGCTTAACTGAATCATTTTTAGTGGCCAGATAAATTCCGCGGTATATAGATAAAGCGGTACCGTCTTTCCATCTTTTGTTGTGGTCGGTATCTCTGTAGCAAATTGTAATTGTTCGTCTGCTAGTATGATATTGAGCTCTTCAAGAATTTCTCGTTTTATACAAGTGGCGGGATTTTCTTTATTTTCAAGGCGCCCCCCAAATGGGGTCCATACATCAATACCTCGCCACCCGCGGTCTTTTTTTGAAGAAGTATTTGGGTGCCAAAGTCATCTCTACGATAAAAATAAATTGCTGCGTAGCCTAACATTGGATTCATTAAGTACATTATATCCTTACCTCTTGCTAAGATAAATCTCCTAAGAATTATGGTTCACAAATTTCTTTTTAAATATGTACGTTACGATACTGGCACAAACTGAGCCGATAATTGCGCCAGCTACAATGTCCGAGAGGTAGTGAACGCCTGCAACTACTCGCGACAAAATGACAACTGTTGAAAGTAGCAATACGATCAAACCTAAACGCTTATCAAAAAAATATATTGCTGTTGCAAATGCAAATAATAACGTTGCATGTCCTGAAGGAAACGACCATTCATGAACAATAAAAAGGGGATGGATTTGGCTTGATTCGAGAAATGGCCGAGGGCGATTATAAAACAAACGTATCGCTTCGGTAACTATTCCGCGAGCCACAAAAGTAGAGATACTAACACAGACTAAGACGAACATATTTCGCATCATTGAGCCTGAGAGTAACCAAACAAAGGCAATTGCCACAATAATCCATGTTAAATATACGGCATTAAAATAAATCAATCCATCATAGAATGGAGAGAGGCCGAGGTAACTATTGAGTTTTAGCGCTATCGAGAGATCCATGCGGTGAGTATACCAGGTTGTGCTGGATTCTATGCATTCGACACTATATTATAGCTCAATAAAATTTTTGGATACAAAAACCTAAAGAATCCGTGAATAGGGGACGATTATTGGTAAATTACAATTCAAATCAAAATACTCATTTTGGTTGCCAATCCTAAATAATGGAGTAGGATACTCGCGGATACAGGTACTTAGTATCTGAGGCCTTTTCATCGCAAACAGGAGGAATCCATGCGCTACATATCGACACGCGGTCAAGGAAAACCACTTTCGTTCAATGACGTCCTGCTGGCAGGTCTCGCGCCTGATGGTGGCCTCTATGTCCCCGAGGAATATCCTCAGCTGACATGGAAACACATCGAACAGATGAAGGGCTGGAGTTATCATCAAATCGCTTTCCATGTCATCAGAATGTATGTCGACAGGGCAGATATCAACGATACTGCTTTGCGGTTGCTCATTGAGCGTTCTTACGATTCTCGTCTCTTCGGCAGTGCCGACATTACGCCGATCCAACCGCTTTCCAAAGGAGTGGGCTTGCTGAAACTATCGAACGGGCCTACCTTAGCGTTCAAGGATATTGCCCTGCAACTTGTTGCAAACCTGATGGACCATGTCCTTCAGGAGCGTGACGAGTACCTCAACATCCTTGGTGCGACCTCTGGCGACACTGGTTCAGCGGCAGAAGAGGCAGTACGCGGTCGGGAACGGCTCCGTATTTTCATGCTTTCGCCATTTGGACGAATGACACCGTTTCAGCAGATGCAGATGTACCGGATCGATGACCTGGCCGTCTTCAACCTGGTTGCAAACGGCAATTTTGACGATTGTCAGACGGCGGTGAAGCTGGTGAATAGCGACGCCAACTTCAAAACCAAGTATTCGATTGGTGCCGTGAACTCAATCAACTGGGCGCGTGTCATGGCCCAGGTTGTCTACTACATCTACGGATACACGAGGGTGATGACCGATCCGTGCGAAACTCTGACAATAGCGGTGCCGTCGGGTAACTTCGGCAATGCGCTCGCTGCTTATGTGGCGGGCAAGATGGGGCTTCGTATCAACGTCGTCGTGGCCACCAATAAGAACGATGTGCTTCATGAGTTCTTCAAGCACGGAGTATATCGGGTACGAAAAGGCGACGAGGTTAAAGCGACATTCAGTCCTTCCATGGACATCGCTTCAGCCTCGAACTTCGAACGGTTTATGTTCGACCAAGTGAATCGGAATCCTCAACATTTGGTCCAGCTGTGGAAACAGTTAGCCAAAGGGGGTCAATTCAATTGGAAACTGAACCTGGCTGACTCGACAGTGATGTTCCAGTCTGGGACTGCTAGCGATGCCCAAGTGATCGAAGCCATCAAGTCTACCTTCGACCGCACCGGTATTATCATCGACCCGCACACCGCTGTCGCCACCAAGGTCTTCTACGATTTGCAAATGGATCTCGGCAAGGGTCCATCGTTGATTGCGGAGACAGCCCAGCCAGCGAAATTCGAAGACGCAATTTATCGCGCCCTCGGGATTCGGATGATGATTCCTGATTCCTGTCGTCATCTTTTGGCGAATGAAGAAAAGATCACACACATCCACGAAGCGGATCCAGCCGCTATCGCGGACGTGGTAAAAACTTTTATCGAAGCGACGGTCAGCTAGATCTTATCTTCGATCACAAAACTGAGCCTGGCGGCACGTTCGCCAGGTTCTTCTTTTTATTAAAGTTCCATTCCCGCTATTGAGACGATTTTGTATTCAAAAATACCGAGTAAAACAGAGATATTTTTGAGTGGTTAATGTCGGACGGCTACGGTTTCTCGAGCAGGACTAGTTTGAGCTAATAGCAGTGTGGTGGATGGGGGGGAAGTAAGATAAGAAAAGGGCGTCCACGATTGCGGACGCCCTTTTTGATTCCTTCACTTCCCGAAGCCAATCTTCTGGCGATGAGACGAAACAAAGTTGGCTATTCGTTCGTCCCATTTCTGGATCTCGTCGAAGTTGCGGGTGCGGAGGATGGTTTCATGAGCCATCTGATAGTCTCCCAACCTCGGCGTAGCTTCAGGGTCTTGCAAGTAGCGCATCAGACAGTTACGCGCTCCTTCGACGGTGAGTTCCCAGAGGAATCGTTGGGTCCAGCCGTCCGTTTGTTCTGCGCACCAGTTTGCTACTTCGTTGCAGTGACTGGCTGTCGCAAACGGCTGCTTACACAGGTAGGTCAGTAGTACTCCCGTTCGCTCGACTTTGTTTGGCGGTCGAACGTGGACAATCTTTGAGAGGCGTCCAGGCTCAAGTAGCCGACGATCGAGTTCTTCTGGGTAGTTGGTAGAGGCCAGAGTATAGAGGCCTTTCTGGCGAATACCCTGCATCAGATTGAGGAACTTAGAGACAACGTCGTCCTCTTTTTTTTCTGTCAAAATCACATCGATGTCGTCAATGATCAAAATGACAGGCAGTCCAGTTAACTTGGTGATGCGGTCGACCCGAGTCAAGGTTTCGCTTTGTCGCCCCGCCTTAACGGCATGGAGATCAGTGCGTAACTTGTCGGTATCGACTGCCACAAAGATTGCGTTGTATTCACCTGTCATTAGGAAGTGTTCGAGGTAGGTTTTACCCACTCCGGGCACTCCTACCAGCAGTACCGACTCAGGCATGATCCCAAATAGTTTGGCCTGTTCGGGGTGCTGTAGCGGCAAGAGGATAGTTTTTTCAACGGCCTCGAGCGCACTCTGCATTCCGAACAAATCTGACCGACTGATGGCTCGGGTGCCAATCCGATTGAGCTGACGATAGATCTCAGCCATCAGCGGTTTGGCTTTAACTACTTGTTGTTTCGATAGGAGGTGCGATATTTGCACCACCAACATCAAGAAGCTGTCTTGTCCGAGGCCGTTCAGTTTGTCTCCCACGCCGTGATCATGAAGTTCGATGTGGGTTACGACGTTGCTCGTGACCCGGTGGCGCATAGACAAGAAGTCAATTGGGTACTCACTTCGAAGGTATTCAGCCTCCTTGGCATTCTTGAATTTCCGATAGACAGTTACGCCATTGGCAGATTGCGAATAGTGATTACTGCCGCCGAAATAGACCCCGTGTGTTCCTGAGTGCATGCGCTTTCCAGAAAAATCACACGGCTTTGCCACTTTTCGCCAACCGAGAATTGCGGTGTTATAGGCATTGATGTCACCTTGATATGCATCAGACACCAGGCGTGAGATTGTATGGAGTTCTTCGACCGTAATCGGACGGGGTATCTGCCACCGAACGACTTGATAGGACAGTTCGCTCATTCCGGCTCTGATTTGGTAGATACCCATAGTGGGCATCAAGCCGGTAACCTGTGTCACCAATTGCTTGGCGATGCCGTGGACCACCTGCGCAAACGGCGCCGTTGCAATTGGAATATCAGAAATCAAAAGATTGAGATCGCCGATTCCGTTGCTGAAGCCGTCTATTTGAGGTACCTCGCCGAGTCCTACTGCTCCACCGTCTACAATCGGGACGGCAGGAACAATAGAGCTTGGAAAGTCCTTATACCGCCGCCGCAGTTGGCGATCAAGTTCTTCGCGCCGCTTGCCCCGGCGGTCTGTTTCGTCAGCGTCTTGTTCATCGAGGAGGGCCTTTTCAGCAGCCAGTTCCTCAAGTCCCATTTCCTCAGGTTTTTTGGCCACGGTTCTCTCCTCTGTGATGTGAATGTTTCAAATAGCTTACCCATAAGAAATATGCAACAAAAAAGTTTAAAACACAAGAAATTTAACCTAACTTTGGGTCAAATAATATCCTCTGTCAATCTAAGAAAATCTGTAATTAGGTATGACGCTGTAGGGTGAAAATAGAATCCGCGGAGCTTCGCGAGAGGGTGTCGGTATTTTTGAAAATTTCATACAACCTGAATAATCTCTATATAGAGATATGAGAACTGTGTTTGCGTGGTTTGATGATATGAGTATTTATATTCCATTTTTGATAAGATTAGGTTATGCAAAAGGCGCTACCGATTAAAAAATTAGAAAGTGTGTTCGAACTACGTCAGGCGACAGTTCAAGACTGCGAATTGATGTTTAGATTACAGAAACTTGATGGGGCTAATCTGGATCAAGATGATGTAGAGCAGGCAGCCAGGTTCGAAGAATATAAACAGGAGTTTAACCCAGCCGAAATCCAAGTCGTTTGTTTAGTTGGTGAATCTGTCGGCCGCCTGCGAATAGTTCGAGGAGTTGAAATATACATCGGCGGTATGCAAATACTCCCTGAATACAGAGGGAAGGGTATTGGTACGTCTATACTTGGAAATTTAATTGAAGAGTCTAAACAAACTTCAAAGCCAGTCCGATTGGAAGTATTTCACAATAATCTGCCAGCATTAAGTCTATACGAAAAAGTAGGCTTCCAAGTAGTTGAAGAAAATGAGCAGCAAAAAATCATGCTCTACGAACCGCGTTAGTTCGAACGTCTCGGTAGGTGTGCATAAAGCTCTTGAAGAAATACCTTTAAAAATTGGGTGCGTACTGTCCCTCGAGTGGAACCAGTTTGAGGAAATGACAATAAAATGGCTAAGTGAGGCAAGAGAGTTATTCAAATAAGAAATGGCACCCTTGATATTATCTCAGGTGCCAGGTGGTCAGATACTTCTGCAAAATGAAACTGCGTAGTTCCAACCTCGGGCCGTTGGCTCGAATCGAGCTACGGGGGATGGGTGCTCAGGCGAGTCGCAGAAGTGGGGGTCGAGTGATGTTTGCTCTCGGAGCACCTTTTCAGGCACTCCATCAAACACCAGAATCTTATTGCCTTCATAATTCTGACAGTTGGGGTAGTGCACCTCGGCTATCAGGAACCGTCCTGCTCGTTCTGTTTTTTGGATGACAAATCGAGTCGGGTCTGGATTGTTGGAAATTCGCTCGATATAAACGTATTCCGTTTGAGTCGGACCATTCGAACGGTTTCTGCTGTGTGACTTGTCATCACAGCTTGAGAATAGTTTAAAGACTCCCATAGCGCTTCTCCTTATTGTTGGATAATAAGCAAGAGGATGTACAGACATCCGATATGATAGGTTTGATCCATGACGACGTAGATGACTGTGCCAAAAGATGCTTTTTGAGGATTACTATGACTCATCAAATCTCCTCGTCCAAGTAAACACATCCAGTGATATGCGAACGAATACCGGTCAGCCACCAAGTGGGGGATAAATACTCCTGCCAAAAATAGTGGTGTGAAGTTCTGCGCGAACACCGCTACTGTTATCGTGTAAACCGCTACGTGAAAAGTACACCACACCAGGTTTTTGGTTCCTGGCAGGAACTTATTTTCTCCCATCAGTTTGTGCTGGAAGAAGAAATCTCCGACGAAATGACCAAAGATAGTCATTACAAACAAGTTGCTCATAGTTTATTCCTTTCGTGGCAAAGAACGTTCTAAGAGAATAGTAGACAATTGAAAAATATGTTCAATGATGTATAGTAACGACTATACAACTATGAATAAATCAGATATTCAAAACTTGCTAGAAGAAATAGGGTTGTCAGCTGCTGAAACGTCCGTTTATATTTCGTTATTAGATGGTGCTGAGTTAGTGAGTGAGATAATAAAACAAACCGGTGAGAAAAGACCCACCGTGTACTACTCATTGAATTCTTTGGAAAAAAGAGGTCTAGTCAGTAAAACTGGAAAAGAGTATGGAAATAAGTTTCAGATCAACTCCTTGCAACAACTGGAAGTAATTGTCCAAGATAACGTAAGGGAACAGGAGGTTCTTTTGGATAAGACAAAAAAACTAATCTCATATTATCCAAAAAATACAAAGCAATCGAAATCCCTTGTATCATATTTTGAGAGTTTTGAATCTATCAAGCAAGTCATTTTTTCGAGTTTGTACGCAAAAGAAAAGAGGGTGAGAAGTATTGTCCCAACCCAAAATTACTTTCATGAAATAGGAGGGGAGTTTGTCTTAGAATATGTAAAGGAAAAGCAAAAAAGGAAACTTGAAACAATAGCCTTATGGGAAGATATTCCAAATAAATTAACACTAAGTAATTACTATGATGGTGCCGATATACGCCAGCTACCGATTGATATGCATAATAGTTTCGACACTACGATATTTGTTTTTGATAATAAAACTTTATACGTGTCTCCTAAGCGAGAACAGTATGCTGTACTCATACAATCTGAGGCACATTCAAAGATGATGAAGACTATGTTTGATAACATTTGGTCTAATGCAATTTTATTAAACTAGACCACACACAGTGGAACCAAATTTTTTTAAATTGTTCCCTCGCGAAGTAAGGACATTGAGATGACGTTGTAGAGTGAGAAAGTTTGAGAAACTTTTGTAAGACATTGCCTAGCATTTTCGAAGAAAATGGTGATAAGGTGTACCGTCTCTGTAAGAGATGTTCGAACTGTGTTTGAACGGATGGGAGATGAAACGGTGTTAATTTCCACGTTTCAATATGTTTGATTACTTAGAAATTAGTTCCTTGAGAGGTTTGTATTGACTACTTTTTTCAATCAGTTCTTCTCTAAGTTTTCCCTTAAACCAATAGACACGGTACGCGTTGGCTGACTTCTTTGATGCGATTATCTTGTACATATCATCAATTATCTCAATAGCACAGCAATTCTCGAGCGCAATCGCTGTACCAGAGGTATTTTTCATCATCATCTTTAAATCTGCCCGTCTTTCACTCTCAGCATCATAATGGGGACAAAGAAGCATCTTAATCAGACCCAAACCCCTCACTCTAGTGTAAGGAGCTTCAGGGTTGTTAAACTTACGTGAGTCTGACTCGCCCTGCCTAAACCAACATATCGCACCGGCGCTTAATCCAGAGACCACTACTCCATTGAGGTGAGCTTGTTTCAAGTGTAAATCAACCCCTAATTTTCTCCACAACATCATCATCTTGAGAGTATTTCCGCCACCAACATAGATGATGTCTGCGGATAAAACCTTTTCCTTGATGGTTTTCTTAGTCAATTTCTTGTCCAGTAATAAAAGATGCTCAACTTTACATCCGAGTGTTTTGCCAAAGTGCTTTTGTACTACTTGGCAGTATCCTTCAGAGTCGCTACTTGCCGTTGGGATAAAGAGTAACTTTGGATTTTTTTTGCCACTTAGTTTTATAATTTCCTTGTCTATAGAAAGTGTCTCAACCTTATATCCAGGTCGTCTGATTTCTCCGCCGCCAATAGCAATCATTTTTTGCATTTGTTGAGTATATCAAACTAGTTCTAGCTTCCCATTAGGGTATCAAGAAAAACCTTATAAAATATACCTCTAAAAGGGGCGGCTATCGGTTGGAATTGGTCAGAAGTCGACTATTTTTATACTCACGTTGTTCGTTAAAAATACGTCGCTTACGACCCTGACTCACTCGTGGCAGGGCCACATCGTTTCGTCTTTCAATTCCTGAATGAAACTGCCGCAGGGCAGTTTCTTGGCCGCCCACTACGTAAGAATCCCCGTGAGGGGATTCTTACGTAGTGGGCCAGAAGCGGAAGCTTATTTTAACCATTCTGTCTGATCAAGAGTATATGAGCGGGGTGAAGGAGAAGCTAATAATGATTGCAGGATACCAATAGCAAGATTCCCAGGTTATTGAACGAAGTAGAACCTCGTTTACGTCTCAAACAATTTTTTGCCAATAAAAATGACTTGGATTTTCGCGAATGTACCGCACCTGCAAATCGTAGAGATTTAGATCCTTTGATAG
>JANPCG010000013.1:0-264077 GCA_031430855.1 Candidatus Kaiserbacteria bacterium
ACAACGTATGTTTAAACGAAACCTACAGCGCGGCTTTACGCTCATCGAGCTCCTCGTTGTAATCGCGATTATTGGTATTTTGGCAGCGACCGTGTTGGCGTCACTCGGAACGGCCCGACAAAGTGGAAATGATGCTTCTACTCAGTCACAAGTTAACTCATCTAAAGCACAGGCGGAAGTATTTGCGACTGCAAACGGTAATGCGTACACAGGCGTGTGTGCAGCAGCAACGGGGCTCGCACCGCTTTTAACGGGGATTGCAAGAACTGCGCCTGGGACAGATCCGGTAGTTTTAACCGCTACTATTCAGACTGCGAACACTAATGGTACTGGTGGTTCAATAAACTGCCGTGCCACCGATACTACGTGGGTAGTCTCTGCACCACTCAATCGGTCAACGGGTGGATTCTTCTGTGCTGACAGTACGGGATTCAGTGGGGTACGGGTAACTCAATTGGCTGCAGCAGCAACTGGATGTCCCGCATCATAATCTAAGAAAACGGGTGATGAAAAAGTGCCCCCTTTGGGGCACTTTTGTACGTAGATGGGTAAAACACGATATAGGACATATATATAACGTTATACTAAAAGTAATGTTATTGCGTTGCTCTCATAAAGGTTTTACCCTCGTTGAAATTTTAGTAGTGATTGCCGTCATTGCTGTTTTAGCTTCAACGATTTTAGCGGCGTTAAGTAGCGCTCGGCTCGAAGGCGCGGATGCACGCATTAAACAACAGGTGACTGCAGTAAAGTCTCAGGCAGAAATTATTTATGTTTCTACTAATTCATTTTTGTCTGTGTGTACTGATACTGTGGCATTATGGTCAGACTTTGCGGGGAGTTCGTGTTTTAGTCAGGCTGACAATTGGATTGTGACCACGCAACTGGTGAATGCGTCTACGACGTATTGGTGTGCGGATAATACTGGTTTTTCGGGTGTAAGGGTGGCGGGTGGAGCTACGGTAGTAGGGCAGACCTGTGAGTAGCACTGATTTTATATAAGGTGAGGTATCTTTTGCCTTGAGTATATGTTGTATACTATAAATACTTATTCATGTTTGAATTACTACCCTCATATTATGTCCCTTTGGTTGCCCTCCTGTGGGGGATTGTGATTGGTAGTTTTCTCAACGTTTACATCTACCGATTTCATACCGGGAAATCAATTGCTGGTAGTTCTCACTGTTTATCATGTCAAACACCACTACGGTGGTACGAGCTGTTTCCCTTGGTGTCGTACCTTGGTTTGCGTGGGAAGTGTCGCACATGCAGTGCTCGAATTCCGTCTCGTTATTTTTGGGTTGAACTGGTGACTGCGCTTTTGTTCCTTCTCGTGGTCCTAACGGTCACGGATTTCTGGCTCTGGCCACTGTTGGCTTTTTTGATGGCGACTCTTGTGGTAATCGCAGTGTATGATTTGTATCATTTTGTGATACCCGATGGATTTGTCTATACCCTTGTCGTGGTAGCTGTAATTTACGGTACATATGAATTTTATCAATCAGCCTCGTGGCTAATGCTCCTTGAGCGGAGTGGGGCAGCCCTGATTGGGTTCGGATTTTTTGCCGGGTTATGGACGTATTCAAAAGGAAGATGGATTGGGTTTGGTGACGCGAAGCTCGCGATACCGCTTGGTTTTTTGGTTGGATTAGGAGGGGTGTTCTCAATGTTAGTATTATCGTTTTGGATTGGGACAGTGATTAGTCTCGGGGTAATAATGTTTCAACAGCTTAAAAAACGGGGACAACTCCACTTACAACTTGGTGGGTCCGGCCTTACAATAAAAAGTGAAGTACCTTTTGCGCCCTTTCTGATACTTGGATTTTTGTGTGTATTCTTTTTGCATATTGATGTACTCGCTTTTTTCTCCTATGCATTTTACTAAAAATAATATCAGCGAATACGCTCCTCAGTCTGTTCGAGGCTTTGGCTTGATTGAGCTTATGGTGTCAATTAGTATTGTCGCGATGGTATCTGCGATTATACTCACCCGTAACAACTCTTTTAATGGGGCGGTACTATTGCGTAATCAGGCGTACGAGATTGCCTTTGCAGTCAGGCAGGCCCAACTCTTAGCGGTGAGTGGAAATACGGGGGCCGTGAGCGCTTCACGACAATACGGAGTCTTTTTTGATACGTCCACTGCTCAGCAAACAAGCTATGTAATATTTCAGGATACGAATAACAATGGCTATTACAATGCCGGAACTGATACTATTATAGGTGGTACGAGAGGCAGACTGGATTCTCGGTTTGAAATTCGAGGTATTACTAACTTGGCGGGGAGTTCTCAAACGGGAGGAGGATCCAATACGGGGTTTTCCGTTACGTTTATCCGACCAAATTTCGATGCAATTTTTGAGAATCAGGTCGGAACAGTTCTGAATGGTCCTATATATGTAGATGTGTCACTACTTAATGATACAGGCATTGGTACCGGAGATGTGAGGCGGGTAGAAGTGACGGGGACTGGTCAAATTAAGGTAACGACATATTAACTATGAGACAGTACACATCAACACGTAGCACGGCGGGCTTTACTTTGATTGAGATGTTAATTTCACTCGCCTTGTATACGGTTGTTGTCACTATTTCAGTTGGTTCGCTTCTAGTATTAATTGATGGGAATACTCGGGTACAAGGTGATCAGTCGGTGATGACTACGCTTACCTTTGCGATGGATAGTATGACCCGTGAAATAAGAACGGGGCGGTCGTATTATTGTACAAGTAGCAATACCCCAGGTAGTACTGTATTTGGTACAGGTGACCAGGATGCTCTCTTTGGTACAACCTCATTTAATCGGTGTGATAACGGTAATAATAGTAATCGCGATTTTCAGGGCATTTCATTTGTTGAAGGGGGTGATAGTATCACTGGTGGTGATTTACGAATCTTATACTATTTTGATAAAAGTAGCGCTGATCCAACGCAGTATAAACTGATGCGTCGAGTTGGTAATCAGCCTGCAGAATCAATCATATCTGACGGGATTGTGTTGTCACGAGTCGAGTTCTTTGTGAGCGGAACTAATCCTGGAGACGGACAGCCAACGGTAACAATTATTATTGAGGCAACGGAGACGGGGTCTGCGACAGATAAACCATTTGTGCTACAAACTACGATAACGCAACGCGAACTTGATCTATGATTTTTAATACCTCACAACCACAAGGCTTTAGTTTAGTTGAGGTGCTCGTCGCTATCTCTATCTTGCTTCTAGTGATTGTTGGCCCGATGACAATTATTAGTCGATCAAATAATAGTACCGCGTTTGCAACTGAACAAATTGTGGCATTTTTCTTGGCTCAAGAGGGCCTTGAGCTGGTACAAAAGCAGCGCGATGATTTTCTCTTGGAACACTTTGATGATCCAACCGGAAACCCTAACCCGTGGAGTGACTTTATTACGTACTTTAACTTGTGTAATGTATCCAGTCATCCCAATGGTTGCGCGCTTCAGATTGAAACGGGCGTTAGTCCTAATACCGAGGTAGTGCGTCATTGTGATACGTTGACAAATTGTCGATTGCAGCTGAATGATGCAGGTACAAATCCCGAACGGCGCCGGTTTCATTATGATGTAGGGGACCCGAACTCGCTCTTCACTCGTGCAGTGAAAATGGAAGTATTGAGTACCAATGGTGGGCTACAAGAAGTATTGCTTACTTCAACTGTAACCTGGCGTACCGGAACGTTGATTCGGACTCAGCAAGTAGTCGCTTCGACCTATCTTTTTAATGTCTATGAAAAACCATAAACGCACGTCAGTCCGCGGATTCGCTCTCCTCATTACCCTCATGGTAGTAAGTGTGGTTATTTCTGTTACGTTGGCAATCGTTGAACTCAGTCTCAAACAGCTTGAGTTATCGATTGATTCTACTGACTCTGAATTAGCATTTCAGGCAGCAAACGCTGGGCTCGAGTGTGCCCGCTTCACGAGACGTTCAGAAACAGTTGATTTTGAAGCGGGTCAGCAAATTGATTTTAGTTGTTTTGGTGATTCAGATCCAAATTCTCCCATGGCACTAGGATTGCCATTAAGTGGTACAACGGCAAATGACGATGTGTATCGGTATCAGGCCGAAATTACCTGGGGAACAGCCCCGCAGGAACGGTGTAGTGAAATAAAAATGATTACTATGATAATTGATGCTGCGTCGCCAGGAGTAACGATGGGGTCGGTCATTGATCCGGTGAGAAGTGAATTACCAGGGTACCCAAGAAATACTAAATTCTGTGGTCCGGGAGGTCGGTGTACAGTAGTTTCGGTCACGGGATATAGTGCGTCATGTGGAAATAAGGCGAGTCAAAGTACCCGAAGTCGTGATATTTTGCTAGAATTCTAAGTCATGAGTAAACAGACTACCGCGACCGCTCGTCTAGCAAAATTGCGTGCCTTGGTGGCTTACCATCAAACAAAGTATCATCAGGATGACACACCAGAAATTACCGACGAAGCCTATGATTCACTGGTTCGAGAATTAAGTGACCTCGAACAGTTTTATGAGGGGGGTCAGAGTAGGGTAACTGCCGCAATTGGAGCCCCGGCTCGGGTTGCTTTTTCTAAGGTTGTACACGTAGTACCACAGTGGTCATTTGATAATGTTTTCTCGGCTGCCGAGCTTAACGATTGGGAAGGGAGACTCAATCGCATTTTGGTGGAGGCAGATCTGGCCGCAGCGAAATACTCGTACGTAACAGAGCACAAGATTGATGGACTAAAGCTTGTGTTAACGTACAAAAAAGGTGAACTCATACAGGCCGTGACTCGTGGAGACGGAGCGGTTGGTGAAGACGTCACGCATACAGCGCGAACGATTCGTGATATCCCGCACCACCTTACCTCTCCGGTCGATCTCATTTGTGTCGGTGAAGTATGGCTTGCCGGAGCGGAGCTGACGCGGATTAATGAAGAGCGCATTTTAAGTGGTGAAGCAGTGTTTGCTAATCCACGTAATGCGGCCGCTGGGACACTGCGACAGCTTGACGGAGAGGTGTGTCGAACGCGCAACCTTTCCATGTTTTGTTATGATATTGATGCATTTTCACCGCTTAGTACCTCTCATGCCATTCCGCAAACGCAATATGCAGAGTTGGCGCTGCTAAAAGAGCTTGGTTTACGTACTAATCCTCATGCTAAACGATGTAGCGACCTTCGTGCCATCGCTACATATTATGAATTGTGGCAGGCAAAGCGCCATGACTTACCTTATGGGATTGATGGGGTGGTCATTAAAGTGGATGAAATTTCAATACAAAAAATTGCGGGGTATACTGCCCGTGCACCACGTTTTGGTGTGGCCTATAAATTTCCCGCTGAACAAGTAACTACGGTGGTTGAAGATATTGGACTTCAGGTGGGACGTACCGGCGTGATTACTCCCGTGGCGCACTTGCGTCCGGTAGTGGTAGCTGGGTCAACGGTGGCGCGGGCGACATTACATAATGAAGATCAAATCAAACGATTAGATATCCGAATCGGCGACACTATAGTCTTACAAAAAGCCGGCGATGTGATTCCTGAAATCGTTGAAGTCCTTTTTGATTTACGTCCAGAAAAGACAAAACCATATCGTTTTCCAAAGACGGTAGCGGGTTGCGGCGGAGACGGTCACATTGAGCGAATTCCGGGTGAAGCGGCGTATCGGTGTGTGATAACTGATTCGGTTGAGCTGCATCGAAAGCGTCTTCATTATTTTGTTTCAAAGGCTGGTCTTAATATCGATGGGGTGGGACCAAAAATTATTGACCAGCTTGTGGATACTGATTTAATTGCCACCTATGCTGATCTTTTCATGGTGACAACTGACGAGTTACTGCTGCTCCCTGGTTTTAAAATGAAATCAGCCGAAAATGTTGTGACGGCATTGCAGGCAGCCCGTACGCAGCCACTGTACCGGTTGATAGCTGCTCTCGGTATTGATCAGGTGGGTGAAGAGACGGCTCGTTTGGTGGCAGGTTACTTCGGCACGCTTGAAGCGGTGCTGAAAGCCAGTATTCCAGAATTAATTGCTATTCACGGTGTTGGAGAAGAAACTGCAGTCAGTCTCCATTCCTGGTTTCGACAGAAAGACAACCTTATTACCATACAAGAATTGCGTAAGTATATTACCCTTGAAGCAGCTCCCGTATCGACAGGTTCAGTGAAGCTCTCTGGTAAAACCTTTGTTTTAACGGGTACACTTGAAACCATGACACGGGATGACGCCAAAGAAAAAATCCGTTTGGCTGGTGGGTCTGTGTCGGGTAGTGTCTCGCGAAAAACAGATTATGTGGTCGTGGGAAGTAACGCAGGTAGTAAAGCTGAAGCTGCTACAAGTCTTGGAGTCACAATCCTTACCGAGCAGGAATTTCAATCCTTAATAGCGTAATGTCGGTTACTTTGGTATCATGCCCATTATGACAAAAGATGAGATTACCCAATTGGGTTCATTGGCTCGTATTGCCCTCACTCCAACCGAAATTGACACGTTCCAATCTGAGATTGATTCAATTTTAGCGTACGTCAGTACCGTCAAGGATATGGCTGCCGACGAAACGTTGGGGAGCGATGTAGGTGTACGGTTTAATGTGTTGCGTCCGGATGAGGTTACGACAGTCGCGGGGGAGCATACTGAGACTCTGCTCCAAGCGATGCCACATCGAGAGGGGCAATTTATGTCCGTGAAAAAAATTCTTAATCAAACTGAGTAATATGACATTAGTAGATCTCCGAAAAAAATTTATTGAAGGCACCTATACTCCGCTTGATGCGGTCAAGCATTCATTTTCTGTAATTGCTGAGAAGGATACCGAGGTTAATGCCTTCCTTTCGCTCTACGAGGCGGATGCGCTTGAGGCTGCCACAGTGGCCACTGAGCGCTATAAAACTGAAGGTGACGGAGCACCGGTTTTATTAGGTATGCCAGTGGCGGTAAAAAATAATATTTTAGTTAAAGGTAAACCTGCTACTGCAGCATCTAAAATACTTGAGAATTATGTTGCCTCGTATGACGCGACGATAATTTCACGACTAAAGGCAGCGGGCGCCATCATCATAGGCGCAACCAATATGGATGAATTTGCTATGGGTGGCTCTACTGAAAACTCAGCGTTTGGTTCTACTAAAAATCCACTCGACCTCACCCGTGTACCGGGAGGTTCTTCGGGTGGTTCAGCCGCAGCGGTCGCTATGGGGGCAGTACCTGTCGCAATTGGGACAGATACTGGAGGTTCGGTACGTCAGCCAGCCAGTTATTGTGGATTGGTTGGATTTAAACCGACCTATGGTGCCGTGTCGCGCTACGGGTTAATAGCGATGGGGTCGTCCCTTGACCAGGCGGGTCCGCTAAGCAATACGGTAGCTGATAGCGAGCTTCTCCATAGTGTGATGGCGGGAGTTGACCCGCTCGATGCGACGACTATTCTCCCGGATACGTATCCCGAGGTGCCCACGAAATCAACCTACACATTTGGAGTGCCGCGCTCGTTTTTAGCTTCAGGTATTGACCCTGATGTACTTCAGGTATTTGAAGCGCATTGTGATGCCTTGCGCAGTGCCGGGCATACGCTTGTTGATATCGACCTGCCATTATTTGAAGCAGGCCTCGCTGCCTATTATATTGTGATGCCAGCGGAGGTGTCGTCTAACCTGGCCCGGTTTGATGGTATGCGGTATGGGCTCTCTGTCGATGGTTCAGATCTTCTGTCGGTCTATGAAGAGAGTCGTGCAGCTGGATTTGGAAATGAAGTGAAGCGTCGAATACTTTTAGGAACCTATGTGCTTTCTTCTGGTTATTATGATGCTTTTTATGGGAAAGCAGAGTTGGCTCGAAAAAAAATGCGAACTGAACTGGCTGGAGTGTTTAATCAGGTCGATTGTATTGTGACTCCTACTGCACCGACTCCCGCTTTTACCTTAGGAGAACAGACCGACCCATTGTCAATGTATCGTCAGGATATTTTTACCGTACCGGTTAATTTGACGGGGGTCCCAGCATTATCTGTCCCGATGGGGAGGGTAGAGCGAGGTACTGTCGCTCTCCCGGTTGGGGTACAATATATAGGACCGCACGGAGGCGATGCGCGATTGTTTGATATTGGTAAGCGTACGTATGATGTACTACGCGATTCAGAAATAGTGTAATAATTTATATGGATGATTCACTTCAAGAAGCGAGTACGACTATAGCAGTCGGTGGGTACGATGTGCTTTCTCCCGTCCTTGATTTTCTCTTTGGGAATACGGGACTGTTTCAAAGTTTCGGTACGGGTGGGTTCTTTTCGGTGTTTGGTTTTTTGTGGGGAGTAGTTATTATTCTTGGTTTTTTGTCTGCGCTTATCATGCTCGGCTTCTATGTCTATGCCTCGATTGAAATTGAAAAATTAGAAGAGTATGAAGAAGAGCATATAAAAGCCGGCGAGGAGGCGTACTTGATGCAAACAGGAGTGGTGGCTAAATCAGATCGGTTTGCCGAATTACAGGAACACCTCGATTCCGAAAATCCTAACGATTGGAAGCTGGCAATTATTGAAGCGGATATTATTTTAGATGATGTGCTAAAGCGTCAGGGGTACGCTGGTACCTCACTAGGTGAACGACTCAAGAGTATCTCACCTTCGGTTTTAGCCTCGCTTGATGATGCGTGGCAAGCGCATAAGGTCCGCAATGAAATTGCCCACGCTGGAGCGGAGTTTGTTTTGACTCACAAGATTGCTCGCGAGACAATTATGCAGTACAACCGCGTGTTTAAAGAGTTAGGGATTATGTAACGAGGTGGTGTTTTAAGAATTGTGAACTTACAAAAGAATCGAGTCACGGATCATTAAGAATATTTTGATATTTTAATTTGGAATCGGTCACGAATCACTAAGTATATTTGTTCACTTCGTTTCAAATCTACAAAGTGTTCTTGACCACACCTCATCTGTCGCAAGCGACATGACTGCGGTTTTCGATTCCGGACTAACGTGCCGCAGGGCACGTTCTAGTCCGCAACAAAAAATAATAGCTCCCAAAAGGGAGCTATTATTTTTTTGTTGCGGGTTCCGGAATCGAACCGGAGTCTGGAGGTTATGAGCCTCCCGAGGTACCTCTCCTCTAACCCGCTATAAATACAGTTCGAAAAGTATACACTAAGATTGGCTTCTGTCTAGGTTTTTAATAGGCGTTCACATATTTCTGTAGAGTGTGGCATAATGGCCCCACTATGCAATGTGTAATTTTAGCGGCCGGGAAGGGAACCAGACTTCGACCATTAACAGAAAATACGCCAAAACCTTTGGTGTTAGTAGCAGGGAAGCCACTCTTGGATCATATCGTTGAAGCGCTGCCGAGTGCGGTAGATGAACTCATTATTGTTCATGGGTATCTAGGTGAACAAATCAAAGCACATTGTGGTGAGGTGTACTTTGGACGTAAGGTAACGTATGTCGAGCAAGTGGAGCAAAAAGGGACCGCAATGGCGTTGTGGTTGTGTAAGGATTTAATTCACGGACGATTCCTTTTTCTTTTTGCCGATGATATTCATGGTAAGGATGATATAGCGCGTGCTTCTTCATACACAAGAGCGTTGCTTGTTGCTCAGGTGAGTACACCAGAGAAGTTTGGTATTGTTGTGAGAAATCCTGATGGAACATTAGGTCTGATGATTGAGAAACCGGAACATGCACCGAGTAACTGTGCGAGTACCGGCGCTATGGTCTTGGATGATCATATTTTTGAATTTGAACCACAGACACCGGTAAAAGATGAGTACTATCTGACGGAGGTAATTGAGCGTTATGCGCAAAAATATCCAATTGCCGTGGTAGAACAAAATCTTTGGATTCCAATTGGGTACCCGGAGGATATTGAGAAGGCTGAGGCAATTTTAGAGACTCTAAAATAGGGTTGATAGGGAATACTTTTGATGGTATTCTGTTGCCACCCAATTTGTCGGCGTAGCTCAGTTGGTAGAGCATATCACTCATAAAGATAAGGTCACAAGTTCAATCCTTGTCGTCGACACAAAGCAGGATATTGCCCTTTCGAAAGAAAGTGTATATACTCTTGCCACTGTTACTTTATTGTGACAGGAACATAACTGCGGTGGTAGCTCAACTGGTTAGAGCACCCGCCTGTCACGCGGGAGGTTGCGGGTTCAAGTCCCGTCTACCGCGCAGTTAGTAAAATGGTTGCCACGCAAGTGGCGGCCATTTTACGTTATGAGCGAGTAGTTTTAGATGTGTTACTACACATCTAAAAAGGGACTTGAAAAGGTTGCCAGCTCTTTTGGAAAAAGAGCGACAACCTGTACCGAACATGTAATGTTCAAGTCCCGTCTACCGCGCAGTTAGATAACGTAAAAACCACCGTTTTAAAACGGTGGTTTTTACGTTAGCAAGCAAACTGCTTTGCTTGCGTATCTAACTGCGGGTCGGAACGATGTGAGTTTACGAACGAGTGAGACGGGGTAGCGAACACTTAGTAAAATCAGAGCAAAGCGAAAGATTATGGTTAGTGATTCGTGACCAGTTAGCAAGGACCAAGTCCTGTCTCTAATCTGTACACAAATTGTTCAGTATATTACGATACAGTGTTCGAAAGCCAAGATAGCTCAGTTGGTAGAGCAATTGCATCGTAAGCAATAGGTCGCCGGTTCAAACCCGGCTCTTGGCTCATATAAAAATTAGCCCGGCAGGGTTTTATTTTTAGTGAGCCAAGAAAGAAAGCAAACTGCTGTGCTTTCGTCCGGTTTTGAAAGTCGGAACTATGTCGCTTTGCGACAAGTGAGACGTGGTTAAGAGCACTTACTATAATTGGAACGAAGTGAACAATTCTAGTTAGTGATTCGTGACCAAACCCGGCTCTTGGCTCAGTTTTACCCCTTTGATTATTCTCTCAAGTTTGATAGGATGTTCCGACCACACATGCCAATGTAGCTCAGATGGTAGAGCAACGCCATGGTAAGGCGTAGGTCCCCAGTTCAATTCTGGGCATTGGCTCCATAAAATATCCTTCAATGGGTCTTTTTGGTGGGAGCCAAAGCAGAAAGCTGCCAGCGCAGCTTTCGTCCAGAATTGAAAAGCGGAGCGTTGTTTCGGCTATTCCTAATGCCGAAACCGCGAGCTCGGGTAGGAGGTTCTTAATGAGCGTAGCGAATTTAGAAACCTGACACCAATTCTGGGCATTGGCTCACATAAAAATAAACCCCACCAGGGGTTTATTTTTTGATTCAGTCAGCAGTAATGTAGGTTTTTTGCTATACTCTCACTACTATGTCAGACCAAACTTCAGAACGGATTGCATCAATTGAAGCGGCGATGCTCGAACCTACCTTTTGGAATGATTCTGGGAAGGCTCAATCGATGATTAAAGAGCTCCAGGACTTAAAAGCCGAAGCGTCGGGTGAAGGAAAGTATGATCGAAATAATGCGGTAATTACTATTGTGGCCGGAGCTGGTGGAGACGATGCTGAAGATTTTGCGCGAATGTTGCGAGAAATGTATCAAAAATATACGGAGGGTCGAGGGTGGAAGCCAATTGAAATCGACAGTAATCAAAATACTATGGGCGGGTATCGAAACCTCACGATGGAAATTCAAGGGAAAGGGGCCTATGGTATGCTCGCGCGCGAGTCAGGGGTACATCGACTCGTCCGTATGTCACCGTTTAATAGTAGCGGGAAGCGACAAACCTCCTTCGTGCTTATCGAGGTCTCGCCTCGGATTGAAGAGGGCGCTCCAACCGAACTACGGGAAGAAGATTTAGAAATTACGTTTGCTCGTTCTGGCGGTGCTGGTGGACAGAACGTAAACAAACGTGAGACGGCGGTGCGAATTACTCATAAACCAACAGGTCTCTCGGTGCATGTTTCAACCGAACGTTCGCAAATGCAAAATCGGGAACTAGGGCTCGCTCTCCTAGCAGGGAAACTGTTTGCGTTTGAAGAAGCGAATCGAGCCCGAGAGATGGCTGGGTTGTCAGTTGAGAAAACCGTTAAAATCGAATGGGGGAGCCAAATCAGATCCTATGTTCTCCACCCGTATCAGTTGGTAAAAGACCACCGTACCGGCGCTGAAGTACGCAATATCTCGGCTGTATTAGAAGGTGATATACAGGTTTTCCTCGACGCACCCGCCTTAGTAGCGTAAAATAGAACAGTCTATGATTTATTTTGATAACGTTTCAAAACGCTATAACGACGGTCGTTCAGCTGCGCTTGAAGAAGTAACGTTTCAAATTGAACCAAAAGAATTTGTCTCAATTGTTGGTCACTCTGGAGCCGGGAAAACAACACTTCTTAAAATGATTATTGCTGAGGACAAACCGTCTTCGGGGCAGGTTTTTTTCGAGTCACTTGATATTCATCGTATCCCGCGTACTCGTCTCCCGCAGTACCGTCGCAAGATCGGTACGGTATTTCAAGATTTCAAATTACTCCTCCACAAGACTGCATACGAGAATATCGCCTTTGCCATGGAAGCCAATGGCCGCAGTGATGAAGAGATTGCAGAAAATGTGCCTCAAGCCTTGGCGCTGGTTGATTTGACCGATAAAGCCTGGAATTTTCCGAATGAACTTTCGGGTGGTGAAAAACAACGAGTTGCGATTGCTCGCGCGATTGTGAATCAGCCCGATATTATTATTGCGGATGAGCCAACGGGTAACCTCGATCCAATTGCGACTTACGAAGTCGTACAGATTCTTCGTAAGATTAACGACCTTGGAACAACAGTTGTCATGACGACCCACAACAAGGGTGTCATTGACGAACTTGGTCGTCGGGTTATTACGATGGACGAAGGTCGAATAATTCGTGATGACGCCACCGGTAAGTACGTACTATAATAGCCATTATGTTTACTAGTTTTCGCAGAATATTACGCGCGGGGTTCATTGGGTTTTGGCGCAATGCGTATGTATCTTTGGCTTCCATATTTGTTATTACTGTTGCTTTGTTTGTGATTGGTTCGACGATGATTATTGACCAGCTCCTTACTGTTTCCTTAAGTCAGCTCCAATCAAAAGTTGATATTAATGTTTATTTTGTCCCTTCTGCCAGTCAGGAAGATATCGATGCTCTCACATCATCAGTGCGTGCACTGCCCGAAGTTGAGATGGTGACCTATACTTCTCGTGAAGAAGCTTTAGCTGATTATCGTGAAAAGAATCAAAACGATAGCGTCACCATGCAGGCGCTTGAAGAACTAAAAGAAAACCCGCTTGGTGCTACGATTGCAGTACAAGCTCGAGAAACATCTCAGTATGAAAGTATCAACCAGTTTCTCCAGGAACAGAAAAGCCCTATTGTTGATGAAATAAACTACACCAAGAACAAGGAATCAATAGATAAATTGACCGGTATTATTGATGCGGTACAACAGGCCAGTTTTGTTACACTTATTGTGTTAATTATTGCTGCGGTAATGATTACCTTTAACACTATTCGCTTGGCGATTTATACCGCTAAAGAGGAAATTTCAGTGATGCGTCTGGTGGGTGCGAGTAACGGCTTTATTCGTGGGCCATTCATGCTTCAGGGTGTCATGTATGGTGTTTTCTCGGGGGTTATTGCGCTCCTCATTCTTTACCCAATTCTCTTGTGGCTTGGTCCAAAAACAGCCGCCTTCTTTGAATTGAATGTGTTTGATTACTTTGTGACCAACTTCGCCTATATCTTTGGTGTCCTTATTGGAATTGGAGTTGCACTAGGATTAGTTTCAAGTGTACTCGCAATTGCGCGCTATTTACGAGTCTAGTTAATTGAATTCTTCATGGCCGCTTCTACCAAAACCAAGACAGTAATCAAGAAATCAAGAACTAAAAATCCCCTCAAAAAAATAGTCACCCCCACGAAGTATATTTTTGTAGTCGGTGGTGTTATGAGTGGGGTAGGGAAAGGGATTACCTCTTCTTCAATTGCTCTGTTGCTCCAAGCTCGGGGATTGTCGGTAACAGCACTCAAAATTGATCCATATATAAATGTTGATGCGGGAACGATGAATCCAACCGAACACGGCGAGTGTTTTGTATTACATGACGGTCTCGAGACTGATCAAGACATGGGAAACTATGAACGCTTTTTAAATATTGATTTACCGAGAGACAACTACATGACGACAGGGTCAGTCTATCAGACCGTGATTCGGAAAGAGCGTAACCTTGAATATAAAGGTCGTAATGTAGAAGTGGTGCCTGATATCCCGCTTGAAGTTATTTCACGTATTAAGTCAGCGGCCGCAAAAGCCGCTGCTGATGTGGTGTTGGTTGAAGTGGGTGGTACGGTTGGGGAGTATCAAAACATCTTATTCTTGGAAGCCGTTCGTATGATGAAGGGTGAGACTCCCTCAGATGTGGCAGTGGTGATGGTGAGTTACTTACCCGTTCCGGGCTCAATTGGTGAAATGAAGACAAAGCCGACCCAAACGGCGGTACGAACCTTAAACAATGCTGGGGTGTTTGCGGACGTGATTATCGCGCGGAGTCCGGTAGGGGTTGATCAAAAACGCAAAGAAAAAATTTCACGGTTTTGTAATGTGCGGATGGAGAATGTTATTTCAGCGCCCGATGTAGAGAGTATTTATGATATTCCCCTTAATTTCGAAAAAGATAAGCTGTCAGATCGCCTTGGTGACTTGCTCCATTTAGGAAAACTCAAACCGTCTAATCTCACTGCTTGGAAAAAATTTGTTGCGCATTCTAAAAATGGTCGTGATACCGTAAAGATTGCTGTGGTCGGAAAGTACTTTACTTCAGGTGATTTTGTTCTCTCTGACGTGTATATTTCAGTGCTTGAAGCGATTAAATATTCTACCTATGCCCTCGGACTCAAACCAATTATTGAGTACCGTTCCTCATTAGATTTTACCGACGGAAAAAAACTCAGTGAATTAAAAAAATATGATGGAGTATTAGTACCAGGTGGATTTGGTAAAACGGGTATTGAAGGAAAATTAAAGGTGATCGAGTATGTGCGTAAAAACAAAATTCCGTACTTTGGTATCTGCTACGGCATGCAGCTTGCCGTGCTTGAGTACGCGCGAAACGTGCTAAAACTTAAAGCTGCTAGTACTGAAGAAATTGATCCAAGGTCACCGGACTTGGTGGTGGGTATTATGCCAGAGCAGCGGGCAAAAGTTGCAGCTCATGATATGGGCGGCACAATGCGCCTGGGTGCGTACTCGGCAGTTATGAAGAAGGGAAGCACCGTTGCAAAGGCATATAAAGCCACTACGACAATTGAACGACATCGTCATCGCTATGAAGTGAATCCGGATTATGTAGAGCAACTAACTGCGGCCGGTATGGTTTTTTCCGGTACGTCACCAGATGGTCGCTTGATGGAAATGGTAGAGTTGCCATATGACGCGCATCCATTTTTTGTGGGGACCCAATTTCATCCCGAGTTAACGGCACGACCGCTGCGTCCACATCCTCTGTTTACGGCTTTTATTCGTGCCGCCTACGAAAATAAATAGTCCATTTTGACGAACTGCTTTGTTGGACTGCGGTAAATTGTTACTCGCCGTACGTCAGGTACGGCTCGTATGAATTTCCTTGTCCGCCGCACATTTCATTCAAAATGGACTATTTATTCCATGATAGGAAATGACTGTATTAAATGTCTTTATTGTACCTATCTCGATGTATACTAAAGCTAATTACTAATATCTAACGTCTAAAATATGTTTCAAGGAAATTGGGTGTGCAGTGGGTGCGGGGCAGCGATTACCGAATTACCGTTTGAACCGCGCGGTACATCAGGCTTAACCTGCCGTGATTGCCACTCAAAGAGTAAGGGTGCTGCGCCCTCAGCTGCCGCTAACGCTACCGGTGATAAACCAAAAGTGGCTGGAAACTGGACCTGTAGTGGTTGTGGTACTGCCATTACGAGCCTCCCATTCACTCCTCGGGATACCAGTAATCTCCTCTGTATCGATTGCTATAAGAAGAAATAACCAGGGCTGAAAAATCCAAAATTGTATGGTATTGTAGATGACGTCCGGAAAACCAAAATCTTTACGGGCACCCAGGTATCTTGGCGGATCGTCTAATGGTAGGACAACGGTTTTTGGTGCCGTTTATCGGGGTTCGAGTCCCTGTCCGCCAGCGAGTAGAAAAAATACCCTTCGGGGTATTTTTTCGTATTGAGCTGGCGGACAGGCGCAGCTTTTCGTAGAAAAGCGTTGCGCGGACTCGAAGCCTGATTGAGTTAGATTATGAACGAAGTGAAATCATCTAGCCAATTAGGATACTGAATTCGTAGAATTCGAGTCCCTGTCCGCCAGCCATAGAAAAATAACTGCTTCGGCAGTTATTTTTCGTTATGGCTGGCGGAAGCAAGTGACTAAATGTCACTCGCGTCAGGGACTCGAAAAGGTTGTTAGCTATTTTTAAAAAAATAGCGACAACCTGTACTGAAGCTGTAAGCTTCGAGTCCCTGTCCGCCAGCATAAGATTTTAAGGTTTAGTTATCAATACAAGACTAGTTCGAGTGCTGGATGTAAAAACACAAAACCCACCGTATTCAAACGGTGGGGTGAATTAATCAGGTCTGTCATGGCCGTCTAGCTATCCGAGTAGCGCCGACCCAAAGCCACAATGAATTTGGCGATAAACCGAAGCGCTGCACCCAAATAGGCTACGATCAGGAAAATGAACCCAAACACGAACATGAAGAAGATCGTATCTTCCGCAACGTACTCGTTCACCGAAACCGACGGATCGTACACTGCTTGGTTCGTCGACATGACGTTGATGATGATCCCGATAAACGGCTGCATAAAGTAGCTTGCCACAATCGCGCCGACGTTATGCATGACACCCCACCAGCACACAAAGGCCAGAGTGCCGCCGAAGTATGCCATCAGGCTGTAATCCATCCAGTCAAAATAGAGGTAGTCGGACGGGTCCAGTGTGTGATTGGCGGTAACCACGGAAACCACAAAGCCAAACACACCCAAAAGATAGACAAAGAACGAAATCGGCATTTAAACCTCCATGTTATACCTTATAATAATAAGATACCGTTAAAATTGCATTTGTCAATGCAGAAAGTTCTGACATCGTCCCTGTCCGCCAGTAACATTTTTATAGTCTATTTCTCAATATTAAAGTTCAAGTTTTTATTTAAAAGGGTTCTGTTATACTTTCTCGATGAAGAAGATTTTTCTAATACCTGGATTTAAACAAAGTGCTAATGACGAATCATTTCACTGGCTGCAAAAATTCTTAAAAGAACAAGGATTTGCTGTTATGATGGTTCCAATAACGTGGAATAGAAGAGTAATGAGTGATTATGCAATTGAGTTTGAAAATTTCTATGATCAACACAAATCTAAGGAAAATTATATTCTTGGGTTTTCATATGGAGCAGTAATTGCATTTATAACTGCAGAAAAGTTATCTCCCCAAAAGTTATTTCTGTGTTCTCTAAGTTCAGATTTTAAGGAAGATCTGCCAGGGATGAAGAAGTGGATTGTTCGATATCTAGGTAAACGCAGAATTGCGGAGATTTCATCGCGGAGTGGTAGAAAATTTGCAAGAGAGCTCACTGTTCCAACGGTTGTAATTTATGGTGAGGAGGAGGGTAGGCAATATCCAAAACTAAAAATACGCTGTGAAGAAACTGTTACCTATGCAAAGAATGCCAAACTCATAGTTGCGAAGAATTCACCGCATGATATTTCGCATCCTGAGTATTCAAAAGTGATTAAAAGTACTTTTGCTGGATAAAAAATTCTAACATCGTCCCACAAGCGCAGTTTCAATATCTCAGCTACTAGTCATTGATATAATTTTGCTATACTAGTTCTTATGAGCTTAGAACAACTTTCCGAAAGAGCATTGTTTATCCATAGCAAATACGCCGATTCAAATCGTGAAAAATTTGGTCGAGAATGGACTAAGGCAGAGCTCGCGCAGGGTTTTGTGGGTGATGTTGGGGATTTAATGAAGTTAGTGATGGCTAAGGAGGGTATACGCGAGATTGAAAATGTTGACCAGAAACTGGCCCATGAATTATCAGATTGTTTATGGTCGATTTTAGTACTTGCACATAAGTTTGATATCAATCTTGAGACGTCATTTCTTCAAACAATGACTGAACTTGAGGCACGTTTTGAGAAATAAAAGTTCTAACATCGTCATAGACGACGAGCGAGTAGAACAACAACCGCGTGAGCGGTTGTTGTTCATAATTAATATTAAGATGCTTTCTTCTTACTTTGCGTCTCGCCAGTACATTTGTTCTTTCAGAAGAACCATAATCTCTGTTAAGAGGTCCATGATGGTGGTTGAAATCTGCTCAATCCGGGCGGTTTTATTAAACGGAGTTATTTCTCCTGCGATTTCTTTATCTTTGAGTTGGTCTTTTATGGTTGGCAATAAATCACTATTGAGTTCAAGTCGTTGGGTAACGTTATATTTACCCGAATGATCGCGAGTAGCGATATAGACACCTTCTGTATTATTGCCCCTGGGCCCACTGTTACAAAGGTATCCCCAATCAGAATGTTTTGGGTGATAAACCATTACTTTGCCGTCCATATACCCTTGATAAGAAGTAATAACAGTCAGTGCTTCTGCGGTGTAGTTAGTGGTTTCAATGGTGGCGTTAGACTTAGCGGCGAAAATGACAGTTTCGTCGTTGCCAATCACACTCGAGATATACATGTCGGTAGGGAGGCAGCTGAGGGCTTGGGCTGGTTCTGATGTCACGCTAAACATAACGATAACAAGCAGGGGAATACTATATAAGATTTTTTTCATATAACTTTGAAACATTAATAACTGCAGTTTAATAAAGACGATTGATTTAACGAGGTCTTACAGCCTGGTAAAATATTTGACAAATATAAAAATTGTACTATGATATTTAAGTACGTTCTTCTCAAATTCAAAGGGGTATCTCATGGGAAGCATCTTCATGGTTGGCTTTGTGGTTATCCTTAATGTCGCTATCGCTTGGTGGAACTGCTACGTGGTTGGCAGGAGTTGGGACGTGATGAAACATCACGGTTCTACCTTCGACCGGGTCTTGCTCTGGTCGGGCGCCATTCAGTCAGCAGTCGGGTTCTCGATTCCGATCTTGATTGGGTTGGCCTTTACTTCAGTTGCGTTCATGACGTCCGGTGAGACGCCGGTCATGACTCAAGAGGAAGCCCAGGTTTTTATAGAGGGCATCTTCTCGCTGTGGTACTTGTTTGTCATCTTTCCGATTCTCGGATCGGGGCTGATCATCTGGATCCATTCAGTGCGTGAGGCAATCCGGCGGCGTGACTTCGCCAGTATTGCAACTGCTGGTTGGAATACCTACGCGAACATCAGCAACTTTGCCAATGCCACCAGTGGCATCGGGGAAGCTTTGCGTGGTGTTGGTGGGGCTCTCTCGGGCGGCAAAGGTCGTAACGGCAAAGGAGCGGCACTGCTTCTCCTTATCATGATCGTAGTGGTAGCACTCCTTGCGGGCGCATTGCTTACGGCGACCTTGATCAGTCGCTATCGACGCGAAGCGGTCCAGCAACTCGCCCACTCGTGAGACTATCTCTTTGGATTGGCCCTGCCTTTGGTGGGGCCTTTTCTTTTGTAAAGTTTGGGCAGTATTGACTTAGTTTGCTTGACTGTACGATTTTTTGTATAGCTAGAGTCCATTTCGGTCAACAACGCCAAGGGTTTCTCCTGGTGCTATACTAAGAGAGTTAAAAGGTAATCGTAAAAAATGGAAAATTCTGAACCAACAATAGACCCTGTTGAATATCTAAAAGAATTAACTGATCAGTATCCTACGGTTGAGAGTGCCGTTGAACATTATCGACATGGAGTTATGAGTGACGCCATGTTTTGTGTCCGTTTCCCTGATTTAAAAGATCAGGAGGCGGTCCAGCGATTGGCTGCTCTGCGTAATACGGAGGACGGTGTATCGCAAAACTAGCCTAGTTAAGTGACCGTTATATACGGATTAGTATGTTCCTGGCATAACAATCTAGTTTGTAACTTTGCTATAATTACGTAGTTAACCATAATAAACTAACTCACATGAATAATCTTCGGGGGAACAAAAAAGTGCGGATTGTTGTTATCCTAATTTTACTCGTCTTTGCAACCTATTTGTACTTTACAATCTAATTCATTTGTATGGAGGGAAAAATTAAAGATGTGTTTGATAAAGCAACAGATTACAGTGGTTCTAAAAAGCGTAAGGTGGGTAAAGGGATTCTCGGTGTTGTGATCGTAATTCTATTGGGAGCTCTTGGTATGGAGTTTACCAATAATGATTTTGATCTCGGCTCAATGCTTGAGGGTGAATCGATGTCTGATTCAAAGATTGAGCGTGATATAGATGGAAACCTTAACCGGACCGACGAGGGAGGATTTGTTACTCGGGTTTTGCGTGACAAAACCGGTGCGGTTGTTCCTGAGGGTGCTGCGGGGGCAAAATATACTGATGAATACAATTGTGATGACTTTACTACCCAAGTGGAGGCTCAAACATTTTATGGAAATGCGGGAGGGAAAGACGGGGACGTCAATCGACTTGATGGAAATAAGGATGGTCAAGCCTGTGAGAGTTTGCCTAAGGGGACTGAATAAGTTTCTATTGTCTCGTTAGTATTGCAGGTGTTGTTATAAGGGAACTCGCTACCAAAAAGTCGCACCATGAGTGTGGCTTTTTGGTATACACAATTTGCCGGACATCATTTTTGAGCATATATAATTTAGTTTGTAAATTACACAAATTTTCCAACTGGTATACAGTAAAGCTCAGACCACGTCACGTGGGTTCATTTTTAAAGTGAGGGGAAAGAAATGTCTTCAGTTATCCTGACGTCTGCTCAGATCGCGGTCGATCGGGCGGGGGTGCTGTCGGCCAGTATTCCTCCCGCAGAATTGAGTGCCTTAAATGTGCTTACCCAAGTCCGGCAAACCATGAATCCTTTGGATCTCGTGGAATTGGCCGAAAGCATTCTGGCCCAAGGTCAGCATGCACCAGGTGTCGTTGTTGCACTTACACCCGACGAAGCTGAACGGTATGTGGCCGAGATCAATGAGTGGTGTGGCGGTCGGCATAACATAAACTGGCTGACACGCACAAATCTCGATGGGGTGGAATACTATCTCATTGTGGTGGCGGGTCATAGGCGACTGCGGGCGTGTCAGATGGCTGCCAAGCTGCTCCATGAAGGGACGCACACTAGTGAACGCTTCACGGGGCACTATCTCTGTGAGATTCACTTTGGTCTCACGATCGAACAGGCGCTGGCGATTCAGTTTCATGAGAATCGTCATCAACAAGTCCTGATCTACGAAGAAGTGGCGGCTGCCTGGCGGACGTGGCGTTTTTTGACTAAGAGAAACCCCCGTCTTACTATCACGGCGTTTGCTAAGGTAATTGGGCGGACGGCATCATGGGTACGTAGCATGCTGCGTTTTTGCGAGTTGCCTGAAAGTGTTCAGCAGCTGATTGAGCCCAATGGTCATTCGTCGCGGGTTTCGTATCAGTTGCTTGTGCAGGTACAGCGGTTGCTCGAGGTTGAGCAAAAGCATGGCCGACACTTCACTGAGCTCGAGGTGCATGCGATGGTCGTGCGATTGGTGGTTGGTCGCGTGTCTCCGAAGGCGTTTGCCAAAATTGTCTCAGCTCGAATTCGGGATCTTGAGGAGGGGCAGGGTGATCTTTTGTTGGGGGTGAGTGATACTCGTTCCTCGCGAAGAATCGCCTTGCCGCATGTGGTGCAGGGAGCTCATGCAATCGTTGGGTATTGGCAACTCCTTGAAAAGTTGCTCAGTACAGGTGCGTTTGGCGATTCGTCACCGTTTGCGCCGCTGACAGACGCTCGTGAACGCGGTGAGTACTCGCCTGGTAGTCCGATTCGGCTTCTGGTCAAAATCACTGACACAATGGTCGAGTTATTGCCGCACCTTACTGCCCTCGCGATTAGAGAGCGTCGGGGCAGGCGGAAGCTTGAACAAGCACTCAAGGGTCTTGAAACCTCTCGCGCTGTTCTTTCAGTCTTGAGAGTGATGGAGGAGGGGTCAGAAACCCGGTAGAGGGAGGGCGGTGCTACGGCATCGCCCCCTTTTTTTTGTGTTAGATAGACGGTCAGTACCAGCTATGTTATACATACAACCAGCGCTCTTTGACGTGAAGAGAAAACTCACCAATAGTAAGGATGTATCAACATGAGCTATGAAGTAGTCGTCCGAGACGATGTGGGCTTCGCCGTGTTTGATACCATTATCAAGCGCTGGCAAGCAGAACCAAAGCAATTCCCGTACGATCAAAAGGGGGCGGTCATTCCGCAGAATGAAATCCCTGCGTGGTTGCGTAACGATAAAGAACGCTTGTTCAATTTCTACTGCTACATCTGCCTCTACATGCGTGGGGGGATTGAGAGTTTGCAGGCGTTTAAGGCCATGCTCCGTCTTATTTCTGATAAGCCGGAGTTGTTCGACCCTGTCTACGCTCAACATCTCACGGAGGCAGAACTACAACCAATTATTGCCGCGTACGTAGGATGGGATTCAAAAGCGGTAGCGCGGTTTTGGATTGAAAACTCCAAACGATTAGTCCGAAACTGGAACGGGCAAGCCAGTAATATCTTCAGGGGTCTTACAAACTACGAGGAGGCCTTGCGGCGGATAAAAAACAAGACGTCCAATAAGGAATGGAAGCAGGCCTGCCGTGTCGATGATCGCGGAGAGGGGTTCATGGGGTTTCAACCCAAAATGGTCTCTATGTTCGTGTATTTTATCGATTGGGAGGGTTTGCTTAGGACGGACTTCATTTATCCTACCCCGGCCGACTTCCACAACTTCCGTTTGGCGTTGGCGCTCCGAATCATGGTTCTCGAGCCGCAACCAGAAAACCTCCGTTCGACCGAAAGAATATCCGAACCGTGGCGAAAGCTTACGGTACGGTACCTCGAAGCGAGGCGGGGACAGGTCAGTCCCGTTGAGCTGGCTGATGCGATTTGGTTGTTCTCGCTGACCTTGTGTGGTGCTTCGCCACTCACTGACTACCATGAACGAAAAGATAAAAACGGTCATGGCATGTTTGAAGAAGCGGGGATTGCCCATTCTACGGATCCCTCGTATTTGTCCCCGAAGCTACGAGGGCGATTGGAGCGGACGTGTCTTGCGTGTCCTTTGATCCGTCGTTGTGAGTTGGCGATTCCGGCCGGTCCCTACTACCAACGGCGGGGTGATCGAGCGGTAGCATTTGGGGGGCAGCTGTATCTCAACTCGCGGTTTCTCATCGAAGCACACCTGCCGACGTTTGAGGTTCTGTACTTGCCGGTGGCTATACCGGCAAGCGAAAGCGGTAATCAGTTTTCTCTGTTTGAAACAGCAGTAGACACACTTCAGTAGGAGGAGACGTAAATCACAGAAGGGGCGCATGGTAACTCGTGCGCCCTTTTATAATTTTGATATGAAATAATAACAGAAATAAGTGGTATACTTATAACATCGTATACAATTACAATTAACCTTGTATATATTAAAGATATGGATTCATATAACTCTCCTAGTACCAAGCCGCTCTATAAAGCTACACAAATCGTCTGGTACGTCCTCTCGTTAATTGAAGTACTCTTAGCATTTCGCTTTGTGTTAAAGCTCTTGGGTGCAAATCCGGACGCTGGGTTCAGTGCATTTATTTATGGTGTAACGTACATTTTTGCGTCGCCATTTTTGAATGTATTTAGTAAAACGTATGTTGCGGGAAGTGTCTTCGAATGGACAACATTACTAGCGATGTTTGTGTACTGGTTACTCGCACTGGGAATTATCAAATTCTTCCTGATGAGTAAAACCGTTTCTACTACTGAAGCGGCAATCAAACTTGATCAACAGGAATCAAAATAAGAGCTTTAATTTGTCCGATTTCTTATCTTAATAAAAGCCCAGTAAGGGTTTTTATTTAATATAAAATTACAATCATGCAAATGCTTACGTGGGAGCTGCTCTCATTTGAGCATAGTCAACAAATTTTTTCTGAATTGCATGGTAATGTGCGACATTTTTTTATGGCTTTACGACAATGGTTGAGCTCGAGACGTGGATTAAAAAAGCAATCGAGGAACATGTTTCTGGAGTAAAAGAGGAGTATGTGATTTGGGATCAAGTAACTTTTTTGGAATGGTGTCACCAAGGTTTCTCAGTCAATCCGTGGTCGATGTGGGTACATGGATTTCTCCTCAGCAACAAAGAAAAGGGTATGGTAAAAAAATTTTAACAGAGCTGTTTGAAAGGTTGTGTGTAAAAGGAGTAGAAAAAGTCACCTATGAAACTGAACCTAAAAATAAGGCCAGCATACAGCTTGCCTTATCAGCTGGTTTTATTTTAGTTGAAGAAGGTGAGGAAATGAGATTTCAAAAGAGTTTACTTTCAGATTAAAATGCTGTTCTAGTCGTGGTATTATCAACGTGATGTTAGGCGAAACCAATAAAAGCAAAATACTTATGACCGCGGCTTTTGTGCCACTCTTTCTCGGGGGTGCGTTCATCGTACGTGAACTGAGTGTGAGTACGATAACATATGAAAGCGAGTATGCTAAAACGACAAGCAGTAGTACTGAAGCGTTAGTCAAAACCCCAGAAGAAGTCGCGCTCCCAGTGTGGCCAAAACAGCTTGATACCAAAGAGTATGATACGCGACTGCTTAATTTAGCATCATATGTCCCGCCAAAACCAAAGGCGGTAACAGCAAGCTCAAGCGCAACGTCTACGGCCCCAATTGTGCCTGAAGTCGTACCTCTCTACAGTAGTAGCAGTAATGTAACAGTTCCGGGTAAAGGGTGGCCGGCTGCCGCTGTCTATCCAAATGGGGGAGCCATCCTACCGTTTAAACGAATTCTTGCGTATTACGGTAATTTCTATTCTCGGCATATGGGTATTTTGGGAGAATTTGAACCAGACGAAGTACTCCGTCGTTTGAACGAAACAAAAATATTGTGGGAACAGGCTGACCCAAATACGCCGGTACAATTGGCAATCGAATATATTGCAATGGTAGCGCAGGCCGAAGCGGGACGTGACGGCATGTATCGAGCAATGATGCCGGCAACAGAAATTGAGAAAGCGTATGCTTTAGCTAAACGAGCTGATGCCATTTTAATTCTTGATATGCAAATTGGACTCAGTCCGCTCTCGGTTGAGCTGCCAAAGTTCAAACAATATTTAGAGCGTGAAGAGGTGCATTTAGCGCTCGACCCAGAATTTTCAATGAAAACGGGAGATCGTCCCGGTACAGTTATAGGTACCGTTAGTGCTGCCGATGTTAACTACGTGATTGAGTATATGTCGGCAATTGTGCGCGAGAAAAAGTTGTCACCCAAGGTACTGATTGTGCATCGCTTTACTCAGAATATGGTTATTAATGCAGAACTGATTACCTCAACCCCAGAGGTTCAAGTAGTAATGGTAATGGATGGATGGGGATCAAAAGATCTTAAACGTGGTACCTACTCCCAAGTCATTGTGCCGGAGCCTGTACAGTTTGCTGGTCTTAAAATATTTTATAAAAACGATCTCAAAGCACCAAGTACGGGAATATTTACCCCGACTGAAGCACTGCAGTTACATCCAAAACCAATTTTTATTCAGTATCAATAATGGTGCGAGGTATACGTTAGTGCCTTATACAAATTTTATGAGGGAGGTGGATATTGCTATTTCTTGACTGTGCTTGATCTATAATTATAGTATGAAAAAATCATCTTCGGAGCCGACGAAGCAGATTACTAAATTAACAAAAGAGGTTGCTAATCTCCAAGCAGAGTTAGCTATTGTCTTAAAAGCAAGTGGTGTTGATGAGTTTATAGAAGTTAAACGGCAAAAGAACCAAGCGAGATTTGAGCGGATTAAACGGAAAGGAGAAGTAGATAAAGCTGTTGGGCATTATTTTATTTCGCTTGATATTACAGCTAAGAAGCAAGTGGTCTATATACCATTATCAATCGCATCGGGTAAAAAACCAACCGGATTTGGGTATCAAATTGAGGGGACGGGTGAAGGAGAGATTGCGCAAGCCGATGTTGAATGTCGTGGGGAGGGGGTGACTCAAGTAACGCTTGGTACTATTGTGTATGCAAAAGTCCCCGCGCAGAAGGTTGGCACGTTTCGGATTACCGTTACTATTCGAGGTAGGCTCGGTAAAACCTATAAACTCATCTTGTATCGTATCAATTACAAGTTATCTGTTACCGATGCACGATACCAGCAATATCTTAAACAAATGGACTCGGAGCAGGTGAAGTTTTCGTGATGAGAAAATGATACGTCTCTGAATATCCGGTAATATCGTTAGTGGAGTGTTCATACAATCTTGTTGAGAAATTTGTGTGATTCTTGTCCCCATATTGGTCATTCAAAAGTAGGGTATACTAATTAGTATATGAAGCAAATTAGTAGTATAAACGGAAAAGTTGTAGGGGTAGTTTTAACAGTAATTGTTGGTGTTGTAATGCTGGTGCCCGTTGGCGCCAGTGCCGCATCATGTAGTTTTACTCGAGATTTACAAATGGGGGTAATGGGGGACGATGTAAAGTGTCTTCAGCAGTACTTAAATGGAGCGGGCTTTAAAATTGCTGAGACAGGACCAGGATCGGTCGGTAAAGAAACGGGTGAATACAAAACCCTGACTGAAGCTGCAGTGGTTGCCTGGCAGAAAGCCAATCAGCTGTCGCCAGCAAGTGGCTACTTTGGACCAAAATCACGTCAAATGTATGCGAGTCTATCAACGGGTGTGTCAACCAAGCCGGTCGTTCCGACGACTCCCGGTACCGTCTCGCTAGAAGCACAAGTAGAGTTACTTAAAAAACAACTAGAGGCAGCAGGTAAACCCGTAGTAGTAAAACCGGTACCAGCCAAACCTGTTGACAGGGGTGAAGAGCAGGGTGTTGAAGATCTGATGTTGCAGGCTCTTGATGATATGGAAGAGGTTCAGGATGGAATAGATGATAGTAATGACGCAGATATTATTGAAGAGGCAGAAGACTCACTCAAAGATGCACAGGCCGATTTCTTTGATGCTTTGCGGGCATACGTAGATGAGGATTATGGTGATGCTAAAGATTTCTTTAATGATGCCCTAGATTCGCTCGAAGATGCGCTTGATGCCGTTGGAGCCGGCTCCGATAAAAGTGACGCGGAAGATTTGATTGACGAGGTCGATAACCAAATTGATGAAGTTGAAGTTTTAATTGAGGAGGCTGATGCTGATGGGGAAGCTACGAGTGATGCTGAAGATTTGCTTGATGAGGCAAAAGATTTGCTTGATGAAGCAGAAACCGCTCTTGATGAAGGGGAGTATGAAGACGCACTTGATTTAGCTGAAGAGGCTGAGGATGTAGTAAAAGATGCCGAAGATGCAATTGGAGAAGATGGCAATAGTTCAGACGTAGGAGATCTCCTTGATGACGCACGAGATGACCTCGATGACGCCCGAGATGCCGTCGATACTGCTCTTGATGACGATGAAGATGTAGGAGAAGCGGAAGATCTCTTGGACGAAGCGGAAGATCTCCTCGATGACGCCGAAGATGCTCTTGATGATGACGACGAAGACGAGGCTGAAGATTTAATTGATGAAGCGCTTGATTTAATTGATGAGGCACTAGATGAGTTCTAGATTTACCTAAATAGACAAAAAACAACGAGATAATAATCTCGTTGTTTTTTTGTTTAGGGAGTTATTATATGGTGCTCGTAGCGGTAGTTGTCGAAACGTCAGTTGAGGTGGCGCTGGTATCAGTAGGAGGGGTATCGTTTGCGGTCTTGGTCTCACGGTATTCTGTACCAAGGTAAGTCGCCGCTGTAATAATTCTATATGTTTCGCCGATTGCTAATATGGCTTTAGTAATATTTCCGCTCGCTACGGCTGGTTCTACGCGGTCAAGATAGTTTTCACTACTCCGCATCGTGCTGGTTGAAAAATCTGTGACGGCGAGTGCCTGTTCTACAGTTTGGAGTTGTTCCGTCAAATAGGTATAGGCTGTTTCTACTGATTCGGTCGCAACAAAACTCTCGGCCCGATCACGGTAGAGACGTACTGCCTCTTGACGAATGTCTTCCATGCTATCTCCTGCGCGGAGCAGTTTGGGATCATTTTCGGTTAATTCTTCCATTGCTGAAGCGATACCGGCAAACTCATTGACGGTATTGAGGAGGTCTGTTTTAGGGAACGCGCTGTCAATTGATGAGCTTGCAATAGATGAGAGGCTGTTCCAGTGTGAGGTTGAATTTTTCATTAACACATCGAGAGCGGCATCAGACACAGTATCTGCAAAGGTAAGCTGCTTTGCTTCTGCAAAGCGTTTCTGAAGTAAGGTAACTTGGTACGAGGCCTTACTAGCACTCCGCACATGGGTAGCTTCAATTCCTGTTTCGAGTACATTTGTTTTAAGTCCATATAAAGCTTCTCCTGGAAGGCTTTGTAGCGTCGCATAAACGCCAATCGAAAGACCAATAATGATAACTATACTAATAACACCGATTGGGCGGGTGAGACGTAGTGGTCGGGAAGGGTTTGTGGGTAACGGTTCATGGATATTTTCGTCAGATTGTGGTGTTGTGGTCATACCTTTATGACGGCGTTAGTTTATTTGTATTACACTACTTTGTCTCGTCTGGTTTGTAATTAATCAGTCATTTTTTCGGCATAACAGAAGCCAGCGATGAATCAAGTAGTGGAACACGTTACCGTATAAATTTCCATACAATACTTGAGCTCGTTGGTTTAGTCATCTAAACCCATTCTGTATGCAAGAGCAAAAAAAAGACATGGGTATCAATAAAACCCCTGCGACACCCACACCACTTCCAAAAAAGGAAGATGGCACTCACAAGAACTAACGCTTTGAGTTCTCTTAAAAACACCCGTCAGGGTGTTTTTAAGGTATGGTTTGGGTATGATACTATATGAATACTATGGAACAAAAATTGGATACAGTAGCTGAGTTTTCTTTGATAAAGCGAGCCAAGAGTTTTAGTCATGCTGGTCGTGGGCTGTGGGTATTTGTGCGTACTACGCATAATGCCTGGATACATCTGCTTATTTTAATCGTGGCTATTACCCTCGGGTGGTATTTCGAGATTACTACGACTGAATGGTTATTTCTTATTTTTGCCGGTGGATTTGTTTTGTGTGCAGAAGCGTTTAATACGGCAATTGAAATTGATATCGATTTAACGTCACCTGAGTATCATCCGTATGCTCGTGATACCAAAGATGTCGCTGCGGGAGCTGTTTTAATTGCCGCGCTGACTGCTCTACTGATTGGTGTCAGTATCTTTGTGCCGTATCTCGTCTAATTATTTACCTCTCCCAAACGCGGTTTTCAAAGCGGCAACGTGTTCGGCGTAGGTTTCAGTGCAGGTAAATGCGCCGTCATTAGTATGAAAGTAAAAGAGGCAGTTCGTGTCTCGGGGATTGAGGGCGGCAATGATAGCATCAATTGAAGGGTTGGCAATTGGTCCTGGAGGGAGACCAGCTTTTTTGTAGGTGTTGTAAGGGGATTCGATGGCTTTATCAGCGGGTATTGGTACGGGCCACCAGTTGGCAAGGTTGGGTGTTTTTTTGTTTGTGCTCTTGGCATATTGCATAGTAGCATCGAGTTGAAGACGCATATCAATAAAGAGTCGGTTCCAAATAATGCCAGAAATGTAGCGCATATCTTCAAAGTCATACGCCTCGCGTTCAATTAAAGACGCGATAATAAGCGCGTCGCGCAGCGGTACTACTGCTTCAATGTCACTACTGTAGCGAGACCGAACTTCTGCATTAAATCGGTCGGCAATCACGCGAGCCACGGTATCTCCGTCGGCATTTTTATCGACGACATACGTTCCTGGATACAGTTTTCCATCAGCGAGGACTGGTACCTCACTTTCAATTTGCTCTAAAAAAAGTGTTTGCTCAACCTTATTCCAACCTAATATTTTGGTGAAATTGGCAATAACTTCTTCTTTTCGTTGTCCCGATTCAATTACGAGTACGCGACTAATTGGAGAAGCGAGGTTTTGATACCAATCCATCAATGCTAGGCGGGCCACCAATCTAGTTCGCCAACTATTTTCTAGTGTTGGTGGGGTGTAATTAGAGGCAACATAGGTATTGAGATAGGTTTCTATGTCAGGGTTTTCGGTAACTGTTTTTGTCTCCGGATCAACCCCAATTGGAAATATACGTGAATTTATTTCAACGCCACTCATTTTTGTAATGGGCATCTCACCTATGGCTGTTGTTTTAGTGCCAATTAAAAATACTAACCCAATCGTGACGAGTACAGAGAGAAGTACCGCCAACCAAATTAGTGGTCGCCAGTACCAGCCAAGTAGTTTGGTTTGTGGCTTTGCATTAAAACTAGGTCGCATAATGGTTTAAATTATGGCATAGACATCGCAAGATTGTAAGTAATTTTATACGCTTTCTGAGTGGTATACTTGAAAATATGTTTAAAAAAATACTGATTGGGTTCTTTGCGTCGTTAGGAATAATTTTCTTCTGTATCCTGGTTGGTCTCGCGTATCTAATTATCGCTGATCCTTTCAATCTACGCCCGATGGTCTCATTGTTGCTTCAAACTCAAGCCGAACAGTCGGAAAGTAGTGGGGGTACTATCATAAAAGACGAGTTGCGAGGTGCCCCGGTGCCGACTGGAGAAAGTGATATTTCGGTGGAGTCGGCTACTGATATTTCTGTTACGAGCGAGCAGTCGAAGGCAATGGAATCAGTTGGTCTTTCTCCGAATTCAATTTCAGCAGATCAAGAGGCTTGTTTTGTGGGTATTCTCGGACAGGCTCGTGTTGATGAGGTTAAAGCCGGAGCTGTACCTTCAGCGAGTGAGTTCTTCAGTGCGCGTGAGTGCTTGTAAGATGCAATCATTTTTCGGTATCGAAAATCAAATTTTATGCTAGTATGAGCGCCATGCAACAAGAAATTGTCTATATATTTGGCAAACACGCGGTGGCCGAAGCCCTTCAGTATCGGCCCGGGGTGGTTCGTGAACTTTACATCGAACATGGTTTTAATGACGAGGGTATCTTTGCTCATCTATCACATGCTCCAGTACCTCCTAAAGTGCTCAATCCAAAACGTTTGCCTGGTGGTTTACGGGGTGACGCTGTTCATCAGGGGATTATTGCGGGTATCGCCATTTCTGAGCTGATGGTGCCCTACGCTGATTTTATTTCAGGTCATGCCCCTACGCCTGATACCTGCGTACTCATTCTGGGAGAGGTTCAAGATCCCCATAATGTAGGGGCGGTAATCAGGAGTGCTGCTGCCTTTGGAGTAAGTGCGGTAATGATTCCCCCACATAATCAGTCGCCAGTCACGGGGACGGTCGTTAAAGTATCTGCGGGAATGGCATTTCGGATTCCTTTGGTTGAAATTAGTAATGTAAACAGCACGATTCGTGATCTTCAAAATCGAGGTTTTTGGGTTTATGGATTAGCGGGCGAAGGGTCTGTTTCAGTTACTACAGAAGAGTTTACGAAGCCAACGGCGTTTGTGGTAGGGAATGAAGGTATGGGGTTACGAGAAAAAACTCGAGAAGTATGCGATATATTAGTAAATATCCCTATGCATGCCCGTTGTGAGTCATTAAATGCAGCGGCTTCGGCGGCAATTGTCATGTATGCCTGGAGTACGCAACATCCGCATGCTTTGTCCCCGAGCCGGTAAATTTGTGGGGTACCGAGGAAGGGCCAAATGTGCTACCCTAATGAGCATACAACGGAGGTTATTTTGTCATTATATTTAACGTAATCGTATGGGAGAAAATACAGAAACTAATAAAACACAGACTGACAGTACTACCAGTGGATCAACTCCTGAATTGGAAACGGAAGTGACGTCAACTGAAACCTCTTCAAATCCAGGAGATGTTACTAGTTCCTCGTCTGATACAGAAATCAATACACAGGTTCCTGTACCAGATGTAACTGAATCTGCCGAACCAGTTGTTACGGAAGAAGTTGCATCTGAAGAAGTGGCGCCTATTACCACTGCCGAAGTTGCACCAGAGGCTAGTTCACCAGAGTTGTCAAACGTACGTCAGCGAGTAATTACCCAGTATGCCATCGCAACTATTATTATTTTGGTTATGGGAGCAGGACTTTTGTATGCACTTGAAGAGCAGGGTCGAGTATCAACAGGAGTGTTTGATTCTGTTACCGAATTAGTTAAGCCTGCGCCTGCAGCGGCTATTGTTAATGGGGTAAAAATTCCATTAGCACAATACGAAAAGAATCGAGAGCAGCTTATCCAAACTGCTACCCTGCAAGGACTTGATCCAACCAATGAAAGTATCGCTACTCAAATTAACGCGCAAGCTTTAGATGTGCTCGTGAACACTGAGTTGCTTCGTCAGGCTGCTCTGGCTGACGGAATTACGGTGACGAAAGAGGATATCGATACTCGATATGAAGAAATTGTAGCTACCTTAGGCGGCGAAGAGCAGCTTGCAACTAAAATGACCGAGCTCAACATTACTCCGGAAAGCTTACGGGTTGATATTGAAGGTGAAATCTTAATTAAAAAACACCTCGATACAGCGGTTGACCTAAGTTCTGTCACTATCGATCAAAAGGAAGTGCAAGCGGTGTATGATCAGGCTAATACACCAGGAGCTGATATTCCACCATTCGCTGAAGTAAAAGCTCAAATTGAAGCTCAGCTAAAAGCGACGAAAGAACAAGAGAAAATTGGTAAATACATTGAAACTTTAAAAACAGAGGCTGAGATTGAAACGAAGATTTAATCACGTAGAAATCAACAGGGTGTAACAAAAAAACTTTGAAACACACATTAGCAGAGGTAATTCAAGATATAACCTATCATCCCGAAGATCGGACTGAGCGCCTGCGCGCACTCTCGCTTCCGGAGCAAAGCGCCACCGTAGTGGCGCTTTCGCCGTATGTGCAACAGCAACTCCTGCAAGAACTAAAAACAGGAGAGATAGTGAACATCCTTGATCACCTGGACTTATTAGCGGCACAAATTGTCCTGCGTAGAATTAAAGACATCAGGCGTCGACAAAAAATTGTGCAACAATTAAAATCCGAAGTAAAAGAAAAAGTTGAACATTTTTTACGATTTCACCCCAAAGCCACTCTTTCATTGGTACACTTTAATTATGTGTTGCTACCAGCTAAGAGCACTATTGGAGACGCAGGTGATATTATTGATATACACTATAAGCAAACGGGTAAATTTCCTGAAGTTCTCGTCCAGTATGACGGGACGCTGGTGGGTGAGGTCTCGCTTGCGACTTTGGTACGCGAGCGTAATACGTTGTTGCTAGAGCATTTCATAAGTCCGGTAACGACCCTTTCGTTTCATGCAGAGATGTCAGAAATTATCGAGACGTTAACTGTTTCTAAACGAAAAAAGGTAATTGTGCTTGATGCTGATGAAAGTGTCCTGGGAATTATTTATGCTGATGATGCGATTGACCTCTTTGGAAAAATGCCGGCTGAATCACTCTATAGTTTCGCCGGAGTGGACAGTAGTGAACGACCATTTGATAGTTCCTATGATAAGTTCCGAAATCGATATAAATGGCTGGTACTCAACTTAGCGACCGCTTTTTTTGCTGGGTCAGTCATTTTACTGTTTCAAGACACAGTTGAAGCATTGGCCATTCTTGCGGTGTATATTCCGATTGTAGCAGGGATGGGTGGTAATGCGGCGAGTCAGACGTTTGCAGTTATGTTACGTGGTATTACCTTGGGAACTGTATCATTAAAAATTGCGGGTCCTGCCATCCTGCGAGAATCGATAGCGGGACTTTACAACGGCTTGGCAATTGGAGCTATTGTATCCGTTATCTCCGTTCTCTTTAATGGAAGTGCATTGCTTGGTGTGGTCGTTGCGCTCGCCATGATAGCTGTACATGTGGTAGCTGGATTCTTTGGTGCACTGGTGCCACTTCTCGTCAAAGTGGCAGGAAAAGATCCCGCTGCTGTCTCAATGATTTTTATTACCACTGCGACTGATGTATTCGGTCTCTTGGCCCTCCTCGGTTTTGGTGCCCTCCTTTTGATGTAGTCAAAAAACGTTATTGCGTGTGTTTGCAGGTTCCGCGAACCGTTAGTTCTAGTCCAGTAATAGAAAATTCCTTCAATCCAAGCAAAGCCTTGATTTTTTCATCAGGCGCGTCAAAGTGAATTACTTTTTTGCAGTCACTGCAAACAGCGTGGTGATGGGGACGGGCTTGGTATTCGTATGTAGCTTCGTTGCCGTCTAGGTGTAATTTTTTAATAATGCCCTCGGCTACAAACAAATCAAGGTTACGATAAATAGTTACTTGGTCGATCGCCGGCAGCAGTTTGTGAATAGTACTTGCCGACAGTGTCCCGTGACTTTTTTCGAGCGTCGCAATAATTTCTTTACGGTGTTTAGTGAGTCGCATAGTATGAATAGTGTATCGTTAAGTGTGTATAAATGCAATTTATTTGCATATTTATAGTGAATTTGGTAGTATGCAAATCAGTTGCGTTTGGCTGATTAATACGTTTTTAATTTATAGTGAGTATATGTTAATAGAGATTTTATTGGCGGCTGGCGCGATTACTGTGGCGTCACTCGTGGGGGTATTGTTTACCGCCAAAGTGGCGCGGGAGTTTTTGTCCAGTCGGTTATCATTCTTGGTGTCTTTTTCAGCGGGAGTTTTTTTAGTCACTTCAGGAGCTTTAGCGCTTGAGGTGTTTGAAATTTACGAGGGTGCACTATGGCAAGGGATTGGATTAATTTTAGTGGGGTATGGTCTCGCGTGGTTTGTAGAAAAAATGCTACCTGAGTCACACCATCATCATGATCCTTATGATCATGATGGACATACGCATACAAAAGTCGGAGCACGCAAACTTTTGATTGGTGACGCAATTCATAATATCGGAGACGGAATTATTTTGGTGCCAGCCTTTTTAGTTTCGCCGGCACTCGGATTGGCGGTCACTGCATCGATTTTTATTCACGAAACACTACAGGAAATTTCTGAATTTTTTGTCCTTAAACAAGCTGGCTATAGTACGAGACGAGCGCTGACGTTAAACTTCCTGACCGCCAGTACTATTTTTATTGGAGTAGCGTTAAGCTACGCCGCTATTGCAACCGAAGAAATGGAGGGGCTTTTGCTTGCGGTTGCGGCTGGATTTTTTATTCATGTGGTGGTGCACGACTTATTGCCACGTCCCCACCATCACGAAACTACCAAACGATTTTTTCAGCATGTGATATTTGTAGCCGTAGGCTTAATGTTGATGGCAGGTATTGCAAGCGCCCTCAGCGAAAGTCATACTCATGGTGTCGAGTCTGGAGTAGAACATACTGACGGCACACTACACAGTGAGGGAGATAGTCATGTGGATCATGAAAGTGAGGCGCAGGTTGGAGGGTAGAATAGGTCATCTACAGATTAAAAAAGGGACGGGCATGGCCCGTCCCTTTTTGCTATACTGTGTCCATATTCATTAAGTTACATTACGTATGTTTTGGTTTATCGTTCTACTGATTGCTGTCGTATTACTGCCGTCGATGGTGTATGTGGTGAAGGGGAAGACGGCGGCGATTTTGGAAACGTTTGGTCGGCCACACACGAACGCCGTGTTTCCAGGATTGCATGTAAAAATGCCCTGGCCAATTACTACTATTGTTTCCCGGGTAAATCTGCAGCTCCAAGAGATACACGCGGATGTATCAGTAAAAACCAGCGACAATGCTTTTATGATGTTGCCGGTTAAAGTGCAATATAAAGCCAGTGATGATGCTGCTGGTGCAGTTAAGGCGCATTATGAACTTGAGGCGCCAGAGAAACAGATTACGTCGTACGTCCTTAATAATGTGCGCCAAACTGCGTCAGGCATGGAGATGACCGAACTCTACGCGAATCGTGATGCGGTTGAATCCCAGGTACAAACCGCACTCTCGGAACAGTTTGCACGGTTTGGGTACAGTATTGAGAATGTCCTCGTCGATGAACCGCAGCCAAGTGTTGAGGTGCGCGACGCTTTTAATAAAGTGATTGCGAGTAAGCGTTTGATGGAGGCTGCGCGTAACGAGGCTGAAGCAGCTCGCATTAAATTGGTTGGTGCAGCTCAGGCTGAAGCTGAGAGTAAGAAGCTTCAGGGTGAAGGTATGGCTGAGATGCGGACGGCAATTGCACGTGGGCTCGAAGAAGCTATGGAGACAATGAAAAAGGCTGGGTTGCAAAATGAAGTCGCTATCCAATTTCTCACTGACACCAACAGACTTGATACGATTACAAGTGCCGCGAGTCATGGGAATACCATTATTATCGATGCGGGTCCTGGAGGAATTAAGGATTTGGCTGGCATGGCAGCGATGCTTGAATCAATTAAAAATAAGTAATTAAATAATGTGTCGAGCAAATCGAGACAGGCGTAGCCTGTCTCGATTTGCTATACTGTGAGTATGAATATACAAACATTTTTGACGCTGTACGCAGTTTCAGTGCCGGTCTTTTTTGCGATTGATATGGTGTGGCTCGGTTTTGTCGCGAGTAATTTTTATAAATCTCGGTTGGGTCATTTAATGGGGGATATTCATTGGCCGGCAGCAATTATATTCTACTTAGTATTTTTAGTAGGGCTCACCTTTTTTGCGACGTATCCCGCCTTGTTTAAAAATTCACTGATGACAGCAGCTATCCTTGGCGGACTATTTGGCTTCTTTACCTACGCTACCTACGATTTGACTAATCTCGCCACCCTCCGTGACTGGCCACTGTCCGTTACTATTGTCGACATGGTTTGGGGGACTATTCTCGGGGCATCAGTTTCTGTGGTAACGGTGTTGGTCTATGGGTTCTTTAACTAAGGTAGGCTTAGCTCTCTCTATAGCTGGATTAATGTTTTTTGTATATATGCAATATAAGCAAAATGTGGTTGGTGTTGTGCCGGTTGAAAACACCTCGGATATTTCAGTGGGGGAGTTTACTAATCTTGTGTCATTTACCATCGGCCGAATTTCAATGTTGGGTTCAATTGCTGATACTGATGCAGAGCGTACCCAAGGATTGTCTGACACTAAAGAAATTCCCATTGGTGTGGCCAAAGTGTTTATTTTTGATTCGTCAGAAAAATGGAGCTTCTGGATGAAAGATATGAATTACTCAATTGATATTTTCTGGCTCGATGAGAACGGGACTGTCGTGCACGTGGTTGAGTCCGTAACCCCGGACACCTATCCCGATACCTCATTTGCTCCATCGGTGCCAGCTCGTTACGTCATCGAAACCAAAGCTGGCTTTGCTAAAGAAAATAATATTGGTGTAGGTGCAGTAGTAAATGTGGCACCATTCAGTCGTTAAAGTGAAAGCTTGTTAAATGTTATTAATATTGTATAATTGTAACGCATGGTAATCGCCCTGTTCAGTATTGAACGGGGAGGAAAGTCCGGACACACCCATGGTGCGCAAGTGCCAAGGAGACAGGTAGCGGGTAACGCCCGTCTGAGGTAGGGTCGTAAGATTTTGTCTCACGAGATGCGAGCAGAGACGTCCCGAGCGAAAGTGACGGAATTCCTTGGTTTACTAAGGAATAGCCCGATTGGTAACAATGGGGGTGAAACGGCTAAACTCTTACCCGTGTGCAAGGCCGCGCAGTCGAGGGCAAAAATCGTACATAGTATTGTTTTTGCCCTCGACTGAGAGCCGCATGAGGTGGTTGGTAACAATCATCCTAGGTATATGATTATCCGGTGGTGCAAGCCACTGACAGAATCCGGCTTATATGCACAAAAACCACCAGTCTTTGGACTGGTGGTTTTTGATTGTGGTATTATGGTAAATACTATTCGTAAGTATTTAATATGGAACCAACTTCTTTCTTGCCTAAATTACCCGCCAAATCAGATGCGATAAGTCGGTCACTCATGCGCGTTGCTCGGATAACTCTGGGTATCGGAATGGTGTTATCTCTCCTGCTTTTTATTCCTGGAGCGCCGGGATTGCTTGGCCCAAGTAAAGTCTATTTCCTCCTCGCTGCCATTTTGTTGGTGGTGGTATGTACGAGCCTCGCTATCTTACGGAGTGGTGCAGTTGCTGTTCGGTTTGTACCGGTATTAATGGGCTGGTGGGCACTGGTCCTTGCTGGTGTCATTTCAGCGTTGCTCTCGCCAACACTCCTACCGTCGCTTTTTGGTGATGCGCTCGAGATCCATACGGTTGGGTTTATTGCGCTCTTAGGGCTGGTTATGACGCTCGTACCGGTAGTTGGGATGAGTAAGCGGGCGATTGTTTATGTGTATGGAGGAATTCTAGGAGTGACTGCACTTTTAGTTGCATATCACTACATCAGATTGTTCACTGGTCCAGCATTCCTCTCATTTGGCCAATTTAACAATGCGGCGAGTACCCTTATTGGAAGTTTTAACGATCTCGGATTATTAGTTGGTTCTATGATACTGCTCCTATTGGTGGCGGTGTTACAGTTACAATTAACTACTCGAGTATTAGGTTGTATTGCTGTTGCGACGGCATTACTCCTCGGGCTGCTTACGATTGTTAATTTCTTTATCATTTGGTTAATACTCGGACTCTTTAGTTTGCTTGTTTTAATGTACAGCCTTACCAAAGACCGTTTTGGTGTTTCGGTTGGGGAGCGACCAGTGGGAGCGACAAAAACATCCATTGGGACAATTGGAATTATTGCGATGGTTTTTGTAGTGTCGACAGTGTTTATGATTGGGGGAACCAATCTTGGGACTGCAGTATCAAATCTTACTGGTGTGAGTTATCTTGAGGTTCGACCTTCGGTTACCGCCACTATTAGTATTATGAGGGAAGTGTATAGTGAAAACCTTTTGACTGGATCGGGTCCAAATCGGTTTGTTGAAATGTGGCAGCTCCATAAAGATCCGGCCATTATGCAGACAATCTTTTGGGATACGCCATTTAATGCGGGAAGTGGGTATGTGCCAACCTGGTTTATCGCTACTGGCGCGCTTGGTTTAATTGCGTGGGTATTTTTCCTCTTTCAGTTCTGTTACACCGGTATTACTATGTTGGTTCGCGGCCAATCAACGGATGAGTTTTGGTACTTTGTAGGGACGTCTTCGTTTGTACTCGGATTTTTCGTCTGGTTAATGTCAGTCGTGTATGTACCAGGACCAGCGATATTAATTTTTGGGGCGGTTTGTACCGGGATAATGCTGGTAGCACATCAAGCCTTACTTCCGAAGCGCATGGCGGTATTTAATATGTTGACGACTGCTCGGACGGGATTTATTCTCATTGCGATCGTGATGGTGGTGATTATTAGTAGTGTTGCGGTAGGTTATGGAGCGATGCGACAAGGTACCGCAGCCTACACCTTTGTGACAGCAGCTACTGCCGTTACTCCCGGGAGCCAAAACCCCGCCGGTGAGATTACTGGTCGAATTATCGAAGCCTTCCGCTTGCATCAGTCTGATACCTTTGCACGAGAAATTGCCCTTTATAACCAGCTCCAACTCAATGCACTCTTATCTCTTCCATCTGTAACTGCAGAACAGCAGCAGCAGGTAGAAGCTACTGTGGCAACCGGGCTTACTGCGGCTCGTGACGCAGTGGCACTAAAGCCAACTGATGCCCGGAACGCTAAAATTCTAGGAGATCTATATGCCGTCTTGGCAGTTAATAACATTGAAGGGGCGCGTGAACGTGCAAACGAAGCTTTCTCGCTGGCCGAGAGTCGAGATCCGCAAAACCCCTATTATGTACTCCAAAAATCTATCATGGCGTACCGCGCAAATGACGTAGATTCAGCACGGAGTTTAGTCATGCAAGCAATTGCCTTAAAACCAAATTATACTGAGGCTATCTTTCTCCTGTCGCAAATTGATATTGCCGCTAATGATGTAAAAAAGGCGATTGATACAACGCTCGCCTTAGTCCAGCTCGAGCCACAAAATCCTGCTCGTTATTACCAACTCGGAGTTCTCTATTCGGCTGATAATAATCGAGAGGGAGCATTGGCAGCATTTGGAGAAGCGATTGTCCGAGAGCCTGCCTATGCGAATGCGCTCTACTTGCGCGGTCTAGAGTATGTCCGGGCTGGAGAGACAGAGCGAGCGCTCGCTGATCTTGAAAAGGTGCGAGATCTCAATCCCGACAATGACTCAATTAAAGGGCTTGTAGATCAGGTTCGTCAAGGCACGGTGTCTACGACAAGTACGCCTGTTGGAGAAACTATTCCTGAAGGAAATAGTGTATCTAGTGAAAATGAAGTCACAACAAGTGATACGGTACCTGATACCAATCTTTTGACTCCAGTGAACACGCCAACCGAATCAGCTATTCCGGGTTCAGAAACCACCGAATAGTTCTCTTTTGCGGGTATGGTAACGCGCGTTATAAGTCTCTTTTATCGCGAAGTTCGCGGTCTTCATCAAGCGGCGTATATTCTTGCACTCTTTGCTCTGGCTTCACAAGTCCTGGCTATTGTTAGGGATCGCATTCTCGCTAATCAGTTTGGAGCAGGGAGTGAGCTCGATATTTATTATGCCGCTTTTCGACTGCCTGACTTACTGTTTGTACTCTTTGCTTCTGTCTTGTCAGTCTATGTCCTTCTGCCGTTTGTCACCAAAGCTCGAGAAGTAAATGAGGAGAAGGCCCAGGCCATACTCAGTCAAATGCTCACCCTCTTTTGTATTGGGTACACATTTGTGGCGATTCTGAGCTTTGCCTTGGCTCCGATGATTGTCCGCGTTCTGTATCCCGATTTACCATTCGTCGATCAAGCATCAGTAGTGAGTTTAATGCGTGTATTATTGTTGCAGCCTTTATTGCTTGGTATGTCGAGTCTTTTTGGGGTGGTTACACAGCTGCAGCACCGTTTTGTCATCTACGCTATTTCACCCCTGTTGTATAACATGGGAATTATTATTGGCGCAACGTTATTCTATTCGTTGTTTGGTCTGGTAGGAATTGTCTATGGAGTTGTCTTGGGAGCCTTGGGACATGTTTTGATTCAAGTTCCTTTGGTATACAAGAGTACGCTTCAGTTTGGGTTTACCCTTCGCATTGACTGGCGGCTTATCTGGCAAGTAGCACTAGTGGCGCTGCCGCGAGCAATCACACTTTCCTTGAGTCAACTGCAACTCTTGCTGTTTGTGAGTTTGGCGAGCACGATGGTAGTTGGTTCCGTTTCGGTCTTACAATTTGCGTTTAATTTACAATCAGTTCCGCTGGCTATTATCGGTATGAGTTACTCGGTAGCGGCATTCCCAACTCTGGCTGAACTTTTAGCCCAAAAGAAGTTTCAAGAATTTAACGCCTTTGTCCTGACCGCATTACGACATATTATTTTTTGGTCCCTCCCGGTGGTTGTGCTCGTCATTGTATTACGAGCTCAGATTGTCCGTGTGTTATTAGGGAGTGGGTCGTTCGATTGGGCTGACACGCGTCTGACTGCTGCGGTACTGGCACTTTTTGTGGTGTCTCTCACGGCACAGGCAATGGCACTGCTTATTGTCCGGGCCTTTTATGCCGGAGGGTATACCCGTTTACCTTTAGTGTTAACACTTGTTGGTACTACTATTGGTTCACTCGGTGCGTATAGTAGTTACGTTTGGTTTCAAAGTAGTCCTTTCATTGCAATGGAATTTGCTTCCTTGTTACGTCTTGAAGGTGTGACTGGTGCGGAAGTTTTAATGTTGCCGCTCGGCTATACCGTAGGGGTTATTGTGCAAGTGTTATTAATGATTTACTTTCTTGCGCGTACCTATTCGCTGTCGCTCACCGGTTTGTGGTCGCATTTCTTTGAATCATGTATTGCTTCAGTGATCGGTGGTTTCGTGGCCTACGCTACTTTGATTTTTGTCGTAGAAGGAGTAAATCAGGACCGTTTTTTAGGCATTCTGATGCAAGGACTTTTGGCTGGGGTTCTTGGTGTTATTACAGTTGTTGCCGTCTATAGGATTCTTGGGTCACCAGAACTTCATGAAATTTATCAAGCGTTTAGGAGTCGAATCTTTAAGACAGAGGTGATTGCGCCTCAACCCGACGTCCTCTAGGAATTCCCAAAAAATATTTCATCTGCTTTGTTGGGTGGCGAAAAATATTTCTCACTGTACGTTCAAGTACACCTCATAATATTTTCCGCCACCCGCCACCCGCCACGCACCTAAAACATTTTTTGAAAATCCCCATAGCCTAAATCGCAGCTGCTGTCTCTTTGAACCAAATAGAATCAATTTAAAGGTGCTTTCTAAACGCTGGTACTTTGAGCTATTTTCGGGTACAGTAGGCTCATTCTATGAGTATTCCAATCAGAAATTTTAGTATTATTGCGCACATTGACCACGGTAAGTCTACCTTGGCTGACCGTATGCTCGAAACCACACGAACCGTTGAGGCGCGTAAAATGCAGGCCCAGGTGCTTGATTCGATGGAACTCGAGCGGGAGCGTGGTATTACTATAAAAATGCAGCCGGTGCGGATGCACTATGTTCATGCAGGTGTGGACTATCAGTTAAACCTGATTGATACACCGGGACATATCGATTTTTCTTACGAAGTATCTCGCGCCCTAAAAGCGGTAGAAGGTGTGCTCTTGTTGGTTGACAGTACCCAAGGTATTCAGGCTCAGACACTCACGACGCTCCAGATGGCCAAAGAGCAGGGACTCACTATTATCCCGGTTCTTACCAAGACCGACATGGGTCACTCACGTCCCGAGGAGGTAGGAGAGTCAGTTATGAAGTTGTTGGGGTGTGCGCGTGAAGATATTCTGTTAGTGTCAGGAAAAACGGGCGCTGGGGTTCCTGAACTATTGGAGGCAATCTGTGAACGGATTCCCGCACCACGTCCGAGTGAGCTTGATGCGTATCGGGGACTCATTTTTGACTTCACCTACTCGAATCATCGAGGAGTAATTGTCTTTATGCGGGTGTTTGATGGTGAAGTGCGTAAGGGAGACCAGGTGTGTTTTGTGGCGGGTGGAAAGAGTTTTACTGCGCTTGAGGTAGGAATGGTAACTCCAAACGAAGTACCCTGTGAACGAATTAGTGCCGGTGAAATTGGATATATCGTAACGGGAATTAAAGAGCCAGGAGTAGCAACGGTGGGAGATACCTTAACGCTTGAGAAAAAGCCGGCGCCGCCACTTGCCGGCTATGCTCCCGCTCGTCCCGTTGTCTGGGCCTCCATCTTTCCTGACAGTCAGGACGACTTCACGATTCTGCGTCAAGCCCTCGATCGTCTAAAGCTCTCTGATTCATCACTCTCCTACGAAGAAGAGTCCTCAGGTGTGTTAGGTCGGGGATTCCGCTGTGGTTTTCTCGGAATGCTCCATCTCGAAATTGTAACCGAACGTTTGAAGCGCGAATTTAATATTGAAATTATTATTACTGCGCCGTCTATTGCGTACGAGGTAACCTATGACGATGGAACGGTAGAATCAATTTACGCCGCTTCGCGTTTTCCAGAACATGGAGTAAGCGCATCAATTCGTGAACCGTGGCTCTTGGGACAAATTATTGCCCCGCCTGAGTACGTCGGTAATATCATGAACCTCTTGTTTGATCATGAGGGAAGTGTGCTTGAAACGGAGGTGTTAACTGACGGTCGTAACTTGGTTACGATTGAGATGCCTCTCCGAGAACTAATGCGGAACTTTTTTGATAAGCTTAAAAATGCGAGTAGTGGGTACGCGTCACTCTCTTATGAAATTGCTGAGATGCGACCGGCTTCAGTCGTACGTCTTGATGTCTTGGTGGCGGAAGAGTTGATTACCGCGTTTTCTCGAGTAGTCGGTGAACGGCGAGCTGAATTTGATGCTCGCGCGACAGTAGAAAAGTTGTATGAGATTTTACCGCGGCAGCAATTTGTCACCAAAATCCAAACCAAAGTGCGCGGCAAGATTATTGCCTCAAAGACGATTTCTGCCCTCAAAAAAGATGTAACCGGCTACCTCTACGGTGGAGACATTACGCGGAAGATGAAGCTCCGAGATAAACAAAAGAAGGGCAAGAAGAAGGCGTTGGAGTTGGGGAAGGGGAGGGTGAATATATCACAAGATGTATTTATGAAAATGCTGAAAAGTGACTAAATGTCACTTTGAAGACCTTGCCTGCTACTTTTGAATTTATGAAAAAGTAGTGACAAGGTGTACTGACGACTGTAAGGCGAAAAGCGACTGATTTCAGCCCATCTACTTTGTCGGCATTCAAAAAATGTCAGTCGCCGTATAGAAATACGTCTTCCTACATTTTTATCTGCCTTCTCGTAGCTGGACTAAAATCCCTCACTTTTAAACTCAAAGAGAAAAAGCAGTCACTGAGGGTGACTGCTTTTTCGCGTGGTTACGTTACGCCTGATTTATGCTCCTCCAACGCCTCCAGAATACGCAAAAACCATACTAATAATGATAATAATGGCTAATACCCCCCAAATCCATTTAATGGTAGTTTTTGTTCGTTTGTGAAAAAGAAAACTCATAATGCTACAATACTATCACATGCTTGAATTTTACCAACAGAAGTCCCTGCGCAGCTATTTGCGGTCACCTCTGGCCCTCTTTGTGCTGGCTGTCATTTGTTTGTTTTTTGCCCGAATTGTGTACGAGCGGTACACCATTTCGCGTGATATGGCGACGAGAACTGATGATGCGCAGGCCGAATTAGAGTCACTGATGGAGCGTAAAGAACAACTTACCGAAAAGGTTGAGTACCTCAGCAATGACCGAGGGATTGAAGCAGAAATGCGTCGTAATTTTGATGTGGCGCGAGCGGGTGAGCAGGTGGTAATTATTCTTGATAAAGAAGTCGATGAGAACACTATCGAGCCCATGCAAGCAATGCCGACAGAAGAGCCTCCGTGGTACCAATTTTGGCGCTAAAGGAAATATGCTATACTAGCAAAGCTTATACGTAATTATATTTTTGTATGAATAAAACCGTAACCATCTACAGTACTCCCGTCTGCCATTTCTGCCACATGGCCAAAGAATTTTTTACTGAAAATAACATTGCATACGTTGAACATGATGTGGCGTCAAATCAGGAAAAGCGCGCTGAGATGATTGATATGTCAGGTCAGATGGGAGTTCCAGTGATTGTGATTGGTGATGACCTCATCATTGGATTTGATGAACCAAAGGTCAAAGAGATATTAGGGATGTAAGCTAAATTGTAACGTGTTAAAAAATCGGCCACGGGCCGATTTTTTAAATCTTAAAATTTTTGCCCCAAGCATACCAGGGTAGAGTGAGTTTCGTGTTGGGTACTAGGTTGAGTAACCAAGCGGTGTAAGTATTACAATTCGGTCCGATAACCATATTGTAGGTGTGTACATAGGGATAATTTATAGCTTCATTCTGAATCGCTATATGTAGTTTATGGGCAAGTGAATCGGTCTCCCCAGTGAGCTCCTCTAACACTCGACCAATTTGTCTCTTAGCTAGATTATTAGGATTGGCAATTGGAGACCAGGTTGTTCCGAGGTGGTCCGGGAAAATATTCCTATAAATATATCCATTAATGGGCTCTATAGAAAGTCCCGGGTATCCCCAAAAATCGTAGCGTTCGAGTGTATTGCTGTCAGAAATTTCTACCCACGTATGAACGGTGAAGTTAAAAGGAAATGACATCGGAGTGGCATAGAGTTTGACGCTGTACATTGTGCCCGCACCCGGAATCGAACCAGGATCCTCTCCTTAGGACGGAGTAGCTCTATCCATTGAGCTATGTGGGCAATTAGGGCCTAGGATAGCATATTTGAGCCATTACAGCAGGTGAGGGGTCTGGTATACTATACCGAATATGGAACCTGAGACTCAAACTGATCATGACTGCATGCGTAGTCTCTTGGAGGCTAATAATGCGCTTTTGGTCGAAAATAATGCCCTTCTAAAAAAAATTGATCGGCGAGATATCCGAGCGATGTGGTTTAAATTTATCTGGATTGCCTTATTAATCGGGCTACCACTGCTGTTTATGTCGTACTTCATAAATACGTATATGGGCATGTTGGGGTTAGGAAGTAATAGTGCAGATTCCCCGAGTATTTTAGAGAGCTTAAGTGAGGCGCAGCGGACCCTCGATGAACTTCGAGGACAATAGTAATCCCTCTTGGGGTAGGTTGAAAATAAGTCAAAACCAGGTACAATGCTGACTATCGCTCCTTAGGAAAAGGGCAATAAAATAGATGAAGATTCACCCGCTTGGGTAGCTCAGTTGGTAGAGCATTTCCCTGAAGAGGAAGGGGTCGGCGGTTCGAGCCCGCCCCCAAGCACCGCGTACAGAAAGCCCCGCAAGGGGCTATTTCTGTACCCGGTGCTTGGGGAGTAAAGCGCCTGCGCGCTTTACGTGCGGGCTCGAAAGGCGCAGACATGTGTTGCTCGTAAGAGCAACAAGTCGAGCCGGGGTCGCGAACACTTTGTAGATTATGAGCGTAGCGAAATAATGTACTTAGTGATTCGTGACCGGGCCCACCCCACAAGGGGCTATTTCTGTACCCGGTGCTTGAGGAGCAACTTACTAATATCAGTTGCGTGCGGGTGAGGAGTGACTTAATGTCACTCCGCAAGACCTTGCCAGCTCTTTTGGAAAAAGAGCTGGCAAGGTATACAGTTTCTGTAAGATCGGCGCGTCGGGGTCGAGAGTACTTACTAGAATTAGAGCCGAAGGCGAACAAATATAGTTAGGCAAAACATAATGGGATTATGTTTTGCCGTGACCGCCCCCGCCCCAAAATTTGCTATACTGACAATCTATGGAAATTAAAAACGGTTACTACAGGCTCAGCGTAAAGGCACTTATTTTTGACTATACGCTAACAAAATTTCTACTAGTTCAAGAAGATAACGGTAAATGGGAGCTACCTGGAGGTGGTTTAGATTGGGGAGAGAGTCCCGAGGAGGGAATCCGGCGCGAGATAAAAGAAGAGATGGGGCTTACAGTTACTTGTGTCGCAAGTCAGCCGACATATCTCACAACTGTCGCCCGGGATAGTGATGGTAGGTGGATAGCAAATGTGCTATTTGAAACAGAAGTGAAAGACTTTAATTTCACTCCATCAAATGAATGTGTGGCATTAAAATTTGTTACGCCAGAAGAAGCAAAAAATTTACCTTTGTTTATTACGTTTAAAAAATTCTTAGAAGTTTTTGATGTAAATAATCATCTTTAGATCACTTACTAAGATCGACTCCAACCTTTTTGCCTTTCTCGTAGTTCTAATCTATAGAAGCCAAAGGAGTTAAATGATGAAACAACAACAACTCACTTTCACCGGAACCAGATTTTCAGCAGAAAGAAATAACCTCGAGGTCGGGCACGCGTATGTCTATCTGCTCCATAACGATTTACATGCCGAACCGTTTGCGCTGATTGAAGATATTCAGGTAGATGAAACTCATCAGGGTGAAGGAGTGGGTCGTGAGCTGATTGAGGCAGTTATGTCACATTCTCGCGAACGTGGTTGTTATAAAATCATTGCGACAAGTCGTAATGACGGCACTCGAGCAAGTGTTCACGATTGGTATGGGAGACTTGGATTCCAATCCTACGGAACCGAATTCAGAATGGATCTGTGAAAACCTGACCTGCCTCCTTGACTAAAGTGTAAAGTCTTATATTGTATTTTCATACAGCATTTATGGGAGAAGTATAAAATGCTCGATGGTAAGACGGATGGTTCTTTTGCTGACATCGCGCGTCAGTTGAGCGCCAACAACAGCACGGCTGCGTTTGGTCGACTGATGGAAATGATGTATCAGGTTCAGTTTCTGTCACCAGAGGAAGTTGTTCCTCTCTGGCGCGTCTTGTACCTGATTCATCCGACTCTGCCTGCTAATTCCGTCGAGTGGAATGCCTGCAAGCAGATGCGTGATCTGGCCTGGGTGAGAATGCTCGACATCCTCCATTCCGCAGATTTCTATGACTACAACACGACGCAGGTCAGGGCAATCATTGGCGAATATTCGGAAAAGCCGGTGGAAAAAACTCGGACGAAGCTTCGATTCCTCGCTCACGTGTTTGGCAGGAGATGACACAGACGAAAGAGGCGGTCCCACGGGACCGCCTCTTTTTCCTTACGGCTTGTGTACCTGAGACTTCACCTTGAGTTGCGTACTGCGGTTCTTGTCGAGCTTCGGTAGTCTAATCTCGAGCAGTCCATGCTTCTCTTGCGCATCAGCTTCGTCAATAATCACTTCTTCGGGGAGCAGTAGAGTGCGAGTGAAGCTGCCCCAGAACAGTTCACGGTGGAAGTAGTTATCATCTGACGCTTCCTGATATTCCTCGCGGATACCACGAATGGTTACCATATCGCGGGTAATAGCGATATCAAGATCATTTGGGCTGACTCCCGCTACTAAGGCCCGAATGATGATAGCATCATTGGTTTGGTACATATCAACCGGTAGCTCACCTTCTTGCGGAGTATGGTCTTCGTTCGGGTCGTCGTGCCATGATTCTTCTTGGTCGCTGTAGGGCTGTTGAGCACGAGGCGCATCTTCTTCAGCGCCAAATTCATGCTCATCATCAAGAATACGATCGTATTCGCTTGCGCTAACGCCGCCCGTAAGTCGTTCTAAAAATGATGGTTTTTTCATAGTTTATTGTAGGGGATAGGATTTCGCTTCAATGTGTTTTATTTTTTCAAATAGCAAGAAGAGAATAATGATTCCAATCCAGACGAAGAGAAACACTCCAAGGATAGTTTCTCCGCTTGCATCCATTATAAAAAAGTTAAACAGGGCATGCAATACGATAGCAAGGCATAACCCCAGCATACCATAGAGTAACTTAGCCGCATTTGATTTATAAAAGGCAAAAGCTAAGAATACTCCCACGGTACCCGAGGCTAATACATGCAGGAGGGTAGCACCTAAGAAACGGAATGAACCAGTCAAGGTTGAGTTTAGGTAGTCACCAATAGTAATCGGATTAAGTATAAACAGAGCATTTTCAAGAGCCGCAAATCCTAACGCAATCGTAACCATGTAAATCACCATATCAATTGGTTCATCAACGGCTCTATTCCAAAAGATGATAGCGAGAGCGAGAGCATATTTTAATACTTCTTCAATGATAACCCAAACATAAATCAAGTTATGTCCAGCGTAGAGGTCAATGGCGAGTCGCTGGAGGGGGAGTGCGAGAGGTACTACTGCCATACCCGCGATAAAGGTGATGGCAATCAGCAGGTATGGTTCGGGATGTTTTTTGTCTTCACGCAGCCAAAACCAAAGCCAAAATAAGGCGGGGATTAATCCGCTTACAATTGCAATTGCAAAGTGCGTTGAGTCAACCATATGAGACGTCTTTATTGTAGCAAGAAAGTGTGCGGCCGGGCGGCCGCACACTGTACATCTGGTGTAGCCAGAAGCGCGAAAAGGTTACTTCGAACCTGGCCATTTTGCGACCATAATCATGTCAGAGTCTTTCATTTCAGCTGGTAATTCCTGCCAAATAGCTTCGGTGATAAACGGCATGTATGGATGCAAAACCTTTAGTGAAGTAATGAGGTGTGTAACCAAGAGGCGTTTTTGTGACTGCACAACCTTTACATCAGTGGAAGCGAGGAGTGGTTTTGAAGCTTCAATTAACTCATCGGCAAAATAGGTCCAGACAAAGTGGTAAATTCTCTCAGATGCCAAATCAAACCGGTTGTTGTCCATTAGTGAACTAATTTCAGTAATCTGTGCCGTTAAGATTGTATTGATGATTTCAGCATCGGTTTCAGTGAAAGGAGCGTTCGGTTGGTACTCTTCTGTTGAAGAGAGAACAAAGCGAGTGATATTCCAAATCTTGTTCGCAAATTTCTTGTAGGCGTTGACCTTGTCTGGGTCGAGATTCATGTCAGACCCTGGCGCATTATTTACCATCAGTGCCATCCGTAAGGCGTCAGTTCCATATTTATCTTGAATCTCACTCGGAGCAATGACATTTCCCTTACTCTTACTCATTTTTTTACCGTGTTTGTCTCGGACCATACCATGGAGGTACACGTACTTAAATGGCACATTGCCTGTCCGGTAGAGTCCCAGCATAATCATGCGAGCTACCCAGAAGAAAATGATGTCTTTACCGGTTTCCATGACTGAAGTTGGGTAGTAGTTTTTGAAATCAGTACTGTCGGGGTAGTTAAGAGTTGCTAATGGCCATTGCCCGCTACTAAACCAGGTATCAAAGGTATCAGGGTCAGCCACGACTGTACCTCCGCACGCAGTACATTCAGTTACCGTGTTAGCTAAATCCACCATCCCGGCATCACAATCAACACAGATTTTGGCCGGAATCGGAATGCCCCAAATGACCTGGCGGGAAATGTTCCAGTCTTCGATTTTGTCCATCCAATCACGGAACACACGTTCATCCCGGTCAGTTGAGAAGGAAAACGCTTTGGCGTTGACCGCTGCTACGGCTTTTTCCGCTAAAGGTTTGGTTTTAACAAACCACTGTGCCCGGATTTGCGGTTCAATTTCTCGGTCACACTTGTAGCAACAGGGAACTGAGTGAGTATAATTTTCATCAACTCGCACCAGCAGTCCCTTCTCGGCTAATTTCTCGACAATTTTTTCGCGCGCCTCCTTGATATTCATTCCCGTAAACTCACCGGCAATCGGTAAGAGTTTACCTTGCCAGTTTATAATTTGTTCGTAGTCGAGGTTGTGGCGTTTTGCTACCTGAAAGTCGATACCTGAATGCCAGGGCGTGATGGTCATTGCCCCGGAACCCATCTCAGGATCACCAGCCTCATCTTTAATAACCGTTGCGGTAATTGGACCATTAATCCATTCTAGTTCAATTTGTTGACCATGAGTGTACTGCGCATACTGAGCATCATCAGGATGCATCACTACGTACTTGTCACCAAATTTCGTTTCAGGGCGGGCCGTTCCAATCACAAATGGTCCATATTGAAAATAATAGAATTTATCGACGCGTTCAATGTGTTCAGTCTCGAGGTTTGAAAGCGAGGTCTGATGTTTTGAACACCAGTTCACAATCCGAGCACCCCGGTAGAGGAGATTATCTTTTTCGAGCTGTAGGAACGTATCGTAGACTGTTTTAATCACTCGGTCATCAAGCGTAAAAAGAGCACGTGACCAATCACATGAGGCACCAAGCGCTCGGATTTGTCCTTCCATAAATGATTTGTTGGACAGCGTAAAATCCATGATTTCCTTGTAGAGGTCCTTGGGGTCCATCGTAAATCGTGAACGCCCCTCCTTTTCGAGCTTCTTTTCATATACCACTTGTGTTTCAAAGCCAGCGTGGTCAGCACCAGGTAGCCACAGGGTTCGTTTTCCTTGCATACGAGCATAGCGAATCATAATGTCTTGTATGGTCACAAAGAGTGCGTGTCCAGCATGGAGAGAACCATTTGCGTTTGGCGGTGGCATGACAATCGAAAATGTTTCAGCATCAGAGGCAGTGATGCCTTTCTCAATACAGACATCAGGATTAAAATACCCCGAATTTTCCCACATCGCGTATAGCTTGTTCTCGTAGTCTTGAGCACTAAAGGGCTTTAGAAAGATTGGCGGAATATTAGGGATTTCAGCGTTATTTTGTGGGTTCATAGTTTTGAAATCGTAGCATGAAATACTAGGGAGAGAAAGGAAAACCCGCACGCGCTCACGCGTGCGGGGGAAGACCTCATTAGAGGTCAGTCACAAACTCATCGTCCGGTCTTTTCCAGCCCGAAAAAGGGTTGGGTGCCGTTTTTTCGGCAGGATCGAGAACTGGTTTCTTTTTGTCTTCACCAGCGCCCTCTTTGGCATTAGTGGGAAAGACGGGTGATTGGTTGCCTTCAGGAACAAACGTGGTCATGATATTTTCCTTTCCCTCATTCGACACGCCTTTTGCGGGTCGAGGGGGCAGGTTTTGTATAAAACAATCCGGCTCGACCAACAAAAAACGGGGTTCCCGTTTTGGGAACCCCGTTTCGTTTGGTGTGATAGTTATTTTGACATCACGAACACAAACCCAGGGTTCCCGGTGGTAAACCAAAAAAAGAAATAGGCAACTGCGTGTGCTGTCTGCATGTTTTTAGATAGTATCACAAAAATAAAAAAGACAAAATTAAGTCCTAGGGGTACCCAATAGAACCAGGAAGGGTTCAAAAGTTTAAATTACAATACACATTTACCAGGTACGAGGCCTTGCCTCGTACTTACAAAAAATGTGGTGTAATATTTAAAAACTCTATCTAGAGTGAGCGGTTGCCTTTGGTTTGTAAATTATGATAAAAATCAGACTTTGTAATTAGTGATGATTATTTTATAAAAACATAAACCGCTTTGATGAAACGGCATATGTCCGTTTTCATCAAAGCGGCTTTTTCACCAGTAGGCGGTTGGATTGTGACGTAGAGGGAAATGCTGGTCTGCATAAGCCAGAGCATTCAGAGACGTCTGTTGCTTCGAAGCGGTGTCTCGGTGATAGTGCCACGCGCCCCACTCGGCTTTCTTGCGGTCGAGAAAGAAAACATCGATACCGTCGCAACCCTCGTCGTTTGACCAAGGCACCAGTTTAACTGCCGGTACGAGCGTCAGTTCCCCGATCCAGTTGGGGTCGAAATATCCCCGGACCTGTCCCTTTTCATCTTGAAGACAGGCCTTTGGCAAATATTTCAACCATGAACCACCACGTATTGCCACAGACCAGGTTTCGGGAATGGTGCCGTCGACCGACGTTGCATTTTCGTGGGTTTTTCCGAGTGTGATACCCCACCGAGCTAGCAGCTCCTGATTTGTCACGCCTGTGTAGATGGGATGTTCGTTGAGTCTCCATGGCATTTCAGATCTTGTCAGTATATCAGAACGCCTACGAACTATGATCCTGAAGTTTTCTTCAGAAGTTAGAGCTCGCTTTTCGGTGGTTTCGAGCTTTGCTTCTGTTTCAGTAAGACTCTCCATCAACCCCGCAATTTTTACCTCAGCAACAATGTATTTGAACGTGACCGAGCGCGGGTGGAATGTTTTCTTGGTTGTTGTGTTGGTGACGGACAGAAAGTCAGTTTCCAGACCTTCTAGCGCTCGCCAATCGGCACGTATGTCCCACACAACACCGTCTACTTTAAGCGGACGGGTTATTTCTACCATGGCGTATCTCCCAATTTTTATGACATGTTGCCACAAATCTATTTCGTATTAAAACAAATAAATATATGAATGTCAATTTTATAGACTACGGTTGCCTTCTGCTTGAATAAGAGGAATAGCGCCTGCCGTACGGGCGGTAGTTGCGTGCGCGTGACCGGCCAAAGCAATCATTATGCTGTTATCAGTTGAGAGTTTTCGCTTAGGTAAATAGATTTCAACATCAGGGTGAGTGGTAAGGAGCGTCGTTTCAAAACTGCGGCGAATATATTCGTTTGCACTTACGCCACCACCTATGACTAACGTGTGAGCATTATGAGTATCAATGGCGGTCGAAGTTTTTTTAATCAAGACTTCGGTCACGGCATCTTCAAAATCTCTGGCGAGAGCATTTTTATCCGTCTCAGTCATGACCGTGTCACCGATGGAGTTACGGACGGCTGTTTTGATTCCCGAAAATGAGAAATCAAGGTCACCTGACTGCAGCATCGGACGCGGGAGCTTGTCTCTAAATGGTGGCAGATTTCCGGTTCGTGCAATGGCAGCTCGTTTTCCAACCTCTGGCCCACCAGGGTAGTCTAGTCCCATCATACGCGCGACTTTATCAAAGGCTTCACCAACTGCGTCATCCCGGGTCTCACCAATTTTTTCGTATTTGACCCAATCGCGCATGAGAACCAGTTCGGTGTGTCCACCAGAAATCAAAAGGGCAATCGCGGGGAACTGAATTGGGGCGAGTCCGTCATCAACTTCGACATCAAATACGGACGCGAGCACATGTCCCTCCATGTGATTAACTGGGGAGACCGGACACTTTAAAACTGCTGCTAATGCCTTCGCGAAACTCACGCCGACCCATAAGGCTGGTGCAAGTCCGGGACCTGAGGTAACGGCAATCAAATCAATTTCAGGCAGTTCGTAGTCGGTGAGAAAGGTTAGCAGTGCATCACTGAGTCCGTCTTCACGTTCAAGCAAGGTAGAGATATTTTGTAGAATGCTTTCTGATACGGCAGTAGTGGCAGGAATGAGTAGTTCTGCTTCACTCAGGGCTTCTTTGAGGATAGGAACTAATTTAAGCGCGTGTTCACGCTTAGCGACCTGAGGAAAGACACCGCCAAATTCTTTATGGATATCGATTTGTGAAAACAGGGCGTTCCCTAAAATTTCATAGGTTGCACTCGGAAAATCTCCGGTGGCCCGGACGAGGCTGATGGCCGTTTCATCACAGCTTGTTTCAATTGAGAGAATTAACATACAGGTATCCGCCACTATAGCAGAAAACCTCGTTTCTACTAGATGTACTCTCTTTTATGACAAAAAGGTAAAGGGGAGGGAAGAAAAGTCAGGGACGCGAATGCTGGCAGCGTTTTTGTGGCCACCACCACCAAACTTTTCAGCTATCGTGCGTGCATCGACTTCTTTACTGCTCCGGAGCGAGCAATGAACGGCACCATCATAACGATAGTACACAATTCCAAGGCCGATGCGACCTTCTTGTTTGTTTAAGTCTGCCAGATGGTGTCCAACAATTGACCGGTAGAGTCGCTCCGCATTCACGACGTATAGCTCATGTCCTTCGAATGAGACACGTTCCCGGAACCCTACAATCTTTTCGACGATGGTATCTTCGAAGCGTGAAATGATATCACCATGTTCAATAAATTTATTAAAATGCAGGCGGTCCTCGAGGTTTTGGTTTAGCTGATGCCAGGTTTCAAAATCCTGAGTGTATTCACCTAAGGCGGCAGAAAATTCGCGAGTATGTTCCATCGATTTTTTCCAAATATCTTGGTCTTCAATATATAAGAGTAATTTAGGGACGGGTGTATCAGGGTGGAAATACTGCCAGGTCAATACAGCACCAGAGTGGTTGTTATCAAATACGTTGCCGGGGAAGCTCGTGACTGCGTCTTGTCCACTTTCATGGTGATCAATCACGACTACTTTTTTATTGGTCGCGACGAGTTCGTCTAAAATTTCTTTACTATAGCTATAGTCAACAATGTAGAGCTCTTTGTTCGTCAGTCCCTCTGGTCGATCGTCTTGGGTTTTGACGGGAATGTATGAGGCTTCGTCTCCGAACACGGTCCACGCAGCATAGGCTGAGCCAAATCCGTCGCGGCATTGGGCATGGTAAATAATAACGATGTCTTTAAGATGTGGTGAAGTCATATGGGAATTAGTATACCATCCAAAAAATTGAGACAAAAATAAAGCGCGTTCCAGGGAGACGCGCCTTGTGGTAGGAGAGGGGTGGACCGCTAAGGCCCGTGGGTGTCAAAGCAGTAGTCTGCCTCTCCTCCAAATATAATACTCCTTATTATTTATATGTAAAGGGGAGGTGGGGATAACGTATTACTGGTCGTCCTGACGGTCACAAATTCGCTTGCGCTCATAAGTGCCGTGGGACACGACTCGCGGTTTCGGCATTAGGAATAGCCGAAACAACGCTCCGTCGTTCGATCCCTGGACGAAACATGCGCAGGCATGTTTCTTATGCGCACAAAATAAAACCGCCCAGGAGGGCGGTTTTATTTTGTGCGCATACCAGGGATCGAACCTGGGACCTTCCGCATGTCATGCGGACGCTCTAACCAGCTGAGCTATACGCGCGGTAGTGGACAGTATACTCAAGTCTTTTAAATCTGCAAAGTAAAACCCACCCAAGTCTGGCGTGACAAGGGTGGGGCTAGTAGTTACGGAGATATTCCGTAACTGCGGCATGGGCAATCTCAGTTGCCGACATGTTGAGTTTTGCTTCAATCTCAAGGAGGCGATTACGAACCGAGTCGTTACCAGCTGCAAGAGCTGCCACGAGCTGGGCGTGTTCAATCACCAGGTACTTCTTCTCGCTGTCATCCATGATTTCGTCCTTACTTGACATACATTGAATATGTTAGCATAATTGCAAACTTTCCGCAAGCGGCTCGTTCAACCTGTCCTGCTGGGGCTAAAACCCGCATCCATGAGTTATCGCGTTCGGCGTCATTCAGTTTGCGGGAGAGGATTTTAATACTATCAATAAGAGTGTTATGTAAGCGGGTGCGCTCGCTGTCCATTTGGGGAAATATTTCTCGCCATTCTTCATCAGTGTAGATTGCTCTGTTTTTGAGCGCTTCTCCCATTTTCCAGACATCGTTACTGTAGCGAATTGCATAGTTTTTAAACTGTTCAAGTGCCCGTTCACAGAAATCGTCTCCAGCACAAAGAGTTTCAAGTTCAGCGTAGGTAATAGGGAGATCGAGTTTTAAGCCTTTTTCTACCTTCGTGTTCATATTATCAATGAACGCAGGTGATGGGGTTGGTGTACCTTCTGTTGTCATATCGCAATAGTATACACGAGAGTGTGCGTAACTTTGAAACAAATACTACGGTACTATATAGCATAGACGCTATACATTATTTTAAATTTTTATGTGCGGAATTTTTGGATACATTGGAAAAAAGAATGCTACTGAAGTTTTGATTAGTGGATTACGTCTCCTCGAGTATCGTGGGTATGATTCAGCTGGAATCTATGTGGCGAGTGGTGGTATCGTCAAAGCAGTCGGTAAGGTTTCATCGCTTGAAGCAAAATTAGCGGAGAATCCGGTTGTTGGTTGTGCGGGGATTGCGCATACGCGGTGGGCGACCCATGGAGTGCCATGTGAGGTAAATGCGCATCCTCACACTGAAGCGAGTGAGACGATTTTTCTTGTTCATAATGGCATTATTGAAAATTGGCGACAACTCAAAGATGGTTTGGCGGTGCAAGGTATTACCATGGTGGGTGAGACTGATACTGAGGTTCTCACAAAACTGATTGGTAGTTTTTATACCGGTAACTTGAAACAAGCTGTCGTTGCTGCCCTAGCTCACGTACATGGCACCTATGGTATTGCCGTAATGAGTACTAAAAATCCAAAGGAAATCGTCGTGGCGCGGATGGGAAGTCCGATTGTTTTGGGTGTAGGTCAACATGAAATGTTTATTTCGTCTGATCCGTCTGCACTGCTTTCCCATACGAAAGAGGTGGTGTATCTCGACGATGGTGAAATTGCTGTTGTAACGAATGCTGCCTATGTAGTCACTAGTATTGCTGGGGAATCTCGCCCGAAAGTGTCAGAGATGATGGATTGGGATGCGTCGGTCGTACAAAAAAATGGATACGCTCATTTTATGTTAAAGGAAATTCACGAAGCTGCAGAGGTGATAGAAAACACCACTCGGGGTCGTCTTTTAACTGAATCCGGAACAGTAAAGCTGGGCGGCCTCGAGTCAGTCCTCGGGCGGTTGTCGACGATTCGCCGACTCATGATTGTAGGCTGTGGTTCTGCCTATTATTCCGGACTCATTGGTCGCTTAATGATAGAAGAGTATGCAGGCTTGCCGGTTGAGGTTGAGCTTGGTAGTGAGTATCGCTATAAACGAAATTTTGGTGACGTACACACCGCGGTCTTGGCGGTCACGCAATCGGGTGAGACCGCTGATACGTTGGCTTCTGTCCGTTTGGCTAAAGAACTAGGGCTGCTTTCCTTAGGAATCGTCAACACAGTAGGCTCTACGATATCTCGTGAGACGGATGCTGGCGTTCATAATCACGCCGGTCCAGAGATTGCGGTTGCTTCAACGAAGGCTTTTATTTCTCAGTTGACGGTGTTTGTGATGCTTACGGTATTTTTAGGTAGACAGCGCAATATGAGTGAGGCTCAGGCCCAGGAGATACTTGCTGCACTTGAAGCATTGCCACAGGTGCTTGAGGCGATGCTTTCCGACACTACGGCAATTGAGACGGTGGCAAAAAAATACGCATCTGCAAGGGACATTATGTACATCGGCCGCCAAATGCACGCACCGCTTGCATACGAAGGCTCACTTAAGGTAAAAGAGGTGTCATATATCCACGCTGAAGCGTATGCGGGTGGAGAATTGAAACATGGTTCGATTGCTATGTTAGGACCAGATTTTCCCGTGTTTGCCATTGCTCCCGAAGACGCGGTTTATGAGAAAATGCTCTCTAATATTGAGGAGGTGAAAGCGAGACGAGCTCCGGTGATTCTCTTGACTACTGAGGGTGCTCCAGGAGCACGTGAAGTCACGGATGATGTTATCTATGTTCCCAAAGTGCATCCGCTACTCCAACCAATAGTCACAATCATTCCGCTTCAATTGTTTGCTTACTATATCGGGGTGGCTCGCGGACTTGATGTCGATCAGCCGCGTAATTTAGCCAAGAGTGTTACGGTTGAGTAGGGAGAAAGAAGAGTGATATAATCGTAACGTAATAAAATTTTAGTATGTTAAAAATTAGACGAAAAGCACCGACCTTTACCTTGTTAGACCAAGATGCTGAAACCCGAAAATTAAAAGAGTATCTCGGGAAGTGGATGGTGATATATTTCTACCCAAAAGATGACACGCCAGGCTGTACCAAAGAGGCGTGTATGATTACCGAAGTCTACAAAGATTTTAAAAAGCTCGGGGTGGCAGTCGTTGGGGTGAGTAAAGATACACCCAGGTCACACAAAAAGTTTGCTGAGAAATACAGTTTACCGTTTACCTTGCTCTCTGATCCGACCATGGAAATGATGGTCAAATATGGCGCCGTCGTAGAAAAGAAAATGTATGGCAAAACCGTCCGAGGTACCAATCGCATCACATACCTCATTTCACCAGACGGAAAAATTGCAAACGTGTATCCCAATGTTGATCCGGCCGGACATGCGCTCGAACTTTTGACCGATATAAAACGCATGCAAAAGGAAGCTAAGAAGGCAGCCAAGGCAGTAGTGTAGATAACAAAAAGCGTTGACTTAGAATCAACGCTTTTTGTATAGGTACAAGAATGCGAATCCAAAAATCGGTATAGAAATGGCCGCCTTGTGACGGGCGGCCGCACATCCTGTTAGGGTGTGGTAATCAGTTGTTGCCAACGTCGGTGACGGTGGTGGTAGAAATTTTGGGCAAAAAACCAAATCAGAAGCGTTTGCCATCCCGCTTCGATGTCGATTGTGTCTACGAGGCGACACTCTCCGGGGTAATCTTCAAGTAATTGCATGGTGTGATTCCATTTTGTTACGGAACCACCTTTTTCATGGGTGACGATTTTGTGCTCGTCATCACTCCGCGAGATCACGGTAACAAAATGATCTCCTTGGGGCTTTCCCCACAGTCGCGGCCGGAGGTTGATCGTTTTCCCGACTTCCCATTCGGTTGGGAGATCTATGGTGTCGTATGTCATCACTCCTTCCGTCACAAACCGAAGGGTTTCGGTTTGTTTGAGCTTTTCCCAGACTGCTCCAATTGGAGCTTGCAGGGTTGAAGTTACGGTAACTCTCATCGATGTTCTCCGGGATGGTTGATGCGCAGGGGATCCCTGTTCTCAATGTATCATAGCATAAAAGTCTTAATAAGACAACATCTTTATAAAAAAGCAATAGACTTTGTAAAGTCATTGTCAGATAAAATGTATATACAAGGGAATAAAAAAAGGGCGCCACACGTGCGCCCTTTCGGTGCTTATGTGACGACCTAGGGTCGTGGCAGCCTGATTCAGGCGGCCTTGGTTTCTTTGTCCGTCGACTCGCCGACTTCGGCTTCGTCGATTGGGTCAAGGATCTTGGCCGAGATGATCGTGCCGATACCTTTCTGCTGCATCTTGAGCAGAACACGACGAGGGTCGCCGTCACCGTATGCGGCGATTGCTTGCCGCACTTCTTCTTCCACCTTGGCGCGAATGGGATCGTCCAGTGCAGCAAGGGTCGCGATCTGGTCGGCCGTCAGGTCGCCGGTATACGGCTCGGCGGACATTTCGGCTCGGCGCCCGCGTACCATCGACTGCAGCATTGCCATGAAGTCAGACGGTCCGTTTTCTTCGTCACCTGCAGCTGCGAGGACATCGAATTCGACGTCCGCGCCATCCTTGATAGCTGTGGTCTTGATTCGGCTGGGGTCGTTGTTCGCCCGCGAGGCGATTAGCTTCCGTAACGCTTCTTCCACCTCGGTCTGAATGTCTTCATTCGCTTCGGCAAGGGTCGCGATCTGGTCGGCCGTCAGGTCGCCTGCGTACGGTTCGACTTCTTTTTCGCGCAGCATCGCCCGCATCATGGTAGCGAACGGGCTGAGGTTCTTTTCCCGGTCTGGGGAGAAGGCATCCTCAAACAGCTGCTCCATAAAACCGCCGAGGTTCGGTCCCTTCGACGACTTTGGACGCTGGTCCGATTTGCCGTCGAGTTTGCCGGCCTTCTTGATCTTCTTCAGGCGTTTCTTAGCGCCTTTTTCGATCATGTGCGTGAACATGCTCTTTTGCGCTTCGCTGAGCGAATCAGAGAAGACTTTGGCGCAGATACATCCTTCGCCGCAGCCGATTCCAGCCGCTGCCATCATTTTGGTAAGGTTCATTTTGGTATATCCTCCGATGTTGGTACCAAGGGTAATAAATTATCACATTATTGAAAAATGTCAAATGGGGGTGGGTGGCGTTTGGGTATTATTTGAGCGCGAAATTGAAGCCTTTTGCTCTGTGGTCATCACTCGAGTACGAAACTGAAGCAGTTCAGAAAGCCCTCGTGGTCACGAATCACTAAGTATATTTGTTCACTGCGTTCCAAATCTACTAAGTGTTCTCGACCCGAGAAACAGTGTTTAGACACTGTTTCTCCGACGGTTTCTTTTTTCTATAAATGAAAAAGAAACATCGCTGCGGTTATCACAACGGCCCGCAAGTGACGCAGGTCACTTGCTAGATTAGAAAATACCCCAGCATTTGCTGGGGTATTTTCTAATCTGCCGTTGTGTTCCCACGGGTAATGATCCTGACGGTCACCAAGCTATATTTTTTCATTTCATTCAAAATCTAGCAGGTGCCGCGGGACACGCCTCATTCATAGCAAAGCTATATCATTCCGGCGTTTCGATTACCGCAAAAGACACGCAGATGTCTTTTTCGTGGGATCACGCAACAAAAACGGCATTCACAGATGTGAATGCTCGTTTTTGTACGCGTGATCCCACGGGTAATCGAAACCCGATTTTCAGGATGAAAACCTGATGTCCTAACCGTTAGACGATGGGACCCTAATTCCTAGGGTTTGTAACTTCATTCCTTAGGTGCGCACTATAATACCAAAAAAGTCAAAAAAAGCTAGTCATAAGGACAAGTTTTCTCTGTTGCGGAAGCGAGAGGATTCGAACATTACATGTTCGGTACACCTTTCGTATCGTACCCACTCCGTTCCGTGCGATGTACTTAAGGTCTTCAAATCCTCTTTTGAAACTGACGTTTCAAATTCCTGCGGAAGCGAGAGGATTCGAACCTCCGAGGAGCTTTCACCCCTGCCGCTTTTCGAGAGCGGTACCTTCAGCCAGCTCAGACACGCTTCCAAGCGTATAGCTAACAAGTATAACATTGCGGGCAAATATTTCGGAATTTGGAGGCAGATTTCACTAACAGTTATACAGCTATTTATATACCTAGTTTTACCCCTAGTTATCCTCTGGCTTTTCCCCATGATATACACAGGTACTATTAAAAATATGGGTTTTATACTTTATTGACGAGAGTTTCCTATGTGAGATGCTTATTGCAGGTTTGCATGGTGGTGATTTTCTCCATACTAAAACTCTTTTGGGTTGGGGCATGCAAGCCAAATCTCTACGTTGTACAAAAGCAAAACGCTTCCCTTGGGAAGCGTTTTGCTTTTTATGCTTAGATTAATGGGCCATCAGCGTGACGTAGATATCCTCTAGCGCCTTGACACCATCACCTGCGGAGATGTTGTTTTGGTGGTATTTAACATTAGTACAGTCACCGGCAGCCCATACTCCCGGAGTCGCGGTTTTTTGAGTCCAGGGATCAATTTCAATCCGACCGTAGGTATCAAGCGCTACCACGTCTTTAGCAAATGAGGTATTTGGAATCATGCCAATTTCAACAAAGATTCCAGTGACTGGGAGGGTTTCAGTTGTCCCTTCAGCTGTGGTGTAGGTGAGTCCATTTACAAATTTTTCGGCTACTACAGCAGTTGGTTTAACATTTAAGAGGGCACGCATGTTAGGGTGAGCGAGAACTTTTTCGGTGGTGACCGCGTCAGCTTTAAAGGCAGGGCCTTTATGGAGTAGGGTAACAGATTTCGCGTAGGCAAGAAGTTGCGCGGCGGTTTCAAAACCGGCGTTACCGCCACCAATTACGGCGACGTCTTGTCCTGCAAAAATCGGACCGTCGCAGCTGGCGCAGTAGGTCACTCCTTTATGTTCAAAGGCATCAGCGCCGGGTACATCGAGACGACGGCGACTCGAACCGCTTGCAATCAAAATTGCTCGGGCAGTGTGAGTTTCACTGTTGTCTAGCGTGACCGTAAATGTCCCATCACTTTCTTTTAATAGGTGCTGCGCTGTGCGGCCAGCAGTAATCGTGACATATCCATCAGCGTAGGCTTCGAGGTGAGTTTTTAAATCGTTTGCGAGTTTGGTTCCGGCTATGGCAGGGGTTCCTATCCAGTTTTGGATTTCAACGGAGACTGTACTCTGTCCGCCCCAGTCAGTCGTGATAAAAAGAGTTTTAAGTCGTTTGCGCGCTGCGTATACTCCAGCTGAAATTCCGGCTGGTCCACCACCAATGATAATCAAATCGTACATACAAAAACTGAAATTGCTAAGTGAAGAGTAGTTTAGCATATTTTGATGAGAGGGATGTGGGAATAAGAAAACCAGCCGGGTGGGCTGGGTTTCTTGGTCTGAAGATTTTTGGAAAGAAATACCGGCACCGGTCACAAGTTACTAACCATAATCATTCGCTACGCTCTGATTCTAGTAAGTACTTGCGACCCCGGCGGGCTGGTTCAGGGCATTAGTAATAGCCCTTCACATCGCTCCGCCTCGCCGTTCCGGCTTCTTGCTAGTCAAAACTTATTTAAGTTTTGATCGACGCAAGAAAGCCGGCACCGGTCACGAGTCACTAATCATAATGGTTCGTTTCACTCCCCTTCTGATAAGTGCTCGCGACCCCGCCTTGCTGTCTCGGCTTCGCCTCGTATCGCTGCGGCCGGCAGTGCCTTTTATTTCAGCTTGCTTCGCCGCAGAAATGCAGGTACTGCCCCCCAATCGTCCTCTTCCTCATCAATTGGGTCAACGGGCTTTGGGTCGCGACGGGGAAGCTCTGGCTTTGGTTCCATAGTCTCTACTCGAGCAATTGGCGTCTGTGCCTCTTCGACGTCACGTCGTGGATTGGTGAGTGAATTGAAAATTCGTCCCCGGGTATCAGGAGCCTTCTCTTCTACTTCAGGTTCCATTGGTGCTGCCATCGGAGCTCGCCTCGAGATGGCATGATTGTGAGCCATTTCTTCCGGGAAGCCGGTAGCAATAACGGTCACCTTGATTTCATTTTTCTTAAGCTTCTCGTCTTTAATAGCTCCAAAGATTACGCGTGCTTGTGGGTCAATTGATTCAGTAATTACGCGTGCTGCATCTTGAATCTCGAGCATTCCGAGATCGTCACCACCAGCAATCGCAAATAGGACGCCTTTCGCTCCGGTGATTGAGACTTCAAGGAGGGGAGAGTTAATAGCTGATTGAGCCGCTTCTTCAGCGCGCTTCTCACCAGTGGAAACACCAACACCCATGAGGGCTGAACCGGCATTTTCCATAACTGAACGGATGTCGGCAAAGTCGACGTTAATGATACCAGGCATCGTGATGAGGTCAGAGATACCTTCCACCGCTTGTTTGAGGACGTTATCACATTGTTGGAACGCATTTTGAACGGTGGTTTCTTTATCAACAATTGCAAGGAGGCGATCATTAGGAATGATGATGAGAGCATCAACTTCCTTTTTAAGTTCTTCAATACCCTGAAGAGCCAAACGCATTCGTTCTTGTCCTTCAAAGAGGAAAGGTTTAGTGACCACACCAACCGTCAAGGCACCACTCTCTCGTGCGATCTTTGCAATTACGGGAGCAGCTCCAGTTCCGGTTCCACCACCCATACCACAGGTGATGAAAATCATGTCAGAACCCTTGATGGCATTATTGATTTCTTCACGGGTTTCTTCGGCAGCACGACGTCCCATGTCGGGATTACCACCAGCTCCAAGACCACGGGTAAGGTTCTTACCAATGTGGATTTTTTTCTTGGCGAGCGAGTGGTGAAGGTCTTGCGCATCACTGTTAATGGCAATAAATTCTACTCCTTTCACTTTAGCGCCCACCATGTAGTTCACGGCATTGTTGCCTGAACCCCCGGCTCCTACGACTCGGATTCGTGCAAAAGATTCAACGTCTGATTTTATTTGTTCCATAAATAAATAGTGATAAAAAATGTAATACCTCCAGTCCTACAGCGTCGCGACTGTTAAGTAGTGGTATCATACAGTGAATTACTAGAGCTGTCACATATTGACAGCTCTCACTTGTGTGTGTTTGACGTATTTGTTAAAACGTTATGGAAGGAACTGACTGAGCCACTCCAGGACTGATTTCTTGGTTTGTTTGACGACGCCAATAGCTGTTGTGTCAGCGCCATCGCTCGCGCCAATCATACAGAGACCGTAGGCAACCGCCCAGGAGGCATCGCGAACCTTGGTATTTTTGCCAACCTCAAGAGTTGCAATTCGGGCTGGTAAATTAAGACTGGTGCGTGCTAATTCTTGGATTCCAAGAGTAGTTGATCCTCCGCCCGTTAAAATAATTCCAGCGGGCAAGAGACCATCCTTTTTAATTTTTTTGAGATGGATATCAATGAGTTCAAAGATGTCTCCCAGGCGAGCATTAATGATTTCCTCAAGCTTTTTCTTGGGGTAGTTCGTGGTGGTCATATTGCCTCGCTTGATTTTCTCTGCTTCCTCTAACGGAATCTTGAGGCCGAGGGCGATATCGTTCGTGATATCGTTTGAGCCAATTGGGAAGACCTTAAGTGAAATGGGTGTCATATCTTCAAATACCACCACGGAGACGGTTTCGGCGCCGATGTTGGCCATGATGCAGCCGGCACGTCTTTGTGTCTTTGAGAGGATCACATAACTCGCTGCTAAGGGCGAAGCCATCACATCCTCGACATAAACTCCTGTTCGTTCAACTGCGCCAATGAGGTCGTTTAAGTGTTGTTCAAAGGTGGTAATAAACAACGTATCAACTTCAAGTTTTGTGCCGCGCATGCCTTGAGGCTTACCCATTACTTCTTCACCGTCAACGCGGTAGCGCAGGGGAATAGCATGAATAATTTTTCGATTTGGAATATGGTCAATGATTCGTTCCTCACTATCATTAGCTGCTTTTTCAATATCAATTTGGGTAATTTCGGAATCAGCGCGCGAGGTAATTACTTCACCGGTTGAGACAATCTCATCGAGACCAATACTCCCGATAGAGAGGTAAGCCTTTTTAACTAATACACCCGCCGCCTTCTCTGCTTGAGCCACGGCACTCCTGATACTGCGAATGACGTCCGTCTCGTTGATGATGTAGCCATTACGGAGCCCGCGACTCTCGGCGTATCCGGTGCCAATTATTTGAGGGAGACCACGTTCATCTCGTAATTTTGCCACACGAACAATCGCTACCTTTACTTGGTAGGTGCCGACGTCAATTCCGGTGATGATGTGTTCTGACATGGTGGTATTCGATGTATCTTATGTGACGTCATACTTATGTACAAACCGTTTTTCTAATCGTTCCATTTCGGGGCTGTGGTCATGGCCTTTAAGGTGCAAGAGACCATGAATATACAAAAACGCGATATATCCAGGTACCGAGAGGTTATATTCATGTGCCTCTTTAACTGCGATATTAGGGCAAATGACTATCTCACCAGTAGTTTCATCTAGTGGAAAAGAGAGGACGTTTGGAGTGTAGTCTTTTTTTCGATATGTCTGATTGAGTTTCTGGGCCCGGGTTGGTCCCACAAAGCTGAGAGAGAGGGTATAACGTTTACCTAGTATGTCATTTTTCATGGTCTCATAGGGCCAGGTGGGATAACTTTTAACGGTGTGAGATAAAGAAAAAGGTGGCATAGGGGACATGCGTATAGTACGTAGTATGTCACGTTTTATGACATAAGATAACCCCACTGCTGTGAGTGGGGTTATCTATGAGGTTAGCGTCGTGTGCCGCGAGTTTGTTCTTGAACTTTACCGAGTTTGAGAAGCTTTTCGTATGTCTCTTTCTTGGCAATTTTCTTGAGTTTCGCAAATCGTTGGACGTTGCTACTCTTGACTCGTTCATGGTACCGACCATCTCGGACTTTACGGATAATACCTGCTCCCTGCACACGCTTCTGGAAGCGTCGCATTACGTTTGCGCTACTCTCGTTGTTATTTTTTACGACTTCTACGTTTATTGCCATATGTGGGCAAGATAGTATCATTTCCGCTCAAAAAACGCAACAAATTTCATTCAAAAACGCACTATCTACTTTGTTGGCTGTGCAATTATCACATTCACCGTATTTAAATACGGCTCAAGCTCAAATTGCTGGCCTTTCTTACAGGAACGGTCTACTCATTTGCTGCCTTGGCTGCGCTTTCAGCTGGCAGGCGGCTAAATGAGCCTTGCGCGAGCTAAACGCTCGCTCACTCGTATCTGGTGCGTTTTTGAATGAAATTAATTAATTTATCTCTATAAAAAACCACCCGAGCTATCGGGTGGTCTCTTTTGCTTCTATTTTACGCAGCAACCGGGGAGTTTTTCTTGAGTTTTCGGACCAGTTGATCGTGGGGGATGGGCTCTTGTTTGCGGGCGTCCATATCGCGCAGGATGACAGTGCCGTCAACAAACTCTTTTTGTCCGATAATGACGACGTATTTTACACCACGCTTTTCAGCATCACGTAGTTGGGCCGAGAGAGAATCGTTCGCCAGGTCTTGGAAGACCGAGATGCCGGCTTTGCGCAATTCATCAATAATCATCAAGCTGCGGACCTTGGGGCCAAACCCGAGTTGAATAATGGAAACGGTTGGAGTTGAGAGCTTAAAGCGGGGAGTCCGAGCCGGAGCCTTCTGCTCACGCAAGATGGCGACAGCTCCGACTGCTGGAGTACGCTTACGCGTCTTTCGTTCGACAAAGGTATCAAAGCGCCCACCCCGGATTAAGAGTGCGTGTGGTTCAGTATCAACGTCGTGAGGGATATCGAGTGAAAAGAGTGCGTCCGAGTAGTATTCGTGATGACCGAGCATTTTTGGGTCAATTTCATACGGCGTCTCACTCATGTCGAGATATTCGATAATATCTCGAAAATGTTTTCGACTCTGATCGCTCAGGTACTCGAGTGGGTTGGGGCTTTTAAAGGCGAGATCGTGTCCTTGCGTCACAAGGTCTTGGAGTGCAATGAGGGCATGCTGCTTCATCAGTTCGCGCGACGTGTCTGGCATCAGGTCGAGTCGTTTTCGGAGGAAATTTGTTAATTCACGACTGTATCGTACCATTGAGTCAGTGTCACCAAGTGAGTTAATGCGGATGGTGTGATCAGTGTATCCAAGTTCGTTAGCGAGCGCCCGGCTGGTTTGAATCAGAATTGCTTCGGCGATACTTTTGCTGACATTAAAAATATGAAAAGCGACAGCGGTTTCACCGTTCTGGTCCGAAGTGTCGATTGAATATAGGAGTACCGGTCCACCAAGCGCGTGCAGTCTCTCGTCGCAGTATTGCGCCAGGCCGCGTGTCATCAGTCCTTGGACGGCGTCAAGTTCATTGTCAGCCTCAATGATGGAGTGTGGCAAAGAGGTGGTGCAGTCTTTACATAATGGATCTTTACGTAATGCCTCTACGGTTTTGAAACCAAAGTGTTCGGCGGTATGGGCCGCAATTCTTAAAAATTCTGTTGGACTACATTCGGTACGCATAGTGTTGGTGACTTATGGTGAACTAGTAATCACGGCTGGTGTGGTAACTCCAGGGAGGTAGTCAAATTCTTTGGGAGGGAAAAGTCGGACATACGCGCGGCCAACAATTCGATCTTCTTGGAGGACTCCCCACACGCGCGAATCAGAACTCTGGTCTCGGTTATCACCCATCACGAAGTACTCGCGTTCTCCTAATTTTTCGGTAATGGTTGGTCCGGGGGTCATTTTGGCAATGTATGGCTCATCGAGGATAAACCCGTTAGGGTAAGTGGCGTTCGTGATGCGGACGGTGTTGCCTTCAATTGATATAGTGTCTCCTGGTACCCCGATTACTCGTTTAATAAAAAACTTTGATGGGTCTTTGGGATAGCGGAATACAATTACTTCACCACGTTTCGCGGTGCGTGCGTGGTAGGTCAGTTGATCAACAATTAAATATTCTCCAGTGTGGAAGGTTTGTTCCATCGAAGCACCGGAAACGATAAATGGCTGTGCTACAAACATTCGAATCGGCACGACGATAATGAGCGCAATGAGTGAAAATCGTAGTATTTCAATCAAGGGGTTTTCTGAGTAGACTGTCTGAGTCAAAGTCGTTTCTCCGTTCGTTTCGCTGATGACATTTTCATCGTGCTGCTGATTTTTTCGAGAAGAGAACAAATTCATAACGTGAAATTTTTACTAGTATACGTGATAAAAATATGCGACGCAAACTTGCGCCACTCACCATATAAAATTATTTTGTATACAGTACGCGTCCCATAATTGTGGTATGCTTTTTCTATGTACTACATCGTTGGTTTAGGAAATCCGGGCGAGCAATATGCTCACACGCGACATAATATTGGCTGGCTTGTCCTCGACGATTTCAGTAAAAAAAATAATCTGCCTCACGCCATTGCTGCTCGTCATGTGAGTGGTCGAGTTGCAGAAGGAAATGTAGCTGGTGTACCAATCACTCTGTTATATCCAGATACGTTTATGAATCATTCCGGTACCGCAGTGCGCAAATTAGTGCCAAAAGGTGCTGAAGCGACCCTGGTGGTGGTGTGTGATGATGTTGATATTCCCTTAGGCGAGGTAAAAATCTCATTCGGACGGGGAAGTAGTGGACATAATGGTGTCACCTCAATTATCAACAGTATTGGTACCAAAGATTTCATTCGCGTGCGCATTGGTATTGCAAAATCAGGTATTTGGCCGTGGGATAAGGGAGAAATTAAACGACCGAAAGGTGGTGCTGCCTTAGAGCGCCATGTGTTGGGTGTCTTTTCACGACGTGAAGACGAAGTACTTTCAGGCGTGCTTACTACAGGTACGGCCGCGCTCAAAACAATTATTGAAGGAGGCTATGTTCTGGCTATGAATCAGTACAACTAAGATTTTTTGATACAAAAAAAGACCCCGCGTGCGGGGTCTTTTTTGTTGGTTATTTTACCGGATTGGCTTCTTTGAATGAGAGAGTCATTCGTTGTTCAGTTGGTTCAAAGAGTGAAATCTTGAATTGGTATACATTACCAAGCGAAAGCGCTGCTTTCATCTTTTCCTCAGTTTCAAACTCAGAGATGTGGACGAGTCCAGCAACCCCTTCTTGAATAGATGCAAGGGCGCCGTGCTTGTTGTACTTAATTACAACACCTGGTACGACCTGATCCTTCTTGAATTTACCTGAGGCTTCGGTCCATGGATTCTCACGGAGTTGTTTGATGGAAAGTGAAATCTTATCGTCTTTTACTTCGATTACTTTCACTTTTACCTTGTCACCAACTTTGTAGAGGGCGCGGGTGTCTTCTACTAAGCCCCAATCGAGCTCAGAGATGTGGACGAGTCCTTCAAGACCTTGTTCAATTTTCACGAAGATTCCGAAGTCAACCGCACCGGTTACTTCACCGTTTAAGACGGCCCCAACTTCGTACTTACCAACTTTTACCTCCTTCTCTTCTTTTTCTTGTGGTCCCTTTTCAGAGAAGATAAGTTTGTGCTCCTTTTGGTCAGCTGTGATAATGACGACACTTAAGTGTTTGCCGATGAGGGAGTTAAGCGCAGAGAGGATTTTATCCTTATCGCCATTATCAACGCGTGGGTAATTGTCACTACCGAGCTGTGACGCTGGGAGGAAGCCTTGGATACCCTGCCATTCAATGATAAGCCCACCTTTGTTGGCTTCTTTAACTTCGAGACTGAGGATGGTGCCTTTTTTGGCTGCCTCTTCAGCATCAGCCCAAATCAGCGCTTGGCGGGCTTCCTTGAGTGATAATTCGATGTACCCATCTTCGTTCGTTACGTCAACGACTTTGGCTGCAATCGTGTCTCCAACACTGACTTTTCGCAGAATATCGCGGGCATTCATGTATTCACGACCGAAAATGAGACCAGTACCAAATGGTGCGAGCTCTACATAGACGCGGGCGCGGCCAATGGCTGATACCGTTCCTTCTACTAATGATCCTTCTTTAGGGGCGTCTGGAATGGTGGCTGACAGGGTCGCCATTATTCCGGTACCGACAACAGTTTCTTCAGACATATTCTATATATGTGTTTATTCCGACGACACGCGTCTGGACAACCGTTTCGCAATTCATCCACCAGGTGGATGAGGGCCGTTGTTCATGAGTCCAGGGTTAACGTGTGCCGCTAGGAAACTAATAATCTTCTTACGAAGTTGGGGAATAATAGTATAGAAAAGGGTATGTGTCCAGTGTTTGAAGTTGGCTTTTCAATATTCAATATTCTCTATTCCGTGTATACTACTCACATTATGGTAATCACACATCACGGTGGGCAGGCATTTCGGGTTTCCTTTGGAAACACCACTTTGGCCTTTGACCCAGTCAGTAAGTCATCAAAATTAGCTTCTACGAAATTCGGTTCAGATGTGGCTTTTATTTCAATGAATCACCCCGATTTTAATGGCGCTGATCAGGTGGCGTTGGGGAATAAACAGCCCTTTGTAGTCTCTGGCCCGGGAGAATATGAAATTGGTGATGTGGTCGCGCGTGGCTATGGAGTAAAAACAACGTACGACAAGGTTGAACGTTATAACACGATTTATCAGGTGAAACTCGAGGATATGAATCTTGTATTTTTAGGCGCCCTCAGTACACCGGAAATTGACCCCAAGATCCTCGGTGAATTTGGCGACGTAGATGTGTTGTTTGTGCCGGTTGGAGGAGGAGACGTCCTTGAGGTCCCGCAGGCAGCTAAATTAGCCCTTAAGCTTGAGGCTAAGTTAATTATCCCGATGCATTACGACAAGACCTCCCTCACGGCTTTTTTGAAAGAAATGGGAAGTACTGTGAGTCCAGTTGACAAGCTGACCTTGAAGAAAAAAGATGTAAATGAAATGGAGGGTGACGTGATGGTGTTATCGGTGTAAGTAATTTTTTGGGCGTCTTAATTATGTTATTTCAAACGCTCGATGTCATTCGCCAAAAATCAAAACCAGTTCGTGATCAATACGCATTATTATTTGCGGTTGTCAGTACGCTCGTGATTGGTGGGGTGTGGTCATTGTCCTTGCCGTCAAAATTGCAGTCTACCGATATTGCAGCGGTCGCCGGGGCGAGTACCACCGCCCCTTTTGGTGGTATCTGGGCTGAGTTTCGTTCGAAATTTACCCCACCACCGATTACTCTCGAAGGAGTAATGCTAGCGACTACGAGCGCCACGGGTACCAATACTGCTATTAACTTCCAACTCAGTCCCGAGAACGTTGCGTCGGTTAATGCCTCGAGTACTCCGTATTTCTCCCCTGAACTAGAAAATCTCCCCGTTACCATTCTGATAGGCACAACATCGACTGAGCGCGTCTCAACAAGTACTCCCTAATGTGGTATACTAGCGCCATTATTTAAAGGTAACTCGTAATTTCAGTTATGCCGAAGAAGACCATCGCCCCCGAAGCTATCCCTTTGCCTGAGCGGGGTATTGTTGCCCAAAGTATCACCTCCGAAATGGAGTCGTCATACCTCGACTACGCGATGTCGGTAATTACGCAACGAGCGCTGCCTGATATTCGTGATGGATTAAAGCCAGTACACCGACGTATTTTATATTCGATGCGGTTAAACGGACTTAATGCTGGTGGTAAATTCAAAAAATCAGCAACCGTCGTAGGAGATGTGCTCGGTAACTTTCACCCGCATGGAGACGCCGCTGTGTATGAATCGATGGTAAAATTGGTGCAACCATTTGCAACGCGTTACCCTCTCGTGTTAGGGCAAGGAAACTTTGGGTCAATTGATGGAGACTCGGCCGCGGCGTACCGATACACCGAAGCCAAGATGTCACGCTTGGCCGAAGAAATGTTGCGTGATCTCGAGAAAGATACGGTTGATTGGAGACCTAACTTTGACGGCAGTAAACAAGAACCGATTGTATTGCCAGCTGCTGTCCCGAACCTCTTATTGATGGGAACTTTAGGTATTGCAGTTGGGATGGCGACGAATATTCCACCGCATAACTTGCGTGAAATATCTGCTGCCGTGGAATATTTGATTGATAATCCTGGAGCTACGACGGATGATTTGCTTAAGTTTGTAAAAGGTCCTGATTTTCCACTAGGCGCCGTTGCCTTTAATCAGAAAGATATCCAGCATGCCTATACCCACGGACGTGGCGGTGTGGTCGTGCGGGGGGAGGCCGAAATCGTTGAAGACAAAAAAGGAGCATTTTCTATTATTATTACCTCGATTCCATTCCGGGTGAACAAGGCCGACATGCAAGAGAAAATTGCAGATCTCGTGCGTGATAAAAAGATTGAAGGTATCCGTGAGATGCGTGACGAATCAACGAATGATATTCGCGTGGTGATTGACCTGAAATCAGGCGCTCAGCCACAGACCATTTTAAATAAACTCTACAAACATACGCAGCTCGAGGACACTTTCCATTACAACATGGTGGCACTGGTTGACGGTGTGCCGCAGACGGTCTCGCTCAAGCTGATTCTTGAAGAGTACGTGAAGCACCGGGCTGAAGTCGTGCGTCGTCGCACCCAATATGATTTAACAAAGGCGCAAGACCGCGAACATATTTTGCTTGGTCTCAAAAAAGCACTTGACCACATTGATGCAATTATAAAACTTATTCGGGCCTCGAAAGATGTGCCTACCGCCCATGCTGCCTTGATGAAAGAATTTAAATTCTCGGCTATTCAGGCGCAGGCGATTTTGGATATGCGCTTGCAAAAGCTCGCTGGTCTTGAACGTAAAAAAATCGAAGACGAATTAGCTGAGGTCCAGAAGTTAATCAAGGCGCTTGAAGCCATTCTCAAGAGTAAGGCGAAGATGTTGGCGCTCGTGAAGTCAGAACTGATGGAGATTGCGGAGAAATTCGGTGATGATAGACGTACCAAAATTGTGAAAGGGGGAGTAAAAATGATGAGTCAAGAAGACTTGATTCCCGATGATGAGAGTGTGTTGGTGTTAACTGCCGGCGGCTACGTCAAGCGAACGAATCCGGACGAATATCGGACCCAGAAACGAGGCGGAGTCGGCGTGATTGACCTCAATACCAAAGAAGAAGACGTGGTGACAAGTTTGATTACTACCTCAGCCCATAGTGACCTCCTCTTCTTTACCGATAAAGGTAAGGTCTATCAGAGCAAGATGTATGAAATACCTGAAGGTCGTCGGGCGACCAAGGGTAAGTCCATCATGAATTTCCTCAGTATGAGTGCCGAAGAGCGCGTTACCTCAGTATTAGCGGTACGGAAAGAAGAGTGGACAGGAGAATGGAGTCTTATGATGGTGACAAAAAATGGTATTGCAAAGAAATCAGATGCCGCTGCGTTTAAAGACGTGCGCCGCAGTGGACTCATTGCTATTACGCTGCGAGATGATGATTCGCTCATTACTGCTATGTTTGTCGGCAAGGGTGACGAAGCGTCTCTGGTTACTAAGAAAGGACAGGCGATTCGCTTTAAAGAGAGTGACGTTCGTGAAATGGGTCGGACTGCAAGTGGTGTGGCGGCGATGAAACTCGGTAAGGGTGATTGTATTGTTTCTGCTGATGTTATAAAGAAGGGCGCTAAAGATATGGAGATTCTCGTGGTGACCGAACATGGGTATGGAAAGACGACGCCCGTTAAAGAGTACAAAGTGCAGAAGCGTGGCGGGTCCGGCATCAAAACGGCAAAAGTAACTGATAAAACCGGCACTATCGTCGGAGCTAACGTGATTGGTGGCGAGGAGCGAACGGAAGGTGAGCTCGTGATTATGAGTAAGAAAGGGCAGGTAATTAAATTACCGCTTAAGGACGTTCCAACATTAGGTCGTCAGACCCAAGGAGTCCGAGTAATGAAGATGCGGGCGGGGGATTCTATTGCCTCCATTGTCTTCGTAGCAGCACAAAGCTAAACTATTCCAAAAACGGCCAGCTTCGTTGTTGACTTCGTCACTCAGATGCTCACCGTACAAAAAGTACGACTCGCCTCTTCGTAACTCGTCGCCTAGAATCTGACTCGTTTTAGAAATAGTTAAAAACTCACATTCTTTGTCTTTCAAGACAATTAACTCACTATGAACATCATCATCCTGCAAGGCTTAGTGCCTGCAGGATGATGATGTTTTAGGGCTCTGCACAGCGATTTGCGTACATTTTCTGAATCTACGATATAATAAAGACGTATGACAGTAACTACCCGGAGCCGTTTTGCAGTACCTGAATTAATCGTGAGTCATTTTCATGTTCGTGATGGAGATTTGGTAGCAGATTTTGGCGCTGGGGCCGGTGAATATGTCCCACACTTGGTTAAAAAAGTTGGACCCCGCGGACGGGTGTATGCGTGCGAAATACAACGAACCTTGGTAGATAAAATTGGCACCTTAATTCGAGAAAAAGGCTACCATAATGTTGATCCTCTTTGGTGTGATATCGAAGCTGACCGGGGAATAAAAATTGCCGACGAGACACTCGATGTGGCGATTCTAGTAAATACTTTATTTCAACTTGAACAAAAAGAAAAAGCTATCCAGGAAAAAAGACGGACCCTGCGGACTGGTGGTGTAATCTACGTCGTTGATTGGGAGGAGTCTTTTGGGGGCGTTGGTCCCCATCCAAATTGTGTGGTTTGTAAACAAGTCGCTATCAATCTTTTTGAATCCTGCGGTTTTGTGCTTGAGCGTGAATACCCGGCGGGTGAATATCATTATGGGCTAGCCTTTCGGGTTATATGATGAAGCTGCGTCCTTTTGAATTAGCGTTGGTGTGTATCTTTAGTGCGCTTATTCTCGTGGCGTTATATTTGATGGCCAACCCCAACATGAGCAACAATAAGCTTCCGCCCCAATTTGGTACTTCGGTCGTTATTTGGGGTACTGAGCCACAGGCCGCCTTTCAAGCCGTGTTTGACGGGATTCAAGACGTTAATGAAGATTTTGAAGTAGTGTCCTACGTGCAAAAGGATGCGCGCACCTTTGATAATGAGGTTATTAATGCGCTAGCTGAAAATCGCGGTCCAGATATTCTTTTCCTACCCCACGAAAAACTCCTCCAGTATCGGAGCAAAATCCAACCCCTGTCTGAACAAACCCTTCCCGTGCCGGATTTTAAGCGAAATTTTATTGATGGATCCGAGATCTTTATTTTACCGGATGGTATCTATGCGTTCCCGGCAGCAGTTGATCCATTAGTGCTATACTTTAATCGCGATATCCTCAGTACCAAAAATTTTATCAACCCTCCGGCTACGTGGGAGTCAGTTGTCAATGAGTTAGTTCCGAGTCTCGTTGAGCGTGATTTTGGGAGAAATATAATCCGAAGTCCGCTCGCGTTTGGGGAGTATCGTAACGTAACCAACGCCTTTGACATAATCTCAATGCTATTTTTGCAGGGGGGGAGTGGGCTGGTTGTTCAAGTGGGAAATAACTACCGTATTCAACTCAATCAAAGTCTGAGTGGCATCGGGGTGCCGCTTCAAAATGCGGTCACGTTCTATACAAATTTTGCGAGTCCGAGTAACCCACTCTATAGTTGGAATCGGGCCCAAGGGAACGACCGAGAAGAATTTTTAGGCGAGGAGCTTGCTTTGTACTTTGGCAAGGGGAGCGAAGCTCGTGATATTGCCGTTGATAATCCGAACCTAAATTTCGACATTGCCGAAGTACCACAAGGAGCCGCCGCCACTGTCCGGCGTACGTATGGTACCGTATATGGCTTTACCTTATTGCGGTCAGCCCAGAATCCAGCTGGAGCAGTACAGACGATGTATGAACTGACCAAGCCAGCTAATAGCGTTCTCTTGGCCAATAATCTCACGATGGCGCCGGCTAGTCGCTCTGGATTAAGTAGTGGTTCAAATGATGAGTATGGTAGAGTAATTTACAGCGCTGCAACTGTAGCGCGCGGCTGGCTCAACCCGGAACCGCAAGTAGCCAATGACATCTTTACACAAATGGTGGAGGATGTTCTCGCAAACCGAGCCCGGCCGAGCGATGCTGCAGTAGATGCGGTTGGACGGTTGCGTGATGTGTATAAATAGTATGGTTAAAACATTTTTTTCAAAAATTTATTTCTTAGGGCTACTAGCTCTGCTTTCTGTACAATCAGTATATGCACAAGGGACAGGTGGCGGTAGTGCAGGCAGTGGTGGTACTGGCGGTGGCGGCGCAGGCTCGGTACGAATGGAGAACTATCTCTCGGTAGATACTATTCAAGACCTACTTGTTGCAATTCTCAATATCGTTATTATTTTGATGATTCCAATCATTGTGTTCTTTATCATTCTGGCTGGTTTCAAATACGTGACGGCGCGCGGTAACGCGTCCCAGGTCGAGGAAGCAACGCGAGCGCTTACCTATGCGATTATCGGCGGCGTCTTAGTGCTTGGTGCGGTGGCTCTCAGTGAGATTATTGCAAACGTCGTTGGACAATTTTCTAATACTACTCCATGACCCCTTCAACTCCTACTACTTTAGCAGAACTCGTAAACTTTATCATTGGTCTCATCAACCAGTTTATCCCGCTGTTAATTGCAATCACGTTTTTATTTATCGTGTGGAAACTGATTGACGCCTGGATAATTCACGCTGATGATGAAACGCGGCGAAGTGATGGCAAAATGATTGCCTTTGTAGGCTTTGTGGTGGTTTTTATAATGATTAGTATCTGGGGAATCCTGTCGTTTCTTCAATCAACGTTGGCCGGCTAAAGTTGTACACAGCCCCCTAAAAACCCTTTATGGTAAACGTTTTTTAGTGTATACTGTAGGGAATTAATATTTTATTTAATTAATTACGTCATGAAAAAAATTCTGTCATTATTAGGTGTATTTGCCCTCGCGGTTGTGCCTGCGATTACTTCAGCACAGATTGTGGACGGTTCTGCGGGTGATCTCGGAACAACCATCTCTGGTCTCGTTGATATTATCAATACGTATTTGATTCCGTTTGTTCTTGCCCTCGCTTTCCTCGTGTTTGTGTGGGGTATGTTCAAATTTTTTATCCTTGGCGGTGCCAATGATGAAGCGAAAGAATCAGGCAAGAGTTTGATTATCTATGCTTTGGCTGGATTTGTACTCATTGTTATCTTCTGGGGACTTGTTAACTTCTTGGTTGACCTCATCGGAGTTGATACGGCGGGACCAATTACACCACCGACAGGACCGACGGTACCGTAAGCTGGTACGGCGAAGAATTCAAAAAAACTGCACAGGGTGCAGTTTTTTTGTGCTAGTTTCGCTGATATACTAAATACTATGATATTTACGACCGCCTACGCTGCGAGCCCTGGAGCCGCCGAAACTGCCGAATTTGTTTTTCAGTTTAATGAAATTATTCTTTTCCCGGTAATTGTTTTGCTTACAACGATTGCTCTTCTCGTCTTCCTTTATGGCTGTTTTATTTTTGTCGTCAATGCTGATAATCCATCTGGTCGAGAAGACGGAAGGCGGCATATCCTCTACGGTATTATTGGTATGCTCGTGATGCTTATGGCGTACACGATCCTAACAGTAGCTGCCAACACTTTTGGACTAGATCGTGAATTAAATTGCGCTGATGATCCGACATTAAGTGGCTGTTTTACCCCATAGTGTAAAAAAGAAACCCCCCGCTGGCCAAGATGGCACGTGCGGGGGGGGTTGAAGGTCCTTCGATTCGTCTGAAGAACTTAAAGACAGCTGTTGCTACCAATCCGCCGTTCGGGGCTGATTACGACAACAGCTTCGCTGTCGTTGCGAAACCGGATCTGGTGTTGTTCTGGTTTCCATCCCACCATCCACACGTTGTTCTTGTCTGCTGACAAGAGAGTAGGGTAGGGTCCACCAGTTACGTCCCAGTAGATGCAGCTGCCAATGAAATCGGTAATTGCAAGCGATTCTTGCCCCGGCTCGAGAGTAATCGGGGCGATGTATCCGTAAACCTTGCGGTCGACGGGTACATAGTTGGTTGTGGCTGAAGCGGGAGCAGAAACAGAGTCCCCGTCTTCTTTTCCTTCGAGCGTCTGGACGACCGATTCGGTCGCCCCGTCGATGACGGTGCCGACCCGAACGAGGGTGGGCGACGTGCTCGCGAGTGCCAAGAAGGCAACCCCGGCACAGTAGATCAGGACGCCACCAACGAGCCACTTGCCCGTGGTGATCCGGTAGAACTGCAGCAGTACCATCGCGGTGAGCGACGCTGCTGCTACATTGAAGAATGCACCAGGGCTGTTCGAGAAGGACCAGGTTGCGAGAAATCCCGCAATGATGAACCACCCGAGCAGCAATCCCCAGATGACCCGGCCAAGCATGGAAATGCCGCCAGCCATACCTTGCGAGATGTCGCGATCGTTGAGGAAGGCAGCAACACCACCAAGGGTGGTCGCGGCAGTAACGGCCCCAAGTGAGGTCGACACGGCCACGATTCCGATGGCGCCGAGGAAGAAGGGAATCAGGTTGATTCCCATCAAGCCGAAGACGTTCAGAATCCACATCACCAAGGTCACGATGACCAGGGCGATAAGGATGAAAGTGGTGAAGGCCATTCCCATGATGTTGGCGTGACCGATGGATTTCCTGATGTTTTGTCCAACTCCCGGACGGGGGTTGGACGCTACAACAAGTGCGGTGCCGGTACGAGGAGGAGTAGTCATTGGTGTTTCCTTTCAGAATGGATTGAAACGCGACATGATGCGATAGAGGAACCCTTTGGGCTTCTCCTCGATCTTCTGTGCGTAATTGTTGATGTGTTGTTTGATACCTTCAGTCGGGTTGGCGCCGAGAATCCTCTTCTGCCAGTCCTCGATGGTGTCGATGTAGTCTTTTTCGCCCGGAGCGGGCATGCGTGGCAGTTGCGTCAAGTCGAAGTAGCTGAGCACCTTAAGGTAGCCCTCTTCTTCGTTTGGTGCGGTTTCAATCATCTCCACCACACTGATTATCCAATCCTTGGCGTGGTTTGTTTTGACCGAGAAAATCTGTTTGACCTCCTCGATCTTTTTCTGTTCGGCGTCTTTGGCGCCTGAAGTGACAGTTGTCTTCTTTTCACCAATCGAGACCTTTTGGTCCCAGCTGGTGATAAAGAGTCGCAGCTCTTTCAGTTTGCGCTCAGCTTTGATGGCACGCAGGCCAGTGTGCCCCTTATAGTTCTTGTTTATGAACCATCCCCAGCGAGCCAACACTTTTGGCTTGAGTTCAGAATGCAGCGTTTCAAGCTGGTGTTCGTCACCGTACCCTTTGCCAAAACCGCCAACGGCAGTTTCAGCTGCGCCAGCAGCCTTTTTGCCGAATAATCCGGTTACCATGTCCCAGATGGAGTTTCCATGGGAGAGGGCAAGCATGCCTTCGGTCAGAAAGCCCTTAAACCGTTCGTTTGCCATGATATGGCTCCTTTGTGTTTATGTTGTCAACGAGCGAGACTCGTCGGTATGGTTGGGGTTTTCTGCAGTGGTACTTGTCCAGGCAGTAGTCGCCCCTTCTGCTACTATAATAGCATAAATAACTCTAAAAGTCAAGTTATGGGTAGCTAAACGAGCTATAAATAGCAACGTTAATTTGATGTTGTACATAACGTGAGCGACATGAGTACCGGCAAGACCTGTATAGAAGGCGAGGTTCTGCGTTAGTGATGAATATTGGAGTTGCGGTGCTGGTTACTGCGCGGTATCATTCCGGCACAATAGTTTATATGAATCTCGAAACCCCAAGACAATTTCGTGATGCACGACCGCGCGATGAAAAGCGGGCTGCCATCTTGGCTGATGTGCGCACGCGTACGACGTTGTCGTTTTACCGTTACGTAAAAATTACTGATCCGGTAGCGTTCCGCCTGCGACTGCTTAATGCGCTTGCCCAGTTTGAATGTCTGGGTCGTGTCTACGTCGCTCACGAGGGGATTAATGCTCAGATGAATGTGGTGAGCGAAAATTTTACTGCGCTTGATGCCTGGGTTCAGTCTCAGCCAGAATTGTCAGGGATATTGTATAAAATTGCCGTTGCAGAAAAGGATTTCTCTTCGTTCTATAAACTAACTATTAAAGTAAAGGAAAAGATTGTGGCTGATGGCCTTAATGATGCCAGTTTTGATGTCACGAACACTGGTGAGTACCTCACTGCCGCTGAGATGAATGAGTATATTGATGATCCAGATGCAATTGTCGTTGATATGCGGAATGCGTATGAGAGTGAAATTGGTCATTTTGTTGGTGCGGTTAAACCGGATGTTGATACCTTCCGCGAAGAATTAGCAATCGCGCCGTCTCTGTTGCGGGTCCATCAGAACAAAAAAATTGCCCTTTACTGTACCGGTGGAATACGATGCGAGAAGGCGAGTGCGTGGCTCAAGCATAATGGGTTTGAAAACGTGCGTCACCTCAAGGGTGGGATTATAGACTATGCGCATCAAGTGAAAGAACAGGGGCTCGAGAATAAGTTCCTCGGTTCTAACTTTGTCTTTGATGAACGATTAGGAGAACGGGTAGGCGATGAAGTTATTTCACACTGCCATTTGTGTAGCAAACAAAAAACGGATACCCACTATCACTGCAAAAATCAAATCTGCCACGTTTTGTTTCTTGGCTGTGATGATTGTGTAGCAAAGCGGCATGGCTATTGTTCTGGTCGGTGTGAAATGTCTGATAAATTACCGGTTAGTGTGAAAAAAGTATTTGCCCGATATTACAACCAGTATTTCCGCCGGCCGCAGTTCAAGAAAGCTCGATTTCGTGCCTTATAGTCCTCAGGCTTGGTTGTGTTAGAGTAGAGATATTATGGATACGAAAGGGTCTAATCCGAAGCGAATTACCTCTGTGTACTATGATGGGAGCTGTCCAATGTGTACGGCGTTTGTGGGAGCTACCGCGGCCAAAGACGAGACCTTATTTGCACTCCATGATGTCATCATTGATTCACTGCCTGCAGACTTCACCAGAGAAGCGGTCCTGAAGGAAATGCATGTCGTTGGTGCCGATGGGACAGTATATACCAACGCCGAGGCGATACTGCAGATATTAGATACGGTGCAGTATTGGCGACGAATCACCTGGATTGGACGACTGCCGGTGGTGCGGAATGTATTGCCGGTGGGGTACGGTATTGTGGCGCGTAACCGACACTTTATTTTCGGACCCGCGAGCCGGTTGTTTTGGGTGAAGAATGTCGCTTTGCTGGGGCTACTCTCCAGTATGGCGCTGTCGTTTCCTTTGTGGGTGCAAACGGATAGTATTGCAGCGGTACCTGTCTTTGGTCGACTTCCAATTCTCTCACCGTTAATTGAATGGGGAATGTATATAGGGGTGTTTTGTTTAGCCTTGGTTAGTTTGATTTCGCCTAGGCCACAGCGTTACTTGTGTGGACTATTGGGTATTGTGGCGGTATTTGTACTGTTTGATCAATTGCGTCTTCAGCCATGGCTCTATCAGTATTGGTTTATGCTACTGCCACTTGCTGTGTATTCGTGGCAGTGGCGAGATAGGGTATCGACGAATGCGGTTCTCAATACCCTCCGGATTTTAATTGCGGGGATATATTTTTATAGTGGGCTACAGAAAATTAACCCAATGTTTTTCCAAGAGGTGTTTCCCTGGATGGTAGAACCAATTGCCGCGTTTCTCCCGACCTCTCTTAATTTAATACCAGCGAGTTTTGGATTATTTGTCCCGTTTATTGAAATAGGGATTGGTATAGGATTGCTTACAAAACGATTTAGGTTTGCTGCTTTGGTTGGAGTTATTTGCATGATGGTATTCGTTCTCATCACACTTGGACCTCTTGGTTATGGTTGGAATAGTGTCGTCTGGCCATGGAATTTAGCTATAGCGGCGTCAGCGTGGCTGTTGTATTACAAGACCGCTAATGTTTCTTTTAAAAACGTATTTAGAGTAAGGCACTTTCTGCCTCATAAAGTAATCATTTTACTTTTTCTTGTAATGCCTGCCTTCAGCTTTTTTGGGTATTGGGATTCGTACCCATCCTATTCGTTGTATTCGGGGAACATAACTGACGCCCAAGTATTCGTATCATCTAAATTGGTAAGTCCAGCTTTAGAAAATGCAGCGTTTTTAGCTTATGGTGGTATGGTCTGGATAGACCTCCAGACACTTTCGTTTAATGAACGTAATGTGCCGATGTATCCTGAGACAAGAATCTACACGAAAGTATTTGCTCAGCTATGTGAGACTGAGTTGCCAGTCACGGCTGAACTCGTCGTGACGACCAAAACCACGTTGCTGCAACCCCAGAGAGAATTACGGTATAAGTGTGAAAATATGTTGAGTAGTGATTGAGATAAATATAAATAAATCCCTCATAAGAACGAGGGATTTATTTTTATGAGAGTAACACGAAGAGAGTGCGCGCGTGCGAGGTGACGGGGGCACCGCGCAAGACCATTTGAGCTTATTTTGACCGAAGGGAGTAAATGAGCCAAATGGTATACAGCTTCGGTACGAAGAGGACTTGAATCTTACAGATTCTGTACACCTTTTGGATATATTCTCCCGCCGGTCGAATCTATCGCAAAAGGTTTTGAAACAGTTTCCCAAACTGTTTCAACCTCCACGGATTGCTCCATTAGTTCCATTTTGTTTGTAAACCTTTCAAAGTGCGCGCGAGAGGACTTGAACCTCCACGGATTGCTCCATTAGTTCCTAAGACTAACGCGGCTACCAATTACGCCACACGCGCACTTTGAAAACTTTACTGTGTCGACGAGTATAGCATGAAAATAGGGGTTTGCCAGGGTTGGTGGTCGCACCAAGATTCTGTGGTCACAGATAATTTCTTTCATAAATTTCCGCGACCCGAGAAACAGTGTTTAGACACTGTTTCTCCCACTGTCGCAGGGCGACATGTCTCCGTCTCGCACCAGAGCACGTATCTGCCGCAGGGCAGATACCAAACAATAAATACCATTCATTTGAATGGTATTTTATTGTTTGCTCTGGTGCGCCCTCAAGGATTCGAACCTTGGACCGTCTCCTTAAGAGGGAGCTACTCTACCAACTGAGTTAAGGGCGCATTGCTATGTATTAGTACATACGACCCGGCGTTCTTAATGAGGGCAAAGTGCATGGGATGCAGTTTGCGCGACACTACTGAGTTAAGGGTGCAATGTATTAAGTTGTGGGCCAAAGTGTACAAGATTATGACCAAATTAACAAGGTATTAGTAGGGGCGTGACTTGGTCGCAAATCACTAAGTATATTTGTTCACTTCGTTCCAAATTTACTAAGTGTTTGCGACCCCGACTCAACTGTCGCAGAGCGACATGTTTCCGTCTTTCAAGTCCCGCACGCAAGCAAAGCAGTTTGCTTGCTCCCCGGCACAAAATACAACTACCGCAAGCTATTGCTTGCGGTAGTTGTATTTTGTGCCGGGGAGCGGGACTTGAACATTACATGTTCGGTACAGGTTGTCGCCACTTTACTTCGCTTCCAGCTCATAAAGTTGCAGGCAACCTTTTCAAGTCCCTGGGGCAAATGCAAAAACTCCCCAGATAAAAATCTGAAGAGTTTTTACATTGTGCCGGGAGCGGGACTTGAACCCGCACGGGCTTGCGCCCACAAAATTTTAAGTCTTGCGTGGCTACCGATTACACCATCCCGGCACTGACTTTTTTATGGAATCTTCCGTTACACGGACCGTATCCGTTGTCGCTATATTATTTCACTTCGTTCATAATCTAGCAGCCAACAGCTTCGATTCCCTTGTCATATCTAAAACAAAACATAAAGAAATATGTTTTGTTTTAGATATGAGACCGGGACGGGAATCGAACCCGTGCATCGAGGTTTTGCAAACCACTGCGTTACCGCTTCGCCACCCGGTCTTATTTGGATGTGATCTACTGTAGCATTTTTGTCTGAGTTAGACAAAACAAACCTGGGTGCGTCATATCGCACCCAGGTTTGTTTATTATTCAGCTGTAGGCTTCTCGCGGCCGGCGTCAAGGAGGCCTTCAATCACTTCTTCGGTTGATTTATCATGGTCAATTTCGCGCGCGATTTCATCAATGTGTTGGCGGTGCTTTTCTCCGTAATCATAGGCAAATTCGAGGTGGGGAATAATTTTGAGGTTACTTTTCTTTTTTACAAAACCACGCATCTCGCCGGCTGAACGCTTGAGGAATACTAAGGCATCTGATTCACGACCATCAGGGATGGTAGTGACGTACACGGTAACACGCCGATAGTCAGGGGAAACCGTTACGTGCGTCACGGTAATCATGGGATTCGTGTTCGCTTCTTGTTGAATGAATTTCGCTACAATCTCTTTAATGAGTGAAGCGGCACGGTCGTGACGATCGAAGGCAGGAGTGTTCATAAGAGATTACGTTATCACAATTTCAAAGCCTTCGATAAGATCGCCGGGGGCGATTTCGGTTTTAGAATCAACCTGCATACCAAATTCGCTCTCAGATACCTGCTTCACATCTGATTTTTGTTGCTGTAGGTTTTTAATCACTCCTCGCCCAACTTCAATATCACGGCGGGTGATGAGAACGCTCTGACCTAATTTCATAATGCCGTCCTCGACCCGAGCTCCTAGTACGTGTGTATATTTTTGGGTACTGAAATGTTTGATAACCTTCGCGTGACCAGTGACGACGCGCTCTTCCATCTTTGGGGTACGGTTTTTAAGTGCCGTATTAAGCCAATCGGACAATTCATAAATAATCGAAAAGGTGTCAATTTCTACTCCCTGACGTTCTGCGAGGTCTACTGCCGCTCGGTCGACAGTAACATTAAAGCCAACGATAATAGCGTCTTTTGTTGCGCTCACATTGCGGACGTCACTTTCTGAAATTGAACCAACTCCAGTATCAATCACTCGGACAGAAATGCGATCTGATTCGAAGTTACCGAGTTCGTAGAGAATGGCATCAATCGTGCCGAGCATATCAGCTTTAATCAAGATTGGAATGGTTGGGAGATTGGTTTTTTTGTGGGTCACAATTGGAGCTGCATCAGTTCCGGAAATTGCCGATTCGGCTTCTTTTTTAGAGTCCACTGTGTAGAACGTGCTGCCGGCTTTTGGAATGCTATTAAAACCAACAATCCCAACCGGAGTAGAGAGCCCGGCCTCTTTGAGACTTTTTCCATTACTGTCTTCCATGATACGTACGGGAGCAAAGCTGTGTCCCGAAACCACAAACTGTCCTGCCTTGAGGGTACCGTTCGTGACAATAAGAGTAGCGGTATTGCCGCGTTTTGGATCAAGATTTCCGTCGATGATGGTTCCAGTGGCCGCTGCGTTTAGGTCTCCGGTGAGTTCTCCCAAGTCTGCAGCTAAAATAATCAAATCGAGTAAATCACTTACACCGGCACCGGTTTTAGCTGAAATTGCTGCCCAGGGAATATCCCCCCCCATCCCTTCGATGTAAATTTCATTTTCAATGAGACTCGCTTGAGTCCGAGGAATGTCGGCTCCTGGTTTATCCATTTTGTTAATGGCAACAATCATCGGAATACCAGCGGCTTTAATGGATTCAAGCGCCTCAAGTGTCTGTGGCTTAACTCCGTCTTCAGCGGAAACGACTAATATGGCAATATCAGCCACGTCAGCGCCTCGGAGACGCATTTTTTGGAACGCAGCATGACCGGGAGTATCGAGAAATGTGATGCTTTCAGTAGCTCCGTCTTTAGTAGTATGAGGAACCACGTAGGCTGAGAGGTGTTGGGTGATGCCGCCGGCTTCACCATCTACCACATTACTCTTTCGGATATAGTCCAAAAGGGTTGATTTTCCGTGGTCAATATGACCCATAACCACCACAATAGGTGGCCGTTTGGTGATTGCGGGTGCTGCAGTTTTTGTTTTTTTCGCCATAGTAATTATTCGTTTCGTTAATTATTGTGCCCGGTCAGGGGAGACTGCTAAATAAGTACGGGGAGTATAGCAGATATTTACATATTTTTCACCTCGTGTCATGATTTCCGGATGTTTAGGCCCTTCCGCTCAAAAACAGCCGATCACTCACCCGCAGCTCGGGTGTATTTAGATTATGCGTCAGCGACGCCGGTTTTGCCTGAAGTGATACAAGCCATGAGTCATTTCTGGTCGGAAGACTTTGGGAATGCGAGTGCGATTCATAGCGAAGGAGTGCGCGCCAAAACAGCGTTAATTCATGCCCGCGAAGCAGTGGCTAAAATACTCCAAGTTAAGCCTGACGGGATTACATTTACGAGCGGGGGGACTGAAAGTAATAACTTGGCTATCGTCGGTACGATTGAGCGTGTGCGTACAGAGGGTGTGCCATACTCCGACATGGAAATTATCACGACGCGTCTCGAACATCCAGCCACGCTAAAAACAGTCGCTGCGCTTGAGTGTAAAGGAGTTACAGTGCGCTATGCACCAGTAGATGAGCGTGGACGAATCATTTTGGCTGAGTTTACTGAATTGCTGTCACTGCGCACCCGGATAGTCACCGTTGCCTATGTGAATAGTGAAATCGGCACTATTGAAGACATTGGTGCATTACATCGTCTCATTGCCGCTAAGCGGCGTGAGGGGGGAACGGCGGCACTACTTCATGTTGATGCTGCTCAGGCACCGATGTGGCTCCCGTGCGAATTGCCTCGCCTGGGAGCGGACCTTCTTTCCCTCGATTCCGGAAAATTTGGTGGACCGAAAGGCGTTGGTATTTTAGCGCACGGTAAAGGTGTCGCAGTTGAGGCGGTTGTGTATGGCGGTGGACAGGAGGCAGGGCTTCGTCCTGGTACGGAAGCGGTTCCTCTCATTGTCGGATGCTCTACTGCTTTAGAGATTGTTCAGGCATGTTGGAAAGAGCGTCAAGAAGCAGTCTCACGTCTACGGGACGACGCAATCAAAGCGTTGCAAAATGCGATTCCAGGACTGTTTCTAAATGGCGCCCGAGGTGAAGAGCGCGTAGCAAACAATATTAATATTTCTATCCCGGGGCTCAGTAGTGAATTTGCGGTCATAAGTCTCGACGTAGCCGGGATTGCCTGTAGTACAAAAAGTGCCTGTAGTGCCGCCGGTGGTGGTGAGAGTACGGTGGTAAAAGCAGTAACGGGGGATAGTGCTCGCGCTGCTTCTACTTTGCGTTTTACTCTTGGTCCAGACACTACAACTGCACAAATTAATCAGATGATAGTAGTACTTAAAACACATGCTGAATCCCAAAAAAGTACAATAGTATAATTTTGACAGGGTCACAATTTTGTTGTAATATATTAGCACCGTATTGATACCGGTCTACTATCTCCAGTTTTGGAATAAATCATCGTCACTCTGCGTAGTAAGTATCGTATAATCATTAGAGTCATGCCAAATTTTCACAACTTCACATCAAAAGCAAAAGAAGCTATCCGCAAAGCCCATGAACTCGCCATTGAGCGTGGTCAAAACCATGTCAGTCCGGTCCATCTCCTCACTGCACTTTCGATGCAGGATGAGAGTATGGTAATTTCAGTTCTCGATAAACTTGATATAGATATCATTGCCTTTACTGACTTCTTATTAGAAGCGCTTGAAGGAGCTGAATCACAGTCAACGATTTCGCAGTCGTACCAACTCTACCTCACTCCTGAACTGGCGAAAGCGCTTGAGCATTCAGGTCAACTTGCCGAACAGCTCGGGGACTCATACGTTGGAGTTGAACATCTCTTTTTAGCAACGCTTGAACACCCAGGTCCGGCAAGTGAAATTATGTTGCGGGTGGGAATCGATAAAACTCGGGTCATGAATGTTATCAAAGAGATTCGTGAACATCGCGTCACAGATGCTCAGAGTCCAAAGAAATTCCGAGCGCTTACAAAGTACACGCGCAACCTCACGAAGCTCGCACAAGACAATAAGCTTGATCCTGTAATTGGACGTGACGCTGAAGTACAGCGTGTCATTCAAATACTGTCGCGTCGTACTAAAAATAACCCGGTCCTCATTGGAGAGGCGGGGGTAGGTAAAACGGCGATTGCTGAAGGCTTGGCACAGCAAATTGTGCAAGGTCAAGTCCCAGAATCAATCAAAGGGAAAGAAATCCTCTCGCTTGACCTTGGTCTCTTAGTAGCGGGGACAAAATTCCGTGGTGAATTTGAAGAGCGTCTCAAAGCAGTCATGAAAGAAGTAGAATCTGCCCAAGGCATGATCATTCTTTTTATTGATGAGCTCCATACCATTGTGGGTGCTGGTTCAGCCGAAGGATCTATGGATGCGTCAAATATGCTCAAGCCGGCGTTAGCGCGCGGTGAAATGCGCGTCATTGGCGCGACGACTCTCAAGGAATACCAAAAGCATATTGAACGTGACCCCGCCCTTACCCGACGTTTCCAGCCTGTGTATGTGAACGAGCCGAGTCAAGAAGATGCGATTGCTATCCTCCGTGGTATTGCAGAGAAATACGAACTCTTCCACGGCGTGCGCATTACTGATGATGCTATTGTCGCGGCAGTAAATCTTTCTTCACGCTACATTACTGACCGTTTTTTGCCTGATAAGGCAATTGACCTCATTGACGAAGCCGCTTCGGCACTCCGTATTTCGCTTGAAAATAAGCCGGATGAGTTAGTGGCTGCTGATCGTTTGATTACACGGCTCGAAATCGAACGTGAAGCCTTAAAGAAAGAGGAGGGCACTACTGAGCAGAAAAAGAAAATCAAAGACCGACTCAAAGAAATAGTGAGTGAAATTGGTGAACTGAAAGAAACGACGTCAGCCCTTGAAACGAAATGGAATAATGAAAGAGAAGCTTTGGGTGAAATTAGTCGACTGAAAAAAGAATTAGAGGAACTTCGACTCGAGGCAGAAAGTGCCGAAGCGATGGCAGACCTCACCCGGGCGGCCGAAATCCGATATGACTCAATCCCGTCAGTCGAGCGAGAATTGGAAGTAAAGATTAAACGACTCAAGAAACTCCAGCGCAGTCGTCGTCTCCTCAAAGAAGAGGTGACCGAAGAAGAAATTGCAGGAGTCGTATCACGTTGGACGGGAATTCCGGTATCGCGGATGCTTGAAGCGGAGGCGAAAAAATTAGCGCGTATGGAAGAAGACCTTAAAGAGAAGGTCGTGGGGCAAGATGCGGCAATTCAGTTGGTAGCAAACGCCGTGAAGCGGTCGCGTGCCGGAATTGCTGATCCTAATCGTCCGATTGGCTCGTTCTTATTCCTCGGTCCTACCGGAGTCGGTAAGACGGAACTTTCACGAGCGGTCGCACAATTTATGTTTAATGACCCCGACGCTCTGTTGCGAATCGATATGTCTGAGTTCATGGAGAAACATTCCGTTTCTAAAATTATTGGTTCACCACCTGGATACGTCGGTCACGAAGAGGGAGGTAACTTTGCGGAACGAGTCCGACACCGACCATATTCAGTTATTCTTCTTGATGAGATTGAAAAGGCACATCCTGAGGTATTTAACATTCTCTTGCAGGTATTAGACTCTGGTCACTTAACTGATGCGAAGGGTCGAAAAATTAACTTCCGCAACACGGTCATTATCATGACCTCAAACATCGGGGCGGAACACATTGACCGCATGTCAAACTTTGGCTTTGCGACCGACCGCGGTGCAGCGGCACAGTACACCCAAGCCAAGGATAAAGTTACCGAAAGTCTCAAGCATTTCTTCCGGCCGGAGTTTCTCAATCGTCTCGATGAGATTATTATCTTTGATATTCTCTCACCAGAAACTATTCGAAATATTGTCGGTATCCAAGTCGGTGAAGTAATGGAACGACTCCGCCGAAAAGAAATCGCCCTCTCGATCAGTGATGAGGTCCTCGATTACTTGGCGCGCGAAGGGTATGATCCAAAATTTGGAGCACGACCACTCAAGCGAGTAATTCAAAGCAAAATCCTGACCCCGGTTGCAACCATGATGGTAGAAGAAGGGATGCTGCGTGGTGGTACCGTACGAGTTGATATGAAGAAAGGCGAACTAAGTTTTGAAGTCAAGAAGCGCGCTCGAACTGCGCGAGAAGCGGGCGCCATTAAAAAAGGTTTTAAGAAATCTATCCCAACCAACGTGTCGCAGGGATAGGTACAGAAAGAAACATTAAAAAACACCATCCTCTTGCGGGGGATGGTGTTTTTTAATGATTACAGTTTCTTAAATTGCGCAAAGACCAAGGGTTCGAGTTCAGATTTGTCATCATGGAAGATGACTTGATTGTCGAGGGTAAGGGTATCTTGATTTACTATCATAGCGGTAGCGGCGGTGGTGGTACCGGTAAAAATGTTTTTGATTCGAAGGTCTGAGGGGATAGTAATTGGCTTGCCCTCGTGGCGTACCACAAACAAAATATTTTGAATGTCAGGGTTTTTGGGTCCGTTAATAGCAAGTAGTGTCATGTTTGGGAAAACACTCGTGATGGTTTTTATCATTGAACCAGTGAGGGTTTTTTCGCTCGTATCAAGTGACCCAATAAAGTTTATGATGGCAATTCCATCCGGTGATAGTCGGGCCCTGAGTGACTCAAAAAATTCTATCGTAGCCACATGAGGGGGTAAATAATAGCCTGAGTTCATGATGTCAGAAAAAATAACATCGTATGTCGTCGTCGTTGATTGCAGAAACACGCGGGCATCCATCTCGTGATTTAAAATGCGAGGTGAGACCGGAAGTTCAAAGTATTTTTGGGCCAACGGATACAAGAGTGGTTCCGTTTCAACGACATCAATCGTTAGTTCTGGATGTGAGAGGTACATATGTCGGGGAATGGTGTATGACCCGCCCCCTAATACTAAATAATTCTGGGCGTCGGGGATATGAGTGGTAAAGAGGTTAGCGAATTGAGCATAAGCAAACACGATTTCGTTACTCCCGGGAATTATTGCCGAGGAGTTATTGATGTCATTTTTTAAAAAGCGGTACGTTGTGGTACCGCGGGTTGCATCGTAGATATGAATATTTGAATAATAGCCATCGGCTTTATACAAAGTTGTTCCCTGGACTGAGCTTGTTTGAAGTGTCAAAACATACTGAGCGAGGAGAATTCCCGCAATTGAACCAATCGCGACTAACCATAATGAAGAAAACGGAAATCGTGGCAGTGTCGTATCGTGGCGGGTGAGGTAGGTTAATATCGTGGCAGCAACGATTGCCCAGACAATGAGAGCTACAGAAACGACCGTAATAGTATGCGTGAGACCCAAGGTCGGGATAAGCCAAAAGCCGGCAGACAAGCTGCCGACAATACTGCCAATAGTACTCCAAAAGAACGTTGAGCCAACAATTGCTCCCGCATGATCCTGGTCGAGGTCTTTGGTGAGGAGTTTGATGACAAAAGGTGAATCAATTCCTAAGAGAAAAGCCGGGATAAAAAAAAGAATCAACGATAAAATTAAGGGACCAGTCGCTAAAGAAAAGAATTGGTTGGAGTAGGGGAGAAGATTAAGTGAGACAATTTGTAGGGCCAGCATGATAATACCGGCGGTTCCAATAATTGTGTAGAGGGGTAAAAAAAATGGCATTCGATCAGCAATCCGGCCGCCAATGAAATAGCCGACACTTAAAGCGGCCAAGACGACCGTGAGGACACTCGAGAGGACGGAAAGTGAACTGCCAAAATATGGTGCCAGCATTCGAATAGCTGCTACTTCAATAATGAGGACGGCAGCTCCGGTAAAAAAAACGGTTAAAAAATAAACCGAGCGGGTGAGAGAAGTAGGATTCATACGAGTCAGTATAACAAAAGAGCGGATATAAAGGAAAAGCCCGGGCGCATGCATGCATGCCCGGGCTTTCAGTCGGTACAGTTTAGGGTAACTCCACGTATTTGCTCAACCAGGCATCTTTCCAACGCGCGTCATAGATGAGGCAGTGCTTTGCACTTCGTACAATGTAGAGTGCAAAGTTCTCTTTCTTTCCACCTTCGGTGGTGTAGATACCTGCCAACTGATACCCGCCGCTGACCTTCTTGTGGTAGCGTGGACTGAGGGCGACAGTGTCGAGCACTACGTAGTCATTGCGGCCAATCCCTTTTCGCACCTTCTCCGCTTCTTTGTCGAAGTAGGTTTGAATGGCAGTAATGTACGGCGCACGCTCTGCCTTGTTGAGGTTTTTCCAAAGCACTCCTTGCTGTACCTGGGCGGCCCGATTCGCAATCGCAGGCAGGGAGATGTACTTTTCCACCATGGTAGAAAAGGATTCGCCGGCCTTGGCGTCTCTGAGCATGGTGTCGAAACACGCGGTCGCTGCTTCAACGGTTGTCTCGGCCTGGCTCGCTTGAGGGTTCAAAAAGCTGATGAGAAGAACGCTTACCAGCACAAGGTAGTCACGAAATTTCATGGTGTTGTTCTCCCTGATTGCCTATGTCTATGCTCATCATATCGTATCAGGTGAGGGCGTCAATTTGATTTTTTTAACAGTAGTATGAAACTAAAACACTACCCGGAAGGAACCAGATAGTGTTCTTTAGGTACCCTTAGTTAGCAAAATGCCGCTCTGCTTCCTCCCAGATTTCTGGTTGGTTTTGCTTTGTTTTCATGTAGTACCACCATTCGGCTCCCCAAAAATAGTAGCCGCTTAATCCCGCTTGTTTGGCGAATTCGATGTTTTCTTTGAAGAGTTCGACATTCATTGATTGGGCCTGCTCTTCAAGTGAAGCTTCGGCGAGGCCCTTAGATGCCCACGGTTCTGCTTGGAGCTCGATACCAATCACGGGTTTGTTATAGTAGGTTTGAATGACTCCTGCTTTAGCAGCGTAAAATTCAGGTGCCAAAAATGAGTAGGGGTTGAGTCCAAACGTCTTATTAGACGCCTCCCAACTACTCCGGTACATCGTCACTCCAACAATGTCAGCAAGAGATGCGGCTTTCGTCCAGGTTGATAGCTCGCCTGATTCAGACACGATAATCTTGCGGTTTAGATCAAGTGACCGTACTGCAGCAATTTCCGCCTCAAGTAGTGTCGTTCCATTTTCGTAGTACCAATCAGGGCAGGTACCAAACTCTAGAAACGGTTCGTTTTCAATTTGCCAATATTGTATTGCCTCTGAGTTTTTGTAGCGGCCGACAATGGTACTAATATATTGTATGACTTCAGTTTCGCGCTCTGCTTTAGGTACACCAAGAAACCAGTTAGGGGTATGACACTCTGGCCAGCGGCCAGTTTTTTTACCGATTACTAATATGAGTGACACGTCATTGGCTTCGGCTTCTCGAACTTGTGCATCAAGTGATCGGAAATCAAGAATGTGTTGTTCAGGTTGAATCGCGTTCCAATTGACGTGGATTTTAATGTTTTTTACCTTTAAATCTTCAATAATGGCCGTGTAGGTTTGAGCGGGATCGAGGCCCAAGTATTCCGCTTGGCTTTCCGAAAAGTTTACACCCCAGAACTGTTCATTTTCGGCTTGTGAGGGATATGACCAGACCAAAAGTGAAATTATAACAATAATACCTACCACAACACAGAATGCCGCAGTATGCAGTAACGTTTTAAAAATAGTTTTTGGGGTAATGGTCATACGAATACATTAGGACTACAATTAATCGAACATAAATAAATCCCAGAAAGGGAATAGGAATACTTCCAGCGGTACGTTTGCACGTTATGACGTAGAAGTTACGAGAGTATTACAGCGACAGAGGAACGGAACAATATTTATAATATAACACTATTTATCGGACTTTGTCAAGTAACTCATGGCTGAGACAAAAGAAAAGCCGCCCTGATAGTTGGGGCGGCTTCGATGGGCAACACCGTTGCCAGTTATTCGACTCCTGATTGTAGGGTTCGGTACTCTTCATAAGAGCCAAATTTCCTTTCCACCCAGATCATGTCGTTGTAGCGCCACTCGTACCACTTGAGCCAGATGCGAATCTCGTTTCCGGATTCATCGTAGCCAACCATGGTCGGGATGATGGCGAACCACCATTTCCACTCGGTTGGGTATTCAGGCACTTCTTTAATCATAATCATCGTTTTGCTCCCTAAAGCCTAATAATACGTTACACTATTTATCGGACTTTGTCAAGTAACTCACGGCTGAGACAAAGGAAAAGCCGCCCGATAACTGAGGCGACTCTTCAGCCATCAGCAAGCGGCTCAGGTACAATTAATTGACGAATGGGTATTTCATGGTATTGTGTTTGTTCGTTCCTTACATTCAGCGGAGATTTCAATATGGCTGACCACCCTGCACTGCTCGATACCATCATTGCTGCCCTGACGGCCCACGAATCTGGTCCCCAGAGCGCCGGCCTCGATTTCGATGAAAAGGAATATCGCATCGTTGGCGAAGTTCCTATGGCGGTGCGCAATTTGCACAATCTGGGGCTGAGCTACTCGAAAGAACAGGGAGCTCTTTTCAAAGAAGCTGGCGACAACGAGGTCGCGCTCGAAGCAATCCAGCCTCAACTTTTGGCATTGAAGAAGAAGTTCGATGCCGTCGACAAGCTGCGCTGGGCGCTCCTTGAAGACGCCTTTCCGACCACGGCAGATGACGTCACGGGTTTGGCTATCATGAAGGGTTGGCAGGCTGCACACCGGCTTCGCCAGCCAGACGATGTTCCGCCTGAACTGCGCGAGATCATGGAAATGCTCGAAGGCGGTGAGGTGCACATCATGATTGCTGGTTTCGGCGTCCCTCGTACGAGACACTGAAGTCGTCTGTTTAATAGACCAAAATCACAGCACTGCCCGGGACATACCAGTCCCGGGCGGTTTTTTATATTGTAAAAAATCGAGAGGGTAAATAAAAATAAAAAAGGCCCCGGCGGAATGGTATCCGCCGGAGGCCGGTGCTGTCATCATCAGCAGCAGGTGCTGGGATGTTTCATCAGTGTTTCCAGTAAGAACGAACGGCTGGCACAACTTTCTTCATAATCAGCCATAGTCCACCAGTTAGGGCAAGTGAGCCGTAGCTTGCTGCCCAAGCCAAGTAGATCAGAACGATAGCTGGCGGATAGATCAGATACAGAATGATCCACCACAGGACACCGCTTGCTGCGAGCATGTACATCGCGCCAGGGATTGTGAAGCTGCCATCGTGAAAGATCGACAGTTTCGTGAAGGGAACGTTTAGCATCTTCTTCTCCAGTTCAGAATGAAAATATGTTGAATTACAAGATTCCTTATTAAAAACAATGCACCATTTCTAGTGTATTGTCAAGTTAGTGTGTCGATTGAGAATTGGTTAGCTATGGATATGCTACTATTTATATACATGGAATCACAACAAAATGAGATTGAGAGCGTAATTGCTCCACTAAAAAAAGTCACCCCGTTATCAAAGTATTTAGCGATGGTGTTGTTTATAGTTATGCCGTTTCTCGGTGGGTGGATTGGGTATACCTTAGCTCTTGAACAAGTAATAGAAATAGAGAATGCTACTTCAGAGCAAGAGATTACAGAAGAAATAGAGATGACATCTAAAGACGCTATGGTGCCAAAACCTACTGCAGCAACTGAATCTTCCAATGTTTCAGTTTCGTTTCAAAAGGTCGCCGCTTGGATAACTTATTCTGCTACAGAAGAACAAAGAGTCGTTGGACTTTCAACTCTCTATGATAAAAATTATGGCACCAATTGTGCTCGGCGCAGTGACAATCTACACTCATGAGTCTGGCTTAGATCCCACCCGTGTTGAAATTAAAAAGATCGACGATACGATTGATAATCTGGTCGCTCAAATATCTAAAGATGAAATGTTTAGTACGACAACAAGTGAATATGTTCAAATACCTGGTGAATATACACAGGATGCAGTATTAAAGTTAACGAGCTCTGTGACAACAAATGATTGTAAATGGGTAACATATCTTCACGAAATTTCTCAATCAACTACCGGTGTAGTTAAAATTAACACTTGCCCAACTCATAGAGAAGGATATGATGCAACTAAAATTTTGGTAGCAGAGAGTGTGAGATTTGCCCAGTAGAATAATTTTTTTCATTCTTCTCATCAAATTATTTCTAAGAACGAAGAATACTGAGCTGAAGAGAGCTTGGCAACTTTGTGTAGTGGAAAATAAAAGAAAACCGCTGACCCAAAAGAGAGCCAGGGCTTTCTTTGGGTCGGCGGTCGATCAGAAGATGATTCCGGTGATTTCCTCGATTTGGCAGATATCAGTCTCGGGATGCTCGCTGGTTTTCACAACGAGAGTTCGCGAGCTGAGATTGTGTCCGGTATCATTGGCCACGACATTTCCATGTATCGTGTGCGACACCCGATCGAATGAGGTAATCAAGATGTCGATGTGACCTTCGCGATCCACGTCTTTCCCGTCATTGTCGAACGTTGCGGTAATCCGAAGCGGTTGGTCTCCGAGAATTACCAAGAGGGCGCTTTCGGATTTGTTGCCGGTGAGCGTAAGCCAGAAGTCATCAGTTTCTTTCCACATTTGTAATGTCCTCTCCTAAGAACTGTTTGCTTGTTGGACTACCTGGCCCAGAGATACTTAAAACAATATAACTATAAATCTATTTTGTCTATAGCAGGTGACGAACCTTCAGCTCCTCTATATAAAAAATACCATTGCAGAGCAATAGTATTTTTGTTTGTGCGCTGGGATAGAGTTGGTTCGAAATTTTTATCTCGTGTAAAACGAAAAACAGCTCCAGTGGGGAAACTGGAGTGTTTCTGCCAGCAGAGCTAGTTATAGTATTTGAGTTTGAAGAATTTCAACAAGTCCTTTTTCACCGTCTGTGTAAAAAGAACGTTCGTTTCGCATCATTGCATCAAGATAGCAATATATTGGGTCAGGTGATGCGGTGTAAGATTGCTCTCTCAACGTCATTACAAGGTCGAGTGCCTTCTTGCATGGTTTTGCCCATTCCGTAGGGAAGTACCAGATGCTGTATTTATTTTCGAAAGCATAGTTACATTCCCAACCAACCCCAGTATTTACAAGCTGGTATTGAACCAAGCCAATTGATTCTACGCGTAGGTTATCCATCTCTTCATCGTCTCCATAGTCACCACCACGAACGTAGACTATGTCGCCATCTTCAGGCAACTTGTCGTCAAATGAAAACCATTCCATAAGTAACCCTCCGATTTGTTAGATGTTCAAAGCAAATTAAACTATACTTTATTTATGGTGTATTGTCAATGTGTGTGCGCCGGAGTGAGTGACGTTTAGTAACTCACTCCGGCGCACTAATAAAAAACGCCAAACTTAGTAAGTTGAGCTGTTTTTTATACGCGTGCACCGGGAGGGATTCGAAGCTTACAGCTTCAGTACAGGTTGTCGATATTTTGTTCGGCTCCGCCTCCAAACTATCTGACTAACCTTTTCGAATCCCGCGTAAAGTGTGTCCCACACACTTTACTTCCCGGCGCACTAATAAAAACGGCACCCACAAATGTGGATGCTCGTTTTTCAAAAGTGCACAGGACTGCGAGAAGTTAGAACTGCGATTATTGAATCTGACTACAATTTTTTACCTAGTTTTATAGTAAACCGTGAGAAATCTTTACTTGTATAGCCCGTCCCACTCTTCAAAAAAATCATCAAGAAATTGAGTCATTCGGTTGTGTCTGATTCCTCCCAGTTTCTTTCCAGTGTCAGTATTCATGTGTTCATGTGTTCATGCAGTTTGAGTAACTTTTCATAGAAGTGGGCAATTGTAGAGGTTCGGTGATTTGGGTCTTCAACGAATTCCTTTTCAAAATCGTGATTTTCTCCAGGTATGTACATATTCAGACCGTGTGCTCCACCAAACGCAAATGTTCGACCGATACCAAGTGCACCTATAGCATCAAGGTTGTCTGCATCTTGCACGATTTGCAAGTTAATTGATTTTTCTTGTGGATTATCCCAATCGTAAATATCATGTAATCGAACTACTTCAAGAACGTCTTCAATAACTTTCATATCATCTACAATATCAGCCAACATTTCCCGTATCTTCTCTAATGCTTCATCACCAAAATGAGATTTGCCAGTTTCTTTTTCCCAAGGTCGACATACATCATGAATAAGTGCTGAAATACCAATAACGTATTTATCACCCAAACCTTCTCTGCTATGTATATACAAAGCATTGTTCAGTACTCTTTCGGCATGATAGTAATCATGCCCTGATGATTCAGATTCAAGTACACTTTTCACCTTGTCTGCAACTGGTATAAAAATTTGTTCCATAGAATAAAAGTATATCAGGTTCTAACTTGCAATATACCCTAAAGAAAAAGCCCTTATAAAAAGGGACAATTTCGTGTGTGCGCCGGGAGGGATTCGAAGCTTACAGCTTCAGTACACCTTGTCACTATTTTGTTTCCTTTCAGTCACAAAATAGCAGGCAAGGTCTTCGAATCCCTACACAAGTGACATTTAGTCACTTGTTCCCGGCGCACTAATAAAAACGGCACCCACAAATGTGGGTGCTCGTTTTTAAAAAGTGCACAGGCATGCAAGAAGTTAGAACCGCAATTATAGAAAGTGAGTATTGTTTTTTACCTGCCTTTGCAAAGAAAGAAGTCGCTTTTGCTTAGTTACACTTTCGTTCCTATAACTTTTTCAATGAAACTTTTATTTCTGGTTAATATATCTTCAGTAATACCTACCGTTTGAATACAAATATTTTCAGCTTTCGCAATCCAGTCTTTTTTAGCTGAAGCAAATGCTTCTTCACTTTTTCTGGTCAGCATTTCTCGTGCTTTTTCTTGATTCCATTCTTCGGGTAGTGGTCCTTTCAGAATTGACTGCATCGTTCCAGATATAGTGACATTGTAGTCAGCGAAAGATGTTTTGCCATGCGTATGCGTATTTCTCGTATCTGTTGCGTTCTCAAAACTAGAAACAACTTGCCCTTTTATAAATTCAAGTGCTTTGTCAATCTCATCTTTATTTTGAGATATTTTCAGCAAATCTTTCTTTAGTATATTAAGGAAAGTTAGTATTTTTTCTCTCAATATATAAATATCTTGTAAAAATGCATGAATGTTATGTTCAAGGGCTTCCTCTCGTGTTATGGATTCAGAATTGGAATAGAATTCCGAAAAATATAGTGGGTATTTCTGAACTTTTTCTAACGCTGATTTGATTCGCATTAGTATTTCAAAGTATTCTTTTACTAATGCAGAATCAACGTTTTCTTTTTCACCTTCAAACAGTTCCTTGTAGTCATCTTTTAAAATTTCTGGCATATGCAGAACACCTAGTTTTTGAAATATTCTAGAGAAATTTTCAAGGGAAAGCTCTTTTTGAACAATAATTTGAAGTTCGTCACGGTACAGAATTTCAGGAAACTCTATCTGTTGTACAAGTGTCACTGTACTTCCTAGTGCAAACAAAGAGCCGTGCCATTCCATCAGCCCAGAGTCCTTGTAGTGTTTGTAACCAGCTTCGGTCCAGTACGAGATAGCTTTAGGGAATTCACCACCAACTTTACTAAACCATGAATCATCAGGCATTTGTTTCCGCCTTTCATCACCATTAGGACAGATTTCATCTACTACCTGGAAGATACCAGCACCGTTCCCAAGTATTCGAAAGTAAGACATTGACCTAGCATACTAATAAATATGTAAACAGTAAATTTGAAGTTCAGATTCAAATAATTTTAAAAGATTGATTTCATCCCTAAATAGCAATGATTTCATTAATCTGATAGGATTGTTCTACAACTGAATATAAATGACCTAACCCCTAAAGTCTTGCTTTGGGATATGGTCGAAAATCCTAACGAAAATACTGAACTCCGTGTTCAGCTACTTTTCGTTAGGTCATATCTGGAAACGGGTATGGGGCTTTAGGGCTCGGCTGGCACGGAGTTCAGTGCGTTTACGTGTCAGCCACACTATTTAAATAATAAATATTATGAGCGATACACAACAAACAACGCTGGGTGCTACAACTAATAGAGAGAAGTTATTTTGGGGTATTGGACTTCTACTAGTAGCGATTGGGGTACTAGCAACAAGTCTACTTACAACACTTGCTGGAGTAGCTATACTTCCGATTACTGGCAAGCTCTTACAAAGCAAACTGAACGTGAAAAAACCTATCTTGGTCCAATCTCTAGCTCTTGTAGTGATACTGCTTGTGGGAACATTTACTCTTGATTCAACTAAGTCTACAGAAGTGGCGAGCACACCTACTCCAGTCCCTACAGTATCAATGGTTTTTGACGTACCACTACTTGTTGGAAAAACAGTAAGCGAATTAGAAACAACATTAGGCACGCCAACTAAGTACACGGTCCCTCCAACTACTAATGTAGACGGTAGTAAAATTGAGACATGGGAGAAAACTTGGGAGAAAAACGAGCATAGTCTTATGGTCACTTATAAACTTGATACGAATGAAGTTGTTGATTTGTTTTTAAGTGCGGATAGCGATAGTGCATTTGCCAACTTTAAGAGCAAGGACAATATCTTGCTCGTTGGTAATTTGTCAGATGACAGTACTGCTTACGAACTTGAGTTTGTAGAAACTGTGAATATGGCAGATAAAGGCTATACAGGAGTTATTGTTAAGGCAAAAAAGTAGTAATTTAACCACATTGGTATCAAATTTGAAGTGCAAAGCAGGGCACCTGGTCTTAAACCTGCTAAATTAAATTAAGCAAAGAAAGTCTATTTTTGCTATTATGTAAGGGATATGAACTTAGTAGGTAAGACAATCAATGGCTACGTATTTATTGAATTTATCAATGAAGGCGGTTTTGGAGCTGTATACAAAGCCGAAAAAGCTGGGGTTATTTATGCGATAAAACTTTTTCGTGAAGCCTATGTGCTGAAAGAATTTCGCCGTGATGGACATAATCGACTAGAACGTGAGATAGAAATAATGCAGAAAGTTTCAGGTCCAAATCTCGTTAGTTACATTGAACATTTTGAGTATCAAGACAATGGCTCAAATTATTATTTTTTAGTGATGGATTTTGTTGATGGTGAAACACTACGTACTATACTTGATAGAGATGGTCAGCTAGATGAAGCGACTTCAAAAAATATTATCCTGCAAGTACTTGATGGTCTTGAAGTTTTGCATAACTTAAAAAATGGTAATTCGTCTGGAATCATACATCGTGACCTCAAACCTGAAAATATAATTATGGACAGAAGTGGAGTGTTAAAGATTGTTGATTACGGTATTTCAAAAGTGATTGATTTTACATCCATAACTAGTACTGGTGATGTGTTGGGTACGGGTCCGTATATGTCTCCAGAACAAATTACAGATAGTAAAAATATTGATAGACGCAGTGATTTATATACTGTTGGCATCTTGTACTATGAATTACTTACAAATGAATTTCCGTATGATTTTCAGTCTGCATTTGAATTGGCTGAAAAAATAAAGGTTGAACGGCCAATGCCACCACGGAGAAAAGTGCCAGGTATTTCAAACGCAACTGAAAATATTATTTTAAGCTTGCTCGAAAAGGAAGCTTATAAACGACCAGTAGATGTATCTACAATCAGAGCCTCTTTGTTAAGTGGTGAACCTGCAACAACGCTTAAAGAATATGATTTAACACCAAAATTTATTCTTCACCTGAATGATGATAAAACTGTTTTAACAGAGTATCTACCTACAATAAGTGATAATTTAACAGTAGTTTTTCCGGCGAATCTATCCTCTGCACAGAAGGGTTTATTGAGTCTTATTCAAGGGCAACAAACCCGAGTTATAGTTGACCCCGCAACAGTTCGTCTTGCTTACGACACGTATGCTGATACAAAAGGATTGGTTGAGTTACCGTATTCGAGAAAAGACTTTCAGGCAATTACCCCGGATTACCTTTCAGATTATAAGGTCCAAAAGGCTTATGTTAAAAGTGTGATTGATACGGAACATAAATTGGGGGCTGATGTTTTGTTGTCTCCATTTCATTACACTCATAACTCAAATGTCTCATTAGCTACGAGAAATATGGCGTCAGAGTGGCTGGACTTAGACATAAAACTTTTAATGGAAGCAATTGATTATCGTAATTCAAGTCCAGAACTAAAAGGAAAAGAATTGTATGCGGGTATTTGCTTACATCATACATCTATTAATGATGAGCGTGACCGTAAATACATACTAAACACATTTTCTCTGTTTGATGTGGATGGTTACATAGTTTACGTTGATTCGATTGACAAAGAATCTTCAAAATCAACTCTATACAGTTATATAAAACTTGTTACGGAATTACAGCAAAGCACTGGTAAGCCAGTCATAGCAGGACGTATGGGTCAATTTGGCTTAGGTTTGTTATGTGCAGGCATTACTGGTTTTACATCAGGTACTGCTCGCTTCGAATCGTTCTATGAGGGTTTGTATAAAGAAGATACCGGTCCAGCATATAACATGTATGAAAGATATTATTATCCCGAGTTACTTTCTTGTATCTCAATTAAGAAAAAAGACCCAACGAGATTTGATAGTATTGCAGAATTCCTTCCCCCATGCGACTGTCCTTACTGTATTGGTAAGTCCGTTACAGAAATTATTCAGGCAAAGAATAATAAGTTTCATTTTCTGTATAAATATAAACAAGAAGTAAACGCTATCCTTGCACTGCCTGAACAAAAAAGAATACCTTACTTTTTAAGTCGTATCGAAGTTGCTATTGATAATTACGCCAAGATGTCACCAAAAGTGTTTGGACCATCTGATTATAAACACCTACAAAACTGGCAGGAGGTGTTTAGTAAGCTACAATAGTAGTAGTTATGTTTTCATTAGAAAAAGATGTTGTTAAAGTGCTTGATGCAAATATCAACCACATCTTTGGTGAAGGTCGTTCCGTATTAGAGTTTTCATGTGGTGTTGGCCGTCCCGATATTATGTTTGGAAGGATGGTAAATAACAATGACAGGGAATCAATCGCTGATTACGATTCCATGTTAGTCTTATCAACTTTTTGTGTACGAAAAGGTCAATTAGTTACGGCCGATAGAATACGAGAAAGTACAAATTTTTCTGGTAAAAAAATTGATGAAATAATCAAGCTTCTTTCAGACCATGAATATATAAAGCAAAGTAGTACGAATAAGTACGTTGTCACTAGAAGATATGAACCACCAGTACAAGATTTTATTTCTATTGAAGTGAAAATGAAAGACTGGAGACAGGGTTATTATCAGGCCGTAAGATATTCAAGTTTCTCGACAAAAAGTTATTTAGCAATATCGTCTGAATATATTAACAATGTTGATATTGAAGTCTTAAGAAAAGACGGTATTGGACTTATTTCCGTAGGTTCTAGTACTGCAAAGATTCTAGTGTTAGCAAAGAAGATAAAGCACAATAACAAAATTGCACATTATTTATCAACTGAGAGATTTAGAGGTTGTCTGCAGTAATTTAACTCAATAAGGGCTACTGTTATTGCCTAAAACTTCACATGGGCTTGGTAGGGTGACCTAATATTATTTGATGAAAAGATTATCGTTTCAGACTATAATCAAGGCGTGGTAAACGTCTACACTGAATATTTCAAAGAACTCATGGACTTCCTGTATGGGATAGTAATAAGCTTGCCTGATTCGATGGGGGTAACTAACATATCTTACTCATTTGATGATTATCGCACTAGTATTGGACAACAGGTCCAGCTTTTGGAATCGCTTGAGAAAGTTGGCGTCCTGAAAATTATTTATAAAGTGCCTTTACCGCCAGTCGTAAAATTCACACTTAATACAAGTGGGAATAGGTATTCAGCCTCTGGTTGTCTGGGTTATGAATTGGAGATAAATAAGGATGAATTTTTGCGATACAGGGCCAATAGTAGTTTGTTGAGCGTAAATAATGATGAACACCAGTATGAATTGCCACATTTGTCTGATAACGGGCGAATTCTTTTTGTTAATGGTGATGAAATTATTTTAAGTAAGCACGGGGAGATGACTAAAAGTTATGCGATAGCAAATTTAATTTTTAATAATGACGACTACCAATGTACAAACGAAGCATTAGTTGATATGGCTGGAAGTGCTAAAGATAGAAAGAGCCCGAAGTCTTTTGTAGATAATGCCGTGAAGTATTTTAACCGCAAAGTTAATATACCGAATTTTGTTAGACAATCTGAGGGAATAATTTTATTGAATGAGAAATACACAAATTTTCGGTAAGATTTAACCATATGTTCAACCTAGTTCGAACATCATAATAAATATAGTAAACGCACTCGAAAACGAGTGCGTTATGCGTTTAGAAGACAAGCACATTAATCAATTTATTGAGCTGTACTTAAAAAAGTACGGTGTGGTTTTGGAACGTGCTGAAGCAACGCAAATGGCTATTAGGTTTGCGAGTTGTATTCGTGTGGTCGAATCGAATTCATTTATTAAACAAGAAGAAAATAAGTATGGACAATGATGAGGATTCTATTGAGGGTGGCTATGTGATTATGCCACGTAATATAGCCCGTGATAGCCGAAATGGTTTGATGACAAACCCCGAACGGAATTTGTTGTTATGGATTCGGTTGATAGCTGATGTTCGAGGTGTAAGCCATTGTTCCATGAAAGGACTTGCAGATGAAGCCTTTAACGACAAAGTTTCCAATTCGTATATAAATAAAATACTACGTTCATTAAAGAAGAAGAGATACCTTTGGTACCAAGACCGCAATGGTCGCAGAGGTACGTTCGAGATTCATTTACGTGATTGGTTCTTGAAAGATAAGGTTATTAAGGATATTACAAATTTGTTTGAAAAGGAGTCAGTCAAAGCTCAATCAAAGGCCAGGTGGAATCCTGATGCTAAACCCAGACCAATTTCTGAGGAAGAGAGTCAGAGGATTGTAGATAGAAGAAAAGCAATTACAGCAAAGCTTTCTATGCATCAAAAGCAACTGTGAGTCAGAGCTTGCTATACAGATACTGAAACAGACACAAAAACTGATACAAAAAACTTACACAGTACTTTAAGAAATTAATCTCAATTGATTTCGGTTATGTCACGAGAACTTACAACTTCACGCTTATTATTAGATATTCGAAAGATGTATTTCTTGGAAATGATTCCGAAGAATGGATATAAGACTGGTAGATTTGCATGGTATCAAAACAATACTGAATTAGGGTACATAAATTATCAGTCTTCTGTTGGAAGGACATATGCTGGTCTTCAACTGATTTATCAAATTACATACCAAGGGGGTGAGGTTAAAAACATCAATCAGGAAGTGTTGCTGACGGGTATTGATTGTCATTTTGGGGGTTTCCGTTGGTACTTCAAATGCCCAGGATGTAATGCACGAGTAGCAGTGCTTTATAGCGGTCAAAATGGCTTCTACTGTAGAAAATGTAACCATCTAGCATACGAAGGTCAAAATGATTCAAAACTGAACAGAGAGGGCATTTTTCGCTTATGGTCCATTACAGATAAAGAAGAAAAGATGATTGCACGGATAGGGCGTACTTTATACAAAGGTAAGCCTACTAGGAAGTATAAACAGCTTTTGGATATACAAAAAAAGAATGGATTGATAGTGAGAGAAGAAGTACAAAAAGAGTATAATAAAACCAATAATGAAAAATTTTAGCGACAACAAATACTTCATCTATATTCGGAGGTCGCAAGATGCTGAGGACCGTCAAATGGCGAGTCTGGAAGACCAGGAAGCTGAAATGCGAACTGTGGCCGAAAGGTACAATTTAAATGTGGTTGATGTGATTGGTGAGTCACGGTCCGCCAAACACCCAGGTAGACCTAAGTTTAATGAAATGCTTGCACGCTTGCATGCTGGTGAAGCTAATGGGGTGTTGTGTTGGAAATTGAATCGACTGTCTCGCAATCCAATAGATGGTGGCCAGATTTCATGGTTGTTACAACAAAAAGTAATTTCTCATATCAGGACCATTGAAAGAGATTATTTACCAACTGATAACGTCATTATGATGGCGGTTGAACTTGGTATGGCTAATCAGTTTTCAAATGATTTAAGTGTTGATGTTAAGAGAGGTATGCGACAAAAGGCTGGGCGTGGCTGGAATTCACAAAGCACACTACCTGTTGGTTATAGGCATAACACTGGTTATGAAAAAGACGGTGAAGAGATAGTTTCTACTTCTGACCTTCAAATTGTTAAAAAAGTTTTAGGTACTTTTTTAGAAGGTGCACATTCGGTGTCGGATATTCAGCGACTAGGTACTGTCCTTGGGCTTGTAAACAAGAGGGGTAAACCACATGTCTATAACACGTATCTGAATATGTTGAGATGTCATATGTACTATGGTTACTTCCAGTGGCGAGACAGTGACGGTGTTGAACAGTGGCATAAGGGAAAACACGAACCAATTATTACTGAAGAACAATTTAATCAAGTTCAGTTAATGCTTGGTAAGCGTGGAAGACCAACAAGAATTAATACATACGACTTTGCGTTTCGTGGCCCGCTGTCTTGCGGTGAGTGTGGTTGTGCTGTTACTGCTGAAAGAAAACTACAGTGTATTTGTACTGGGTGTAAAAGAAAATTTTCGTGCAAAACTGCTAAGGCTTGCCCAGATTGTGCTTTGCAAATAGGTGATATGAAAAAGCCAAGTTTCGTTGATAAAACTTACTATCGTTGCACTAAGAGAAAGAAGGGATACAAATGTTCTCAAAAATGCATTGAAGAAAGTAAGCTTCATACTGACATTGACGGCATATTGCAAGATATGGAAATAGATAAGGACTTCTATCAATGGGCTAAAATGGCCTTACGTGACGTTCATAGTAGTGAAATTGATGAACAGCGTGAAATCGTAAAAAGAACAGCCAAGAAAAGAGATGAGCTTTTTCAGCGATTGAATAACTTGGTCCTGATGCGTGCTGACGGTGAGATTTCGTCTGACCAACTTAAAGACATGAAAGGTAAAGCGGAAAGGGAATTACATGAAGTCGAAAAAGAGTATCGAGCACTGGACCAGCGAGCTTTGCACTGGGTAGATATTGCTGATGGCTACCTGACGTTTACTGAGAAAGCTTGTGACCTATTTAACACAACTACTAATTTGAGTCTCAAGCGTGAGATACTTCAAACCCTTGGTTCGAACCTAGAAATTTTTAATCAAAAGCCAATGTTCGTAATGGCTAAACCGCTTATTGCATTGAAAAATGTTCATGTGCGTACCTACAAAGAATTAGGTACGTTCGAACCTAAAAAAGCCCTTGATAAACAAGGACTTTCTAAGGAAAAAGCTATTGCTTTTTCAGTTCTGTGCGCCGGGAGGGATTCGAACCTTCGTAGGCTGATGCCAGCAGATTTACAGTCTGCCCTCGTTGACCGCTTGAGTACCGACGCAAATATAGTGTAGCCAGGGAGAGCTACGTAGCGTACAAATTATCACAGTTTCCCTGATTTAGAAAGGGGTAGGTATGGTAAGCTTAGGGGTAATATGATGCGTCTGTTTGTCTTTTTTTGTCTCGTGGGTGTTTTTGCTATCGCACCTCTCATGGTCGATGCGCGTGGCCTCGTGCCGTGTGGTGGGCCGGGAGAACCTGCCTGTCAATCATGTCATGTGGTTGCGCTCACTAATAATATTATTGGGTGGCTCGTATTGATCCTTGGGACTATTGCGGCAATTGTTATTGTTTACGCGGGAGTAAAGCTGGTAACCTCAGCGGGTAATCAGGGAGCCATGGAGGATGCCAAGAGTTTGATTACTAATATCATAATCGGGTACGTGATTGTGTTGGCGGGGTGGCTCATTATTGACTACGTGATGAAGGTGCTCGTTGATGAGGGGAGTTTTGGTGTCTGGAATCAGCTTGAATGTACCACGCAGGTGGTGCCAGGAGCGGCGGATATTAATACTATCGATTTTAGTTTGCCGTATGCGCCGCTTGATGCTGACTTGGGTAGTCTCCAAGGGTGGGTGCCGTCTGGTACGACAGCGACCGGTGGTCCGGGTGGAACAACGGCTCCGGGTTCGTATAGTTCGGCGTGTCGCCTCTTGCCTAATCCTCCGGGAGTCAGGGAATACGATTGTAGTGCGCAGCAGACACAATGCAGAAGCGCCGGAGGGACGCCGTCACTCAATACTGATGGTTCTACGGTCATGTGTGCACCGGCGCAGATTACTGGTGGAGGAGGCGGCTCGTGTACGGTCGTTACTAATCCATCAAATGCGTGCCATCCAAGCCGATTGACGTGTTTTCCTGATCGAAACCTTGCGTCTGAAATTTGTAATCTTGAGAGTGGCGGAGGAGATACTACAAGAATGTCTGGTTCTGATTTGTGTCGGGATGGTCGGTCATTTTCAGTTGGGCTATGGCAAATAAATATTTTAGCCAACCGAGCACTTATTCCTGGCTGCACGGGAACCTTCTTTACTTCAGACAATAATGGTCGGAGTGAAGGTAGTTGTATCCAGTATCGGACTAACAGTCGTGGTGTTCGGTATTGTCAGTATCGATCGTGTGAGATCACTAATGTGGCTACATATAACCGTTGTGTCTCAAATGCGCGAATTCCTGCAAACAATACTACGGCTGCCTGTAGTCTCATGCGTTCTCAGGGATGGAATGCCTGGGCTACATCGTATAATTTATGTCGATAATATATGTTTTTTAAAATACTATTTATGTTGTTTGCAGCGGGGAGTGTCGTTTTTGGTGTCTGGTACGTCATGATATATAGTCCGCTGCAAGTTGTTGATACTACGCCGAGTGGTCAAACAGGGATAGATTTCCCGACTCTGAATACAAATGAAATACCGGAAATTGTTATCAATCATTCACCAAACACTATCGCCACCAGTAAAGATGTTTCCATTTCAGACACACCACTTATTCTTCATCGAGATGTAAAAGAGATTGCGCCAGATTTTTATCAAATGAGCGGAGATACTGGTCAATATGAAGTAAGTTATAGTCGACCAAGTGGTAGTGTAACGATTACTCTTTATGGAGAAGATACGAAAAAATCCCGTGCGAATGCTGAAGCCTACATACTCAAAACGTTGCCGTATACGGAAGATGAGTGGTGTGGGTTTGTGGTGACGGTAATAACGAATCAGTTTGAAAACCCGACCTGGGCCGGGCAAAATCTAGGTCTGAGTTTCTGTCCGGGTTCGATAGCTCTCTAAATGAAAAAAATTCTCGTCATTGCTTTGCCACTTTTCGTTCTCGGGCTCTTTTTTGTTCCAGAAATTAATACCCTAGAAGCACAGGGTATTGCACAGTTAGCACAATGTTCGGGTAATGATTGTACCTCGTGTAATTTAGTTCACCTTGGTAATGGACTTATTCAATGGTTGATCGGAATTCTCTTTATAATCTTTGCCATTTTGACGGTCGTTGCAGGGGTGCGTTTAGTAATTTCAGGCGGCAGTACTCAGGCGCTCGATAGCGCCAAAGAATTGTTTAAAAATGCCTTCATTGGATTTGTGATTGTCCTCGCGTCCTGGCTTATTGTTGATACCATTATGCGCGTACTGCTCGGTAATGGTGGAAGGTTGGGTTCGTCAGGTGAAGTGTCGGGTTGGTTATTTTGGTCAGAGGTTGAGTGTCAGACGGTGCGTGATGCAACGCGAGCGGAAATTCGAACGGTTGAATTCGATTTACCAGAAGCCTTAATTGATCAAGGTGGTGGTACGGCTGGGCAGATTACAATCTCAACACCTTCGGGACCGCAAGTTGTTAACGTTTCCCCTTGTGATACATCAACTTTAACTACCATTAACTTTTTGGGTGGTAGTGTGACGCTCAATCGGCAGTTTGCAGCAAGTGCGGCCCGGATTGACGCAGCTTGGAGAGCCCGAGGAGGAAATAGTTTCTATCGAGTGACATCAATTGGTGGTTATGCATGCCGAAATGTGGCCGGTACAAATAGACGGTCCAATCATGCGTATGGTTTGGCGATTGATATTAATCCAGCGCAAAATCCACACACCTTTCCTGGTGATTCTAATTACGGACAAACGAATATGCCACCCGCCTTTCGTCAGATCTTTTTGAATGAAGGGTGGGGCTGGGGAGGGAACTGGAACTCTTCAAAAGACACGATGCACTTTAGTAAAGCGACGGGAGAGGGTGGTAATATGAGAGGAAATTAAGTATGAAACCACGAATCATTCTCGGTATGCTGGTGTTGTTACTCACACTAATTGTTTGCGTTTGGTATTTTACTAAAGGTACTTCTGATGAAGTTCCGGGTAGGGTGACTGACTTTTCAGCCATTGGTGTACCAACGACTGCTGAAGATACTTCGTTTACAAGCTTATTGAAACAACAGCCTGATGAAACACAACAGAAGGTGCTCGATAATATATATCTAGACGAATATTATCTCTATCCGTGTAATATAACTAATCCACCAACTGATGTGGTAGTTTTGGTCGCTCAGTATAAACCAAATAGTGCTGGCTTAAATACCTTTCAAACGGCACAATCTGCCGTAAAGACTTTTGAAGATGACATATACCCTAATTGGGGACATCTGATTTTTAAAGATTCCTTTAATGCAGCACTGTCCGTGCGGAATTTTAGTGAAAAAGGAGTGAGTGATCCTGAGCTTGTGACCGAGACCTATCGGGTTGGATTATCGCCTGATGGGCAAACGCAGGTGTATTATGGGTGGGTACTCAATTATATTGTCGTAGCGTCTTCGAAAGACTGTTTAATTGAAACTATGAAACAAGTTTATTCCATTCATTAGCGCTCGATAATTGTACCCATATGAAATACCTCCCCATCATTTTATTTATCACATTTTCATTCGGCTTTATGTTTGTGCCTGAGACTGGTGTCGCACAAGCCCCGGGTTTGGTGCAGCTCGCACAGTGTACCGGTAATGATTGTACGGCGTGTAATTTAGTTCATTTAGCGAACGGTATCATTCGGTGGGTGATTGGTATTCTCTTTGTGATATTTGCGGTCTTGGTGGCGATTGCGGGAGTGCGATTGGTGATTTCGGGGGGTAATAGCCGGGCTTTGGATGAAGCCAAAGAAACGTTTATCAATGCCATTATTGGATTTATCATTGTTCTCTCTGCGTGGCTTATCATTGATACCGTGATGCGTACCTTGGTCGGCAATGAGGGACGTTTGGGATCGACTGGTTCGGTGTCTGGGTGGCTATTTTGGTCGGAGGTTGAGTGTCAGACGGTGAGAAATGCTACTGCGGCTGAAATCAGAACTATTCAGTTTGAACTCGCTACAGCTGAGTTTTGGCCTGGTGATCCGGGTGGAGCGTTTGGAACATCAGAGGTGGTATCAGTTACATCGTGTGCCGCTACTCCGGCTGGTAACATAAATTGTACAGCGCTCGAGAGTGCGTGTCGTGCTGCTGGCAACTCGCCAATAGTCGACAGAACTAATCCAGTCGACTATCGCGTTAATTGTGTCAGTGTTTCCGATACTCCAGCAGCTCCAGTAAGCGGCTCTGGTTCGACCGGATGTACCGGAGGGGCGTGTGTGCCGCTGACGATACCGTGTAGTGCATCTGGTTGTACGATTGCGAGAGATATGGTGTCGCGGTTAGCTGGTATGCATTCTGCGGCTGGGGTTTCTGGTGCGCGAGTGACCGAAGCGATGCCGCCGAGTCGACAACATAGAAGTGCCTGTCACCAAAATGGAACCTGTATCGATTATAGTAAAGCGGGTGGTATGAGTGGTGGAGAGGTAGCCCGTGTGATTTCCGCAGCGTCGCGTAACGGATTACGAGCGGTATACGAAGTGCAAACACAGACGCAAAAAAATGCTTTGGTAGCTGCTGGTGCCCCCGCTGGAAATATCACTGTGCTTGGTAATTGGATTAGTGCCCCACACTTTTCAATTTACGGGAGTTAGTTTTTAAGGGGAGAGAATGTTACGAGGAATCTTGAAACTTACAGTTTCGGTACAGGTTGTCGCTACTTTTAAAGTCCCGCAAGCGGTCACAAGTGACGAAGGGTTCTGCTGTCACAAGTTACTAACTATAATCATTCGCTACGCTCTGATTCTAGTAAGTACTTTCGACCCACGAGGAATCTTGAAACATACAGTTTCGGTACAGGTTGTAATGTAAGCCTTTGTGCGGTCACAAATCACTAACTATATTTGTTCACTTCGTTCCAAATCTAGTAAGTGTTCGCGACCCCGGCTCATGGCTCGCAAGCTTGCAACATTCCGCCTCCCGCAGCAGTCGCAAGCAAAGCAGTTTATCTTTGCGGTCACAGATAATTTTCTTCGAAAATTTCTGCGACCCCGACGCACTCGTGGCAAAGCCACATCGTTTACGTCTCCCGCCCGAGCCGAACCTGACGCAGGTCAGGTTCTAAAGAAAAATCACAATGCGGATGCATTGTGATTTTTCTTTGCTCGGGCGGGCCCACGAGGACTTGAACCTCGGTCAACGGTTTTGGAAACCGGTATTCTACCACTGAACTATAGGCCCGTTTATTTGTGGTGGCATAATGCCAGTGGGATAATAGTAGGCGAAATGATGGATTCGGTCAATGGACAATTTTCTCGGCGTGGTTAGGAGGCGAGAAAGCCCTGAACGGATTCTTTGACGGCTTCGTAATCAGTCGGGAACGGGAACCAGGTGATACTCGGATCACGTTTGAGCCACATTCGTTGCCGCTTCGCAAATTGCCGGGTTTTATTTGTGAGTTCTTCGATCATGGCTTCTCGTGTAAGGGTGCCGCGGAGATACCGAGAAATATATCGATATTCGAGTCCAAAATCCTCCATTCTTTCAAAGCTCACACCGTTTGTATGGAGGTCTGAAATTTCTTCTATCATACCTTGATTGAGTCGTTCTATGATTCGTTCACGTATCCGTTCGTTTAAGATTTCAGTAGGTACTGCAATACCGATTGTGAGCCATTCATAGGCTGATTCTATTGGGGTAACTTCAGGCACTACACCAAGCGAATCGATTATCTCAAGTGCACGGATAAGTCGTCGCTTATTTTCAGAATCAATTACCACCGCTCGACGTGGGTCGGTGGCTGCTAACATTGCATATAATTCAATTACGGTTTTTTCTTCGAGCTCAGCCCGCAATCTTGGATTCGGAGCTACGGGTGCCGACTGCATCGTCCCACGTAAGAGTTCGGTGTAGAAAAATGTCCCACCCACAATGATAGGGAGTTTACCGCGGGTGATGATATCAGTAATTGCAGCGCCAGCATTACGCGCAAAATCTGATCCGGTGTAAAGATCTGTTTTTGGGTCGGCAATATCCAAAAGATGATGGGGAACCCCAGCCATTTCTTCCCGGGTAACTTTCCCGGTACCTAAGTCCATTCCCCGGTAGACCTGGCGTGAATCTGCTGAAATTACTTCACCTCTGAAGGTTTTGGCGAGCTCGATACTTAATGCCGTTTTGCCACTGCCGGTCGGACCGACAATAGAGAGAAGTTTTGGTTTTTGAGTCAGGCTTTCCATAGTGCGAGTGTATCAGGATAAAAAAGAAAATGAAATGCCGCCGCCCCGAGAAAGAGGCGACGGCAGTTTCGTTCAGACATAGTTGACTGAACGTTTGTAGGCTTCAAGTTGGCCGGGGTATTCGACGACTGCTTCGTACTGCTTTCGTTTCAAGTACCCACGGGCAAGCGCCCATTCCATCAGGTCCTCGAATCCCCAGACGGCGTGCAAGCGTACGCCAAGAAAGGCAAGCTTTTTCGACGCATCGGTGCTCTGGTTGAGGAACACCAACAGATCGGACACATGACCACCGGCACCAGCGATTGGCTTCATAGCTTGCTCATTCGTATGCAGGCTGGCCACCAAGGCGTCGATCATGAGCGTGTCTTCCCAGTCGAACTGGTCATTTTCGGGAAGCTTGAAGGCGCGATTGCCATCGATTTCGAACTTCTTGAGCCAATAGCGCTGAATGTGCCCGCCTGCTCCCTCAAGCTCATTTATGATGGCGTCGAGGTAGGGGTCTCCGGCGGCCGGAATCGAGCAGGTCGAACGGGCGTAGGTAAAGAGCTCACGCTCTTTACCTAACAGATACATCGAACGGCCGATGGTAATGATATTGGCGGCTCCGAGAGTTCCTTCCTTCACTCCCTCACGGTGCAGATTAAGATGGAAGGGCGACCGCGGTGCCTCAGGCAGTTTTTCGTGAACACTGAGGGTGAAGCCATCGTCTAGGTCGACGAGACAGCTGCCGGTGCGAAAAATCGCATGGGCTGCGAGCTCACGCGCTTCCAGTAATTCTTGGTTCATAGAACAATCCTCCCATTGAGCCATACAGTATGGCAGTGTGGCGATACGCGTTAGGGTACTCCAAAATATGAAAAAAACAAGTGAGTTATGCGCTCGTTTTATTTTAAAAACAGTTGGTGGGCGTGGAGGGGGTCGAACCCTCAATCCTTGCGGAACACGATTTTGAGTCGTGCGCGTATACCAATTCCGCCACACGCCCATCAACTATCTTCAACAACGGAGGTTAGTCTATCAGATAATTGCCGAGTTATAAACACCCAGAAAAGGAGGTGTGATACAATACGTAAACGAACACATCATTTGAGTGTTTGGAGGTATACGCTTTGGTTATTTTCTGTATTTTCGTAATTCATTATGGCATTTCAAGGTGATTCAATTTTCTGGGTAGAAGTCGAAAAAATCGTTCCTAATCCGTTCCAACCACGGCGTGAATTTGATGAGATGCGATTAAAAGAGCTCTCGGAGTCGGTTCGGATGTACGGTATTTTGCAGCCACTGACAGTAACACGACGTGAAATTCAGAATGAGGATGGCTCGTTTCGGAGTGAGTATGAGTTAATTGCGGGAGAACGACGCTTGCGCGCGAGTAAACTCGCTGGCTTGGCCCAGGTTCCGGTGATTATTCGGGAAGGGGAACAAAGTGAGCAGGAAAAGCTCGAGCTAGCCATTATCGAAAATCTCCAGCGGGAAGATTTGAATGCTGTTGATCGGGCGCTCGCATTCCGTCAGCTGGCAGATGTATTTGGTCTCTCTCATACCCAAGTGGCGCAGAAGGTGGGGCGCAGTCGTGAGTATGTCTCGAATACCATTCGCTTGCTAGCCTTGCCTGATTACATGCTTACCGCATTACGGACTGCTGATATTAGTGAAGGGCATGCGCGAACCCTTTTAATGCTTAACGATCGTCCCGAAGAACAAGATACGGTATTCCGGGAGATTCTACTCAAGAAACTTTCAGTCCGTGAAGTTGAGCGTATTGCTCGCGGGATAGCGAGTGAAAAGATCCGCAAGAAAGGGGACTATGATGCTGATTTGGTTGAACTTGAAAAGAAATTTACGGAAACCCTTGGTACACGCGTGAGTATCGTGAAGACGGAGTTTGGTGGGCGACTATCAATCGATTACTTTACTCAAGACGATTTGATGCAAATGTTAGAGCGGATGAAAGCTGAGGCGGGCGCAGTGCCGCTGGTGGTCGCTCTCGGTAATAAAAATATGACTGAACTTGGTCCATTAAATGAGCCGGGTGAACTCACTAATCCGCGCGCCGATGAATTGGCAATTTTAACTGAACGAACGGTCCTTGAAGTTGTTCCTGAAGCAAAACCGGTTACTGTAGAGGAATCAGTTGTACAGGAAAACATTGATCCAGTAGTTAACGTGTCTCCAACTTTTACTGAAAGTGAACCAGTAAAGGCTGTTCCTGTCGTTGTACCGATTGTGCCTGAAGTAGTACTAGAACCCACGCAGATTACTTCGACACAAGTTAAAGAAACTCCCGTAGCAGCTCCTGCTCCAGCCCCGATGGCTGCAAGTCTCTCGTTGCGCGAACAATTGGCAGCGCTCCTAGGGACGACGCCAAAAGTCCTTGAGACGATTTCGACACCAGTTACTGTTGCAAGTCCAACTACATCCGTTCCCGTAAAAGAGGAAGTCGTGGTTGCTCCGCACATTGTGCCAACGCTACCGGTGACAAAAACTGAGGAAGGTGATGACACCAATCTCTACGATCTTAAAAATTTTTCTATTTAGTCAGTTGCTCGGCAAACCCAAAGAAACATCTTTACCAAGAGGTGTTTCTTTGGTATAACTGCACCTATCCACCTGAATCATCGGTGGACAAAAAAGTGAGGGAAACAAAAAATGAGTTCAAATTCTACCAAACCCCCGACTGTAGACGAATTTGTGCCGAAGTCAGCTTCGACTCAGGTATATACACCTTCAGTAGGAGAACGGCCGTGGTGGGCTGATCAGCTCGGTAAGCCGGGCGAAACGTACGCTGAAACCAGTCGTGGGATGAGGAAATTATCCGATATTGGCGGGTAACATCCAGCCGTGAAATCGGAAAGGCGCGTCTCCGGGCGCGTCTTTTTTATAATCCGGCCCCGAGATCTTCGAGGGCAGATCGAATGTGTCGTTTTGCAAGAGTTGTCTTCGCGATCCCGAGCCACTTCTTGGTAGGTTTAGCTGATTTTCGCGTTTCCACTTCAACGATATCGCCATTTTTTAGTTCTGTTTCAAGTTGTACAAGTTTCTTGTTAACTTTGACGCCACCGATGTGGTTACCAATATCTGAGTGGATAGCGTACGCGAAATCAATCGGGGTAGCACCGACCGGCAAATCAACGACGTCGCCAATGGGGGTAAACACAAAGATCCGGTTAGAGAAGAAATCTTGGCGCATTTCAGTAATAAACTCATCGCCAGTACTTTTACCACGGCTGTGCATTTCACCGATTTGACTAATCCATTGGGGAATTTTTTCTTTGTGTGGTACCGACGCGTGCGCTTTTATTGATTCGTCTTTTACTGGAGTGCGAGCAAATGGACGAAACAGCATTGGCACCAGGTTAGCAAACCGCCCTGGACTTGGTTGTGGACCATTGACGACCGGTAGTTTGTACATAAGGTGGGAGGCCACACCGAACTCTGACTCATGATGCATCTGACGAGTGCGGATTTGGATTTCAAGAATAGTGCCATGGGTGGTGGTAACGGTGGTATGAATTGATTGATACCCATTTGGTTTTGGAAACGCGATGTAGTCTTTCATGCGTCCGGGCAGCGGTCGCCAGAGTTGGTGAATAATACCGAGCGTCTGGTAACACTCTTCAATGGTTGGGACAACTACGCGGATGGCCAAGAGGTCATAGACTGTTGCGATGTCCCAGTCTTTGCGACTCAGTTTATGATAGAGACTGAATAAGCCTTTAACCCGGTACGAGGTATTAAAATCAAGCAGCTTAGCCTCAACTAAACGTTTTTGTAGGACTTTTCGTTCCTTTTCTAAGAGTTCGTTAGTTTTACCGGCCCGAGTCTCCAGTAGTTTTTTAACCCGGGAGTATTCAGCTGGGTAGACATACGGGAAGGCCAAGTCCTCTAATTCTTTACGGATTTTACCCATTCCTAAACGGTGGGCAACAGGAACGTAAATCTCTAAGGTCTCGCGGGCAATTCGTGATTGTTTATGAGTTGGCACATGACTCAAAGTTTCCATGTTATGTAGCCGATCGATGAGCTTGATGATTAACACTCGAATATCTTGACTCGTTGCCACGAATAATTTCCGCAATGATTCATTGTGCCTATCGGTACCGTAATATCGTACCGAACTTAATTTTGTGACCCCTTCGACCAAGAACAGGATTTCATCCCCGAATTCTCGCCGGATGTCTTCGTTAGTGAGAGCGGTATCTTCGACGACATCATGCAACAGTCCGGCGGCGACCGTTCGCGGCGCCATTCCCATTTCAGCTAGTTTAAAACCGACGTTCGCTGCGTGATGCATATAGGGTTCACCCGAATAGCGGATTTGTCCCGCATGCGCGGTTTCCGCTGTGGCGTATGCTTTTTCAATCAAGTGCTTGTCCGCTTCGGTGGCGGTTGCAAATTGACCAATAATATCAGCAGCATTTTTCATGATTTTCATTGTAGAGAGGAAACAATGACTTGGCAAGGCATAAGAAAACCGCGGCACACACAAAGGTGCGCCGCGGCAGCGGATGGATGTTACTCCACCATTTTCCATTTGAGCGGGACATCGCCACGGAATGGAACCACCGTGTCAGTACCAAAGGTGAAATTCGGAGGGGCTGACCACTCCGAGCGTTCGAGCGTAATGGTGCGACCCTTGGGGTTGAGTTCGTAGAACTCGCGCCCGAAGCGTCCGGCGAAGTCGGGCAGATAGTCGAGTTTGCCCATGCCATCAAACGCCTCAGCGTAGAGTTCGAGTCCGGCGTGTGCGGTAAAACATCCCGCACAGCCGCAGCTCGTTTCTTTGGCTTTTCCTGGTTCGCCATGTTGTGCATGGGGAGCCGAGTCGCTGCCAAGGAAGAAGCGTGGGCTCCCCGAAGTGGCTGCCGCAAGAAGTGCCTTCTGATGACTTTCGCGCTTCAGGATCGGCATGCAGTAGTAGTGGGGGCGGATGCCGCCCCGACCCAGCATATCGTTCCGATTGGCCAACAAGTGTTGTTGGGTGATTGTAGCTCCAATCCGAAGATGGTCGGGAGCTCGTTGTACCCGCTCCACAGCCTGTCTCGTGGTGATGTGTTCACACACCATTTGAAGCGCCGGAAACGTTTTCGTGAGCCACTCAAACGCTTCGTCATAGTAGACGGCCTCGCGGTCGTATACATCGACAGTTTGGTCGGCGGTTTCCCCATGCATCAAGAAATTCATACCCACTTCGGCCATGGTCTCGAGATGTTCGGTGACGTCGGTTAGTTTGGCAACGCCTCCGTGCGAGTTGGTGGTCGCTCCCTTGGGGTAGAGCTTGATCCCGTGGACAATGCCCGATTTCTTCGCCTTCCGGATTTCGTCCGGGGAAAGCTCAGGGGTCAGGTAGAGGGTCAAGAGGGGCGTAAAGTCGATTCCCGACGGTACGCCAGCCATGATGTCGTCATGATACCGTTTTGCATCATCCGTGGTGCGGATGAAGGGATTCGTGTTCGGCATCACCGTAGCGTAGCTGTACTGTCGGGCCGTATGGTGTACGACCGACAGCAGGCGGCTGCCTTCCCGAAAATGCACGTGCGCATCAAACGGGTCTTTGATTTTAAGCCTATCCATCAGTGTGTCCTTTCCAGTGGTTCAAGTATTCCGTGAACCGGCCACTGGTGGCCGGGTTGAGCAGATGCTCATGGAAGGTGTCTGGATCTCCAGCCCAGTGGGCAAGTGAGACGAGTTGGGTTAGCTTCGCTCCGTCCGCCAGACGGTCGATGATGTCGTTCCCGGTCGTAATGCCGCCTACACCAACGACATCGATTTTGATGTCGAGATGCTGACGGAATTGCCGGGTTTGACCCCGGGCAAATTGCAGAATGGCCGGACCAGACATACCGGCCAAGCCGTTGTTCGGATCGATAGTATCCGGGCCGGCATAGCAGTTAGGGACGGTGTTACAGGTCACGACTGCCCGAACCAAGTTCGGATAGAAGTTCACCAGTTCTGCCATCCGGCGTAGTTCGGCCGGATTTGTGTACGGCGAGAACTTCAGCCAGATGGGTTTTGGTGGCGGGCTTGAGGCAATCACTTTGAGCAGACTTGCGACATCGTCGATTGAAAACGACATGATCTCGCCGTGTCCCGAATTGGGACAGCCGAGATTCAGGATGATGGCGCTCACACTCTTGAGGGCCGAAAAGATTTCGATCCCTGAGAGATAGTCCGCCAACGTGAAGCCGGCGATATTCACCAAGAGTGGCTGTTCACCCGCGTAGAGTGCGAGTTGCTTGGCAGCTTCGACATAGCCCATGTTGGGCATGTTGTAGCTGTTGAATCCGGCTCCACCTTCGAGGAATTCTTCGAGTGTTTCAGGCCAGAAAACTTTGCCGGTATTGCCGGGTCGCGATTCTGGCGTGTATGAGCCTGATTCAACAGCAGCTACCTTGAGCCACTCCAGTGTTCGCGTAGGGGTTTTGCAAACACCCGCACCAATCATAAATGGTCCATAGGGGAAGATGACTCCTCCGGCAGTGCAACTAAACATGGTGTGTCCTCGCTTTCTGTAGATTGTGAAATAACGCAGGCCTCGTACCGCCACATTGGGGGTCCGTCCTTAATGCGAAACTATACAGGAGCGCACTTTAATTGCAATTAAACACTTATCCCTTAAGGAGTGCGACAGCAACTTCAAGCGTAAGGTCTTCCGTTTTCACGTCGTCCGGGATGCTGATACGCTTGAAGCCTTTACGCATATAGCGACCGGACTTTGATTCAAAGACATTGACCATTTTTTTCGTTACTGGATTGATTCCTAATTCTGCGATCAATTTTTCTCCCTTGCGTGCGGTTTTTGGTTGCGCATAAATTTCGAGCGCTCGTTCGTAGGTGATGGTGTACGGATCGTCCGCTCCTTTGAGTGAACGGAAATCGCCCGCGTGTGCGAGGTATGGTCCGTACTGTCCGGTATTCGCGATAATTGGTTCGCCTGTTTTAGGATGAGCGCCCATTTCGCGTGGTAGGGTGAGGAATTTGATAGCGTCTTCTAGTGTAACGTCTTCAGGTTTCATCCCAGCTGGCAGTCCTGAACGTTTTGGACTTGGTTGTTTTTTACCCTTAACCTTTTCGGGATTAGCTCCTAATTGTACATAGGGTCCAAACTTGCCGTTCATTACATAAATATCGAGACCAGTTTCTGGGTGGGTGCCAATTGGTGCGTCTGGACGAAGCTCGCTGCCATCAATCATACGTGCCCCATTACAGTCTGGAAACCGGTCGCAGGAGAGGAAGGTGCCGGCTTTGCCGAGTTTAATCACCATCGTGCTGCCACAGAGTGGGCAGGGGAATTGGGCCGGGCCAGCGCCGAGGTTAGTTAATTTTGGAATGTCTTCTTTGGCGGCAACGTCTTTTTGGAACGGACCATAAAAATCAGTTAGGGTTTTCACGTACGTTAGATTACCCTCAGCAATTTCATCAAGTTTGTTTTCCATCTCACTCGTAAACGTGTCTGAAATATAGTCAGCAAAATGGTGTTCGAGAAAGCTTGAAACCACATCCCCGGTTTCAGTGGGGATGAGGGTACGGCCTTCTTTCAGTACATACCCACGATCAGTAATCGTCTTCATGATTGACGCATAGGTCGACGGACGGCCAATTCCACGTTTCTCGAGTTCTTTGATGAGTCCGGCTTCACTATAGCGTCCAGGAGGTTGGGTTTGTTTGGCTTCGATATCAATTGATGAGAGCGCGAGAGTGTCTCCGACGACTAACTTTGGTACCTCAGTGTCTTCGCCACGAGCGCGCGTATCAACCATGAGCCATCCGGGAGATATGATGCGTGAACCACTCACTGAAAAATCAGGAATGCTATCTGTAGCTGAAGAAATATTAGCAAGGATCTTGGTTCGGAGCATCGTCGCATCAGACATTTGTGAGGCGACGGTTCGTTTCCAAATCAGTTCATAGAGTGCCTTCTGGTCGGCGGTCGCACCAACGGAATGTTTTGAAAAATTAGTTGGACGAACCGCTTCGTGGGCTTCTTGGGCACCTTTGCTTTTGGTTTTGTAGGTATGAGGTGAAAGATTTTCACGACCATATTCTTTAGTGATGAGTGAGTAGATTTGCGCGAGTGCTACCTGACTCATATTAGTACTGTCAGTACGCATGTAGGTAATGTGACCAGCTTCGTATAACTTCTGAGCGGCTCCCATGGTTCGTGATGGAGAAAAGCCAAGGCGGGTCGAAGCTACCTGCTGGAGAGTTGAGGTGGTAAATGGCGGCTTCGGAACACGCTTGGCTTCGGTTTCTTTGATACTCATGACTGCCCAAGGATTTTTTTCACCGACGGTTTTAATCCGGGTTGCCTCGTCTTCAGTTGAAGGTTCAACGGTACAGAGAAATGGAATCTGTAGTTTCTTGGCCGTCGTATTTGCAGTGAGAACAAAGTAGTCATCTGGAATAAATGCTCGAATTTCTCGCTCACGCTCCATCACGATACGTAATGCGGGCGATTGCACGCGGCCAGCCGACAGTCCGTAACGAACTTTTTTCCAAATAAGCCCTGAGAGATCGTAGCCCACCAAACGGTCGAGGATGCGACGTGCTTCCTGAGCTTCTTTGAGATTAATATCAATTTCGCGTGGGTGGGTAATCGCAGTCCGAACTGCGTCCTCGGTAATTTCATTAAATACCACTCGTTTGAGATTTTTGTTTTCTTTTTTAATCAATTCAGCCACGTGCCAGGCAATCGCTTCTCCCTCTCGGTCGGGGTCGGATGCTAACAGAACGAGGTCAGCTTTCTTTGCTGCAGCCTGCAGACTTTTAATCACCCCTTCTTTACCAGGTGAGTTGATGTAGCGGGGGATAAATCCACCTTCGATATCTACTGCGTCCTTGTTACTTTTGGGGATGTCGCGGACATGCCCAATTGACGACATTACTTTGTAGCCAATGCCCAGGTATTTTTCAATCGTTTTTGCTTTGGCTGGTGATTCAACAATCACGAGGGTGTTTTTGGTCGCAGATGTAGTGCTCATATATATGTATAGTCTGACATAAATACTAGCTTTGACAGAATCTGTCAATGTATAACCGAATATTGCTATCCCATTTTCCTACAACTGTGAGCGGTACATATTGCCATCCATCGCGATGAATCCGTGCATTTCCATTTGCATTAAGAGGATGTTTGCTTCAGATGCCGGTAGTCCAATAAGCCTGATGAGACTGTCGCGGTCAGTGGGATTACGTAGGTGGGTGAGGACGAGTTCTTCGTGCGGGGATAGGTCACGTGCTCTAACGATACCTTTAGGCTCAAGCACTTCAATCCCTAGAACAGCTAAGATATCTTCTGCTTCAGTGACAGGAGTAGCACCTAGTTTGAGGAATTGGTGGGTACCGTATGAATTTTTAGAAAAAATACTCCCCGGTACCACTAAGAGTTCTCGATTATAGTCAGCCGTCATACGGGCGGTAATGAGTGTTCCTGATTGTGGTGCTGCTTCGATGAGGATGGTAGCGGTGCACATACCCGCCATAATGCGATTACGCTGCGTAAAGGTCCATTTGGCCGCCGGCATCAGTGGTTCAAATTCTGAGAGAAGCCCGCCACCGCTCTCAACAATCCGTTGCGCCAGCCGTTTATGGGAGGCGGGATAAATTACCGAGGAGTCGAGACCGCTGCCGGGGACAGCCATAGTATACAGACCATGTTCGAGCGCGGCTTCATGGGCAAGGGAATCTATACCAAGTGCGAGTCCAGAAATAATCCCAACGGGGTAACCAGCGAGTCCACCAATGAGATGATCGACGACTTGTTTGCCGTAAGTAGTGTAGTCTCGTGAACCAACGACGGCGAGGAGAGCGAGTTCTGGCGGCGGCAGCTCACCCTCGAGCCACAAATCAGTAGGTGGCTGGGGAATTTCCACCAGTAACGGTGGAAATTCAGCATTGAGTAGTTTTCGTATCCGAGACGAACTCATATAAAAATTTTACCACACCATCACACGGTAATCATTAGAGCGTGCATATATTGACTTTTTAATAAAATATGCTATTATTTTGGCTGATGTAACGCGCAAAAATGCGCAAAAATGAGGGCAGTAATGAAAATTGTGATGGCAGGACTTCTGGTGATGGTTATGACGACCTTTTCCTGGGTAACTGGCGCGACAGCCGAAACCAAACGTCCGTTTACCGGACTGTATGGTGCCATTGGTCAACACCAAAGTAGCGGGGACTTCTCGTTGTCCCACCGCGGGGAACTTTTCTCCTTCGGAGAAATCCTGAATGTTCCGCTCCAGGGGTCAATCACGACCTACGAAGTCGGGTACCGTATCCCCATGGGGCAGACCAATATGCGCTTTGGCGTAAATGCCGTTCTGCATGATGGAACCATTGCTGGCGCCAAGCGCTGGGAGGGTTTCAAATCCTCGGCCACCTTTGGGGTATCGTCTGACCTGCGGTTGTCCCTTGGGGCCGAAGTGGGTACGGTCGTGGGAGAGCAAGAACGGCTCTACCTCTTTGTCAGAGCGGGAATGGTTGCGTCTGACCTAAATGCGAGTCTGGCTATCGACACTCCCTGGGGTGACTGGGGTCGCGAAAAATCAGGCGGCGCAGTCGGTAATACCTTCAGCGTTGGGATGGAGTACCAAGTGAATAATCGTCTGAGCGTTGGTCTCTCGGCCAGTCAGATGGAATTCGATGCCGCCAAAGCCTTCGGGCTCGGCGACATGGGAGAGCAACGTTTTGAGGCAACGCTCAAGCAGACCACGTTTGGTCTTGATGTAAGCTTTCGCTTCTAAGTGACGATCGGTGGCCCAGTACCTGGGCCGCCGATTTTTTTATATACTATTAAAACGAAACCCCCACCCACAATTGTGCAGGAAGGGGTCAGCGGTTGTCGTCGTCAACCTGATAGTTGCGACTGTGGGGCATGCCGTAGTGGATGCGGCCGAGGAGGAATATCTCAATTTCACCAAGCGTCCGAGGATCGTGTGTGCCGGTCTTAAACGTTGCACGCATGGCCTCTGTTTTGATGTGAGCCAGCTTGGCCCTCGAGAGGGTGTCGTGCTTACGGCAGCGACGTTCCATCTCGATAGAAAATACTTCCTTGAGACGGAGGGAACTTGCGATGAGTTCATCAAAACGCTCGTACGCTGTTTTTTCCATGGTCCGCTTGGCGAAGGTTGTAATCTCTCCCCGCATCAGTCGTTCGTAGTCTGGGTAGATATACTGAATGCCTGGCTGATCATGTTGAGCGCGTCTGAAGAAGCCTTTCCGTAGCCAAATAGTTAGCCTGACTTCTTTCGGAGTAAAGGCGCCTCGGGGGAACTGGTGAACTTCACCGTTTACGTAGTCACGTAAGGCAGGCGGCAGGGTACTGCTGTCGAGGAATGTCGTTGTCATCTCGAACTCCTTTCTCTCTTTATACATTATTACTACTTTGTCCAGTCTTGTCTAGTACCGCGCTTAAAACGGTGTTGTATATATCATATTTTCTAGTATTCTAGGAAGCGTATGTTAGATATCAAATTCATCCGAGAAAATCTCGAAGTGGTAAAACTTGCCGCGGTAAAAAAGAAAATCAAAGTAGACCTCGATCGCTTAATGGTGGTTGATGATAGTCGGCGCGCGGTAATGTCAGTACTCGAGATTAAAAAGGCTGAACAGAATCGAGTCTCTGGTGATGTAGCGAAGACGACGGACGGTGCTGTTCGGGCCCAATTGATTACTGAAATGCAGGCGCTGAAGACTGAGATCCAAACCGATGAAGAAAAGCTCAAGCCTATCTTAGAGGAATGGAAAACTATTATGCTCCAGGTACCAAACGTGCCAGACATGACGGTACCAGATGGTGATAGTGATGCCGATAATCAAGAGGTAAAAAATTGGGGTGAACAATCAACGTTTTCGTTTCCGGCTAAAGACCATGTGGAATTAATGACAACGCACAAGATGGTTGATTTTGAGCGCGGGGCAAAAGTACATGGTTTTCGGGGCTACTACCTCACGGGTGATGGAGCAATGCTCTCATGGGCGATTTGGAATTACGCGAATGAGTTTTTTATTAATAAAGGGTTTACTCCCATTCTTCCGCCGGCGATTGTGAGAAAGGCGAACCTCTACGGCACTGGCCATTTGCCGAACGATGCTGATGATGTGTATCGTACCCAAGACGAGGATTATTTGATTGGGACGAGTGAGGTGTCAGTGATGGGGTACTACAGCGACGAGGTGTTAGAGCAAAAAGATTTCCCGGTAAAATTCCTTGGGTTCTCACCGTGTTTCAGACGAGAAGCCGGGAGTCATGGTAAAGATACGCGCGGACTGATTCGCGTCCACGAGTTTTATAAGCTCGAACAAGTCATTCTCTGTGAAGCGTCGCACGAAGAGAGTGTGAAGTGGCATGAGTGGATTAACCGGAATACTGAAGAGTTCATTGAATCACTTGGTATTCCATATCGAACGGTTCTCAATTGTGGCGGAGATATTGGTCAAGGTCAGGTTAAAAAATACGACGTTGAGTTGTGGGTTCCAGGGGAACAAAAATACCGCGAGATTAGTTCAGCGTCTTACTTCCATGATTTTCAAACTCGTCGGTTTAATATTCGCTATAAAGACGCCGAGGGCAAAGTCCGCTACGCGCACTCACTTAATTGTACGGCGATTCCAACACCGCGGATCTTGGTTTCACTCGTAGAAAATTTCCAACAGGCTGATGGCACGATTGTGATTCCTGAGCCGTTGCGAAAGTACTTTGGTAAAGCCCAAATTGGATAATGAAATTGTTTGTTCCTGAACTCATTGCATGGGGTGGGGTAGGTGCGATACTTACTGCTTACATTGGAGTGAGTAGTGGATATTTAGATATGTCGATGTGGATATATCACGCACTTAATGCAATTGGAGCACTGATACTTATTGTCTCGTCTACTCGTAAAAAACATTATCAACCACTCTTGCTTAATGCGGTTTGGTTTATCGTCGCAGTGATAGCTTTAGGTAGTCTCGCAATACGATAAAAGATTGAACAATCATGTTGAGAGAAACTCGTATATTTAAATTATCGTCATCCAGTGACGATTTTTGTACGTGTTGACAAGCAGAGTGGCTTGAGACTTTAGAGTAGGGAAGGCGCTGGTGTGATAGCATAGTGACAATGTTTAAGCAGCAGAGTGCAGTGCGCACGAAAGGTAAACCAAAGCGCCGAATCACTGACCCCAACAAGCGTATGCTAATTGGGCAGATTCTCGTTGGAGTAATTCTCTTTTCAATTTTCGGTATACTCGCAGCGGCTTTGTGGTACGGAACGCGTGTGGAGAGTTATACACTGACCACTATAACCGCTTCCGGAGGAGAGACGATTGATCATACTAAAGTGACGGAAACCGCCGCTGTTATCCTTCAGGGTTCGTACCTCGGTTTGATCCCACGTCAGTTTGCTTGGACGTATCCAGAGGAAGATATGTACACCGCTTTGCGGGCTATACCGCGTTTGAAAGATCCCGTGATAACTCGCGTGTCAGGGACAGAGCTCCAGATTGAATTTGACGAATATATTCCGCATGCACTGTGGTGTACCGAGCGAACTGAAGGTGAGTGTTTGTTAATTGATGCCTCGGGCTATGCCTTTGGTCCTGCGCCAAAATTAAAGGGGGGAGCCTTTGTGCGGTACCGTACTTTGGGGACAGAGCCGACAATAGGCAAAACCGTATTACCAGCTGAGCAACTGAGTACTATTGCAGACTTCATCTCGCTCGTGCAGGCAACGGGGACGTTTGAAATTGCGGCCGTTGAAACAGATTCGGTTGGGGATGTATTTTATATAGTCTCTGGCGGAGGAGAATTTAAGGCGTCACTTCGCGACGCTGCCGCAGTGGTATATGACAACCTTCAAACTATTTTAGGGTCAAAAGAATTTTCTGATATTGCTCCCGGTAATTTTCAGTACATTGACTTACGATTTGGGAGTAAGGTGTTTGTAAACGAAGAAAAGCTGCAACCTGCAACATCGACTGCAACAAGTATCGTACCTGATGGGATGGCGAGCAGTAGCGAATAAAAATACGACCGCCACGTAGTGTTGTGGCGGTCGCTCTGCGGAAGAAATGGTACGATTGGCTTTTCCTTTCGGCGTCTAGCTCCACCGCTTTGTGTCGGTCGGGTCGGGGGGATTGATTTCAACGATAGGCTCAATGCCGTTTACCGCATTAAGGAGAATGGCCTCAGCTACGGGAGTTGCTCCGGCGAAGAGGAGGTGGGGCCCGTTGTGCTCACGCGGTACACGTTCGCGGGACTGTATCGTTGTGCATTCGAGCTTTGACAGCATCGGTTCGATACGCTGGTAGATTGTAGTCCACATCGCGCGCGGCGCGACAATCATGATGAACTTCATGGTGCAATCTTCCTTAGGGTGTGTTTTTTGAGAGCGCTCATAATGGGCGCCGCAGGAGGCGCTTCCAGATCAGTGCCGCTGTCAGAATGACGAAGAACAATGCGGCGAGCCCGAACATGATGTTTGCTGCAATCGTAAAAATGAAATGCTCCACCGGATCTGGTTCTTCAATGATGAGCAGTAATTCACGGAAACCGAGAATGGCACCCCCGAGGACTGCTGTCATAACCGTGATTATGATGATACCTATGAAGATTTCAAACGGGTTGAGCCGTGGAGTGGATTGCGTGGTCATGTCGTACCTCCGGTGTACCAGGTTGCGTTTCTGTAGTCTTCTTGTACAGTACAACCATCATGAACTTCTGGCAACAACTATCAGCTCCATTTCTAACTGTCGCGCCGATGGCGGACGTTACCGATGCCGCATTTAGACAAATGATTGCTAAATATTCAAATCCCAATCAGGGGATCGAGAATAATCCTTTTGTGACGTGGACAGAATTTGTCGCGGCTGATGGTTTGGTGCGCGCCACCCCTGAAGGTAAGGTTAAATTAATGGTTGACCTGATCTACGGTAACGAAGAGCGACCAGTTGTTGCACAGCTCTTTACGAGCAATCCCGAGCATATGGAATATGCAGCGAAACTCTGTCTTGAATTAGGGTTTGATGGGGTAGATATCAATATGGGATGCCCGGATAAATCAATCGAGAAACAAGGATGTGGTTCAGCCATGATAAAAAATCCCGCTCTCGCACGGGCAATTATTCAGGCAGCGAAGCGGGGGGCCAAAAGTGATGAGGGTGGTATTCCGGTATCGGTCAAAACTCGTCTCGGATACAATCATGACCAAGTAGATACGTGGATTCCTGAAATTTTAGCTGAGGCCCCGGCGGCTCTCACTGTCCATGCTCGGACGCGTAAAGACCTGAGTAAAGTCCCCGCCCGCTGGGAACGTTTAACTGAAGTGGTCGCACTCCGTGATCAGTTATCGCCAATGACCCGGATTATCGGTAATGGGGATGTGTTGTCGCCGGCTGATGGCTACGCCAAAATTGCCGAGAGTGGCGTCGATGGGGCGATGGTGGGACGAGCGCTATTTGGAAATCCGTGGTTTTTTAATCCGACCAAACAACTTCCAACTAGGCTTCTGGCACTCCCGACCCATGGGGTCAATCGTGACACGATTATTACCACTGATACGACGGGGAAAGGTGTCGAATATATTACTCTCGAGGAGCGACTTCGTGTTATGGTCGAGCACACCTACTTATTTACAAAGCTCCTCCCGCACAAAAGTTTCGCTGTCATGAAAAAACACTACAAAGCGTACGTTGGTGGCTTTCCTGGAGCAGCTGAATTACGTACTCAATTAATGGAGCAAGAAACACCAGAAGCGGTAGTTGCGGTAGTTGGGGCATTTCTTGCATCGGCCAGATAGACCGGTATAGTAGCACAGAGAAGTACATCGAAACCTTGATGGAGGTAGGTTGATGCGTATGGCTGAAATTGAAGCGTATGTGTGTCAAAGTCAGTTAATTGAAGGAATTGGGTATACCAAAAGTAAGCAGCTGACCAGCGATCACATCGCCGCAGCTGAGTATGTCTGGAGGCAGGCTACTGTCGGATTATGGCCTGATGTTCGCGTGGTGCACCGGATGCTTGCAACGAGCTTTCTTTCTAGGGCAGGTTCGTTCCGTACCGTGCCAGTGTACGTTGCATCTGCCAAAGAAGGTGCTCCGCGGACAGATATGCCAGCTCCCCAACATGTGTCACAACTTATGGAGTATTGGGAGCAATGCGGTCAAACCATCCGCCAGGATGTCGAGCGTGATGTTAGTAGCGAATCTTCGTGTTTTGCTCTGTACTATATCTTGTTGTGTATTCATCCGTTTGAGGATGGTAATGGCAGAGTTGCTCGACTTATGTGCAACGCGGCTCGAATTGTGTGTGGTCTGCCGTGGTATACGTTTACGGCCGATGTCCACCCGCTTTTTGTTGGGAAGTTGCGGACGTTTGAAAAGGAGACGTTTCGTCCGACCTTTGCGCAGTTGTACGATACGACGAAATAACCAGGTACCCACGGTACCTGGTTTTTCTCTGGGTTGTTTCGCTGTAATTAAACCCGATAAAAGTCTGTATAGCTGCTTTCATTAGCGCTGTTGTCCACGCGTTTTTGCAAGAACCCACAGCGTATCACGGTATACTAAGGGAGATGACCGAAATCTTGCACGCGAATATCTTTTTCTTTATCGCCAGTATTGCTACGATCGTGTTTGCTGTACTGTTATGTGTTGCCATGTATTTGGTAATCAAGATCTTGGTTTCTATTCGAGCGATTCTCGCGCGGATAGAAGCGGGGAGCGATATGATAGCTGAAGATATTCAAGCCGCTCGCGCCTTTATGGCTGGCGGTGGACTGATTTCCCATCTGATAGGATTTGTGACGCGCGCAGGCGGAGGTCGCAAATCACGTTCTTCGAAGTCAAAAAAAGACCTTATTATACGAGATACTGAATAATCACAAAATTTTTATGGCAACGAAAAAGAAAGTAACGAATCCAACCTTAAGTGATACCCAAAAAATTGGTATTGGCGTTGGGCTCACGGCAGCAGCAGTGGCTGCAGCGAGTACCTATTTCCTCTATGGGAGTAAAGCGGCGAGTAAGAACCGCAAAACAGTAAAGAGTTGGGCTTTAAAAGCAAAAGCTGAAGTATTGGAGAAATTAGAACAGGCCAAAGCCATGTCCCAAGAGGAGTATGAACAGATGATTGATACTGTCGGTACTGCCTACACTGATTTAAAGCAGGCATCAAAAGCTGATGTGTCTGGTTTTAAAACCGAAATGAAAGACTACTGGAAGAGTATTGTAAAGACGGCTGCCCCAAAGAAAGCGGCAGCCAAGAAGGCGGTAAAGAAAGCTGCAGCTGCTGTCACCAAGGCCACCGCTCCAGTGAAGAAGGCTGCGCCAAAAACCGCAGCCCCAAAGAAAGCTGCCGCAAAGTAGTTAAAACCTAATCGATGTAAACGGACGACCCCTTAGAGGGGCCGTCCGTTTGCTGTATGATGAGAGGGTGAGACACCAAATTAGTTTTGTGGTGGCCGGATTAGTCTTCGGTAGTATAGCCCTCCTGTACGCCCAAGTTTTTTCCTACCAGTCAACTGATGAGGTCGCAGTTGCTCCTCCTGCTTTTATAATAGCAACGACGACAGTACCGATAACAACGGCGGCTGCTTTTGCGATTTTCGATGCTGAAACGGGTGAAATTCTCGCCAGTGAGAGTATCGAGAGTCCGTACCCTATTGCATCAGTCACTAAACTTTTTGCGGCAGTGGCTATTTTTGAGGCCTTTGATCCTGAGAGTACGACTACCATCACTTGGGCTGATATCGAGGGCGGCGGCGAAGCAGGAAAGCTCCATCCAAAAGAAGTGTATTCTTATCGAGAGTTATTATTCCCGCTCCTGCTTGAGTCTTCAAATGATGCCGCGTCAGTCCTCGAACACGCCACTAAGGGAGAGATTATTTCTGCCATGGAAGCAGTGGCCCTAAAGTATGGTGCGGCGAACACTTCCTTCTCCGATGCTTCCGGTTTATCATCTCGTAATGTATCAACCGTGGGGGATTTGATGCGCTTTGTCCGAGCGACCAATACCGCCTATCCCTTTGTCTATGACATCGGTAAACTCCCGCAGTACATTGGACACTATACTGGGTGGCAGAATAATAATCCCGTCGCCACCATGCCTGATTTCCGTGGTGGTAAACATGGCTACACCGAAGCGGCTGGACGCACGCTTGTCGCTCAATTCAATGAGTCGTTCACCGCTGGTGATCGTACTGTTGGCTATATCATCCTTGGCAGCCAGGATTTAAAGGCTGATACGGCAACCCTGCGGGCGTTTATTCAGAATTCTGTTGACTATCAATAGTCTGCTATACTAGTGCCACTATGACTGACCATGTAGCGTTATATCGTAAATATCGCCCCACCAATTTTACTGAAGTACGTGACCAGGATCATACCGTCTCTGTCCTCAAAGGCGCTATTGCCAAAGATTCCATTCCTCACGCCATACTTTTCTCAGGTACTCGGGGGACAGGTAAGACTACTCTCGCGCGGATTTTTGCCGCAGCGATTGGAACGACTGCAGTTGATCTCTACGAAATTGATGCGGCAAGTAATCGCGGTATTGACGACATTCGTGAACTACGTGAAGCGGTGCATACCGTTCCGTTTGAATCAAAGTACAAGGTATATATCATCGACGAGGTGCATATGCTCACCAAAGAGGCGTTCAATGCCCTTTTAAAAACGTTAGAAGAACCACCGGCACATGTGGTGTTTATTTTAGCGACGACCGAAGAGGAGAAACTCCTTGATACCATTCTCTCCCGGCTCCAGGTATTTAAGTTACGTTCACCATCGCGCGCGGTCTTGGCTACTACTGTGACCGATGTTGCGAAACAGGAAGGCTTTACTTTGGCACCAGAAGCAGCTGATCTTATTGCGGTTGCTGCCGATGGTTCATTCCGTGACGCTTTAGGGATAACGCAAAAAGTCATCTTGGCATCAGGTGATGTGATTGGGAGTAGTGATGAGGTGGCAGCAATTATTGGGGCACCAAAACAAGCCATCATTGAATCATTACTTACCGCGCTGCATGAGAAAAAATCTGAGCCGGCTTTAGCAGCGATTGCTACTGCGGTCGAGAGTCACGTTGAGATGAAACTGTTGGTCAGGATGATTCTCGAACATGTGCGCGCGGTGATGTTACTGCGTAACCAGCCAGGTCAGGTACAGGTTCTCCTCGCTAACTTCAGTGAATCAATGCGCGCTACATTAACCGGGTTTGTGACGGCTCCCTCGACGCCGCTCAATTCCCACTTGTTACTTCGTCTCCTTACGGTCTCTGACCAAACGACTCGCAGTCCTATTCCACATCTACCGCTTGAAATCGCAGTTGTAGAGTTAACGAGTGCAGTTGTATAGGTATGAAAACTATTTACCTTGTCCGTCATGGAGAAACGCACGCAAATATTAAACGTGTGTGGCAGGATGCTACTGATGAATTATCACCAAAAGGCTTGCAGCAGGCCGAAGATGTAGCACAGCGCCTCAGTACATTGAAAATAGATTTTGCGCTCACGAGCTCAATGAAACGAGCAGTACAAACAGCAGATGTGATAGGCAAAAAAACAGGAATTTCATTTTTAGAATCTCCATTTTTTGTTGAAGTGTCGGTTCCAACCAGTACTGTTGGAACGACATATGAAGAAGTGGAAGGCAATGCAGGTTTTGAGTATGTCGCTACACGTGACTTACATGCCGATGACCCAGACTATCGCTATGAGGATGAGGAAACTCTTAATGAACTAATTGAACGCATAAAAGCTGGTTTGGCATATTTAGATTCGCTTCCAGCTCAAAATATTCTCGTGGTAACGCACGGTACAATTCTGCGTAGTCTTATCAGCTTAGTGATGCATCAAGAGTTGCTAGTTACACCGTATACTATTTTTACTGCCGGCCGGAGACTCGAAACCATGAACACCAGTATTTCAGTATTACACAAAAAACCTGATGCCTTATGGAGTGTTATCACCTTTAATGATTACGCGCATTTTGCGGAATAATTTATGAAAAAAATCTATCTCGCTCGACACGGCGAATCAACGTCAAATGTGTCCCATGTGGTACAAGGCTCAGAAGATATTTTGACGGCCGTGGGTGAAAAACAGGCGGATGTATTAGCTGAACGTCTCTCAAAACTATCATTTCAAAATCTCCTGGTGAGTGATTATGTTCGAACGAAACAAACCGTTGCGCCATTACTACAAAAAGTTTCTATAGAGCCAATGTATTCTCCGTTACTGCGCGAAGCGCGTCGTCCGAGTAGCCTCGTAGGTTCTCCAATTAGTGGTGAAGGCTTTGCTAGCTTTGACGAATTATCGAAAGTTCATGTGTTAGAGGCTGATTGGCATTTTGAAGACGAAGAAAATTTCCATGACATAGTGGCGCGGATTACAAACCTATTTGCTCTTATTAGTACCCTTGAGGGTGACACAGTTCTTGTCTCGCACGGTAGATTAGCTATCTATATTGTGATGTACGTCATCATGGGAGGTAATCTGACGCCCGCAGTCTGGCAGACTGATTTCGCTACCTTTACGACCACCAATACCGGTATCACCGTTTTTTCTTACAAAGAAACCGAAAAGTTGTGGGCTCTTACGACGTATAACGATCACGCGCACTTCGCGGAATAATCTATGGAAGTCTACCTCGTACGACACGGACAAACTGATGGTAATTTAGGGCGTCGTCATCAGCACACCTCAACCAAATTAAATGAAACGGGAAAGGCTCAGGCTGCAGCGGTGTCAGAAATCATTAGGGAAATTAAACCCACGCATCTGATAACAAGTACAAATGTACGAGCGATTGAAACAGCGCGCCGGATTTCAGAAGTTACCGATTTAATTCCTGAAACCTATCCCGCCTTTGAGGAACTGCATCAATCTAAATCAATGGTCGGGGAACGTCTGGCGGGGCTCCGTGCTATCAACTATATGGCGCTTTGGTTCTTAGGTAGTAGAACAGCATCCATGCACGACGGTGAGACATACGCAGCGTTTGTGAGTCGTCTTGCTCGTGCTCGAACCCACCTCGAAGAATTACCGTCCGATGCTCGGGTGGTGATTGTCTCACATTCAGTGTTTATTAATTTCTTTATCGAACATATGATTCGTCCGAAGCGAATGGGGCTGACTCGCGCCACGCTGTGTCTCTTCCGCATTTTGACTCTTAAAAACAGTAGTATTACCCATACTCGCTTTAAGATGCCGGAGGATGGTAGTCACAAAACCGGTTGGCACCTCGTACACGGTAAGGTGAAGTAGAGCTAACTACGAACCACACCTTGAAACTTCTCTATTTTCTGGCACTATAGAGCAACTGCGCCAAACCAGAACTTTGAGCAGTAAAAAAAGAAATTGAATAATTGCCGACTCGTCTAATGGTAACGACTCCGTGAAAAGCTGTCCCACAGCCTTTCACCTAGCACCAGCCATGGGGGATGAAACAAAACATTGCCGATTCGTCTAATGGTAGGACTCTGGTTTCTGGTACCAGCTATTGGGGTTCGAGTCCCTGATCGGCAGCTTCTTATTTTAACTATATTTTCAATAAAATTGGTTCGAGTCAAAGATGCAAATTGGTCTGGTATACTTTTTGTATGATAGATACTGATTTTCAAGAAAGATTAATCGCACATTTAGAAAGAGAGTCCAATTTAATAATTGTATCAACTCAACTTTCTCCTCAAGGAATGTCTAGTTCTGTTTTCTTTATTAAAACAGCACAAGGTAAAGAATATGCAGTAAAATATGGTGTTGACGCTATGAAAGATATCCCTGCTCTTAATTTGCTTTCGAGGGAACAGGTTAGCATCTCTGTACCGTCAGTGCTTTGCTCGTTTCGTTTTGAAGAGACATCTGTAATCGTATTGGAAAAAATACAGTTTCCACTATTGGAAACGGTTGCTATGGAAGAAACACCAAAATACATTCCTTCAATAATAAAAAATTTGAGAAAGCTACACAGAATAAAATCTATATCTCCAGGATTACTTAACGAACCAGACAGTCAGATGACATGGAAGGAAATAATACTTGATATTTTTGAGGGTAATGCATTTAATTGGCAAGAGATTTCGCAGAGGGAAGTAATAAATACTGATTTGATAACAGTATCAGTAGAGAAAGTGATCAAGAAAATAAATGACACTGAATTTCCGGTTGGAGAATATTCACTTTTACATACGGACTTTAATCAAAGAAATCTATTTGTGAATCAAGAGAATTATGAGATAGCAGGAATAATTGATTGGGAAGATGCGATGTATGGAGATCCAATTTATGACTTTGCAAGAGTGCGTATGTATTTATGGCACTTTAATATTGGGAATCAGGCAATCAAAAAATACTACGAACTAATGGACTTCACCCCTCATCAAAAAGAGCTTGAGGATTTATACTGGCTTACTCGTGTAATTCAATATATCGGTTGGTATTCAGAAGAATTAAATGAATTTACTAGAGGGAGGATTAACCTTCATCAAGATTATCTACAATCATACGATTGGTCAAAAAAGTTCTAATGGTGCGAATAGTCATAAGATTCGTCCAGGACCGTCCTAGGCGAAACTTTCCTAGCATATCGCTCAATTACCGTCGAGATGTGAAGATAAAAGTATAAGTGATAGGCCTTGCAGGTCTCAACCTCCCACAGTTCTAGCTCAAGGAAGCCAGTCCTTAGCATAGATTATCCTGTAAAGGGTGATCTTGTCTTAAGGCTACTTGAAGCATCTTTATTGGGAGAGTCCTAGGCAAAGTATGCAAAAGTGCTGGCTGATGACGCCATTTAAAGGTATTATTAAATTGCGCCTATTATTGGACTCTAAACGGAAGTGTTTGTGTCAAGTGAACTAGTATAGATATTTTTGATAGTTTGATAAATTATGGTATGAATGAAAATAAGGATAAGGATTTTATAGATGACAAGATTACTTCAAGAGCTGCTGATTTTTCTCAATGGTACCTAGATGTGATTAAAGCTGCTGATTTGGCTGAAAATTCACCCGTGAGAGGTTGTATGGTTATAAAACCATACGGATATGCTATTTGGGAAAATATACAAAAGATTTTGGATAAAGAATTTAAAGATAAGGGAACAGAAAATGCCTACTTTCCTTTATTAATACCAAAAAGTTTTTTAGAAAAGGAAGCAGTACACGTTAATGGTTTCGCAAAAGAGTGTGCGGTTGTTACACACCATAGACTAGAAGAAAAGGATGGTAAATTAATTCCAGCAGGTGAATTGGAAGAGCCTTTAATAATTCGTCCTACATCTGAGACAATTATTTACGATGCTTTTTCAAGGTGGATAAATTCATATCGCGACTTACCTCTACTAATAAATCAATGGTCAAACGTTTTTAGATGGGAAATGAGAACACGACCTTTTTTACGCACATCCGAATTTTTATGGCAAGAAGGGCATACTGCACACTCCTCGAAAGAGGAGGCTGATAAAAAAACTCTAGAAATGTTAGAGGTATATCGAATGCTTGCAGAGGATTATCTTGCTATTTCGCTCGTCTTAGGAAGAAAAACTGAAAGTGAGAAGTTTGCGGGCGCAGACTACACCACCACGATTGAGGCAATGATGCAAGATGGTAAAGCTCTTCAGTCAGGGACGTCTCACATGCTTGGTCAAAATTTCTCAAAATCATTTGATGTGTCATATTTGGATGAGAATCAAAAAAAACAATATGTTTGGCAAACAAGCTGGGGTCTATCCACAAGAATTATCGGTGCGATCATCATGTCTCACTCTGATGATAAGGGACTAGTTCTGCCTCCTAAAATCGCTCCATTTCAAGTGATAATTATTCCAATTTACGCCACTGAAGAAGATCGAATAGCTGTTATGGAAAAGGTTTCCGTCATTAAAGACGATTTAAATTCAGCGGGAATTTCATTCAAGCTTGATGATAGAGTTGGTCGTCCTGGCTTTAAATATTTTGAATGGGAAAGAAAAGGTGTTCCATTAAGATTTGAGATTGGACCAAAAGACGTAGAAAAGGGTTCAGTTGTTGTTGTGGAAAGATTACATGGTACAAAAGAATTTGTTCGGGATAAAGACATTGTTTCATTTGCCCATTCAAGTTTGAAAGAAATGCAAGACTCGCTTTTTGCAAATTCAAAAAAGTTCAAGGTTGAAAACACTAGGGAAGTCGCAGATTACGAAGAATTTAAGAAGACGATAAGTAATAAAATTGGTTTTGTCTTTGCATATCTTTGTCTAGATAAAAACTGTGAAGAGAAAATTAAAGAGGAGACCAAGGCATCTAGTAGGTGTATTCCTTTTGAGGGAGGGGTTGGTAATTCTGGTAAATGTATCTACTGCGGCAAAGATACTCCTTATAAAGTGCTGTTTGGGAAGGCTTACTAGAGACTATGATTGATATTGTTATTGACAGAAATTTCAGTTTGAACGAGTTGTTGCAGCTCGGGAAAAAGGGGTTCAAGGTTTTAAAAACTCCTCATGTAGGAAATCAATACATGAATAATTTAATCATTGCTGTGTTGGGTTTTGATATTTTGGTGTATGACCGAAACATTGGGTTCAAAGACAAAAATTTCCATCCACAATCTGTCATCTTTAATACACGGGAAGAAAAAATTTTTTCAGAAGCTGGGCTGACTATTCACTCAAAAAAGATTCTCATAAAAACTGAGAACTCATTTATAAATGAATTATTGCGCGGCTACACTAATCCAGTTTGTTTTCATAATCATTACTTTTCACTAGCTTGTAATAACCACAAAATTAGTACTTACTCGGAATTTTTAACTAAACATAAAGAAAAAATAGCTAAGATAATTAGTTATACACATGAATTATTCAAAGATGATTGGTATAGATATGTAACAAAAGAACAAGAGGTTGTCAACAAAACTGGCTACGTAAGTGGAGACGCTATACTGGGCTTAACGCATAATGATTTTGGATGGATTATTCCAAACATTTATAACGTGTTATTTCATTGTGTGATTGACCAAAAAGAAGGGAAAGTATTTCTTTTGTCTGGGCCAGATATGTATAAATATATTTGTGAATATGAAGAGCGACTTTCTCGTTCTTGGAGTTATATAATAAAAGAAATTCCAAGTTTGCCAACTCAGGTACAGTGCTTAATTATACCTGTAGCTAAAATTAGATTTGCTATCCCGGAGAAGTATAAAACGTATTTAGATGATGTTTTGAATACATACAATAAAATTAAGGAGTGTGAGAAAAGGATGGTTTCTGATGGCGCACAAAATACAAAATTAAATAATTTGGCATACAAACAAGAACTAGTTTCATCTTTGAAATCAATTTTTCAGAAACGTAAAGCACTATTTGAAAGTACTATCTTTTATGATATTCGTAAGGCAAGTTCATTTTCACAGTACGACCTACTTCATGTTAAAAGATTGTATGTTCCTGAAATAGTATTAACCAAAAAGATTTATGAAATAGAGAGTATGTATGATGAACTTTTGAGATACTTTAAATCGAGCAAATATGTCAATGAAGTATAATGCTTTTCTGTATGATTTTGATAACCGTCCATTCCTAAAAGAGGAGGTAAGGTTTTATAGACGCTTTGTTAAAGAACACAACATACGAACATATCTTGAATATGGTGTAGGTACGGGAAGAATTTTTTCCGTTCTCGCGCCAAAATGTGAGTATGCTGTCGGTGTAGATTTGTCTAATGAAATGCTTAAAGTTTGCAGAGAAAAGGTAAAGCATCTATCAAACTGCGAACTTATTTACGGTGATTTCTTAAATTATAGGAGCGATAGGGTATTTGATCTTTTGGCTATTCCGTTTAACTCATTTCATCACATACTAACAAAAAAAGATCAAATAAAGTTTTTACGTACAGTAAAAAAGAGTATGGGTGACAAAAGTCTCTTCATGTTAGATACCGTCAACTATTCAGTCGCGCAACCCTTAATTGGAACCGTAAATGAATGGAAGCTTGACTATACTTGCAATAAAAAGGAGTTGCAAGTCGTGCGAACACAAATGCTAACAAGAAGAAATTATAAAATGAAAACCCTAGAAAAAATTTTCAAATATGAAATTTTTAAACAAGGTATCAGAATAAAAGAAGAAAGTTTTGTTGCAAAAATGAAATTTTCTGAATATTCAGATATTGAAGCATTGCTGAAAAAAGTTGGGCTAGAAATCGTTAAGGTGTTTTCTAAGTACGAAGATAATGAGAGCGTTGATGGAAGGAAGGCAATATATCTAATTAAGAAAAAGCATGTATAATTTAAATCTTAAAAAAGATGTTACAGTTGTTACGTCTCTATACCATAGCCCATTCGATTTGAACTTGCTGTACTTAATTCTATTGGGTAAGACTGGAATACATGTAAATATTATTCTAGATGACATAGATAGTCTGGGTTTAAACAAAAGTAAACCACGAGATGTATACACGGTAGATACGAAATTTCAATATAGTAAAACTGCTCGCTCTAATCTAAGGCCGCTGACTTTTTTACTCCCCAATCATTTATTTGGCGATCTTACCAAGTCAAACTTTAAGGCTCTCGATGAAACGTTATCTTTGGTTAAGTTGAAGCAGATATTTGGTGGATCCTTGAACCTGGAATCGATGATACAAAAGTTCACTACTGTCTTTGGCCAATCGTCAATCGTAGGTCCTGATAAAGCTTTTGGTTTCTGTGAAGTTGACCAGGAATTTATTAACTCAATACAAAAACAAACTCAAAAGGTATTAGATTTAATTGTTGAAAATAACTTTTGTGATAACAAAATTTTTGAACGACATAAAAAAATTTTTGCAATCAGACCCTTGAAAGGGGAATTGATAGTTAGTTATTACTTGAAGTTTTTGGAAAATATTATTGAAATTTTTGACCTACCTAACATTACAATCTCAAAAATGACCTCCTTTGGAAAAAAAAATATTAATCTTTACAATGATTTTTTGTCTAATCCCAATTTCAGGGATGTATATCAAGAAGCTTTAGTAATTGATGGCAACAAGAGTGAAGGTGACCTACCGTTTTATCTCATTGATGAAAAAGACGGAAATAGAATGCTGGTAGTTACTAATGAATGTACAGAAAGCGATTCGTACTTTCTTAGCCCAAAAGTTCTTATGTTGAACAACTTTATAAATTTAGTTTTGCCTTTCGATGCTCATTCTAAGCAAAATGTTCAAGCTCGGGAAGTGATGTATAAGTCTGGTTTAGTGAACTGTAGCCAGATATTTTTAAATGACAATTGGCTCAACTATTTAGAAAAGTTTGATATAAAAATTGGACACTATTCAGCCGAGTTCTTTGATAAGAAATTCTGTAAGAAATTAGCGATAAATGAAGAAAATCTTGCAGTGCTCACAACTTCTGAAAAAGACAATTTGAGAAACTGGTTTATTGACAGTACTAAAAGTTCAATTGCTCATTTGAAATACCCAATACTATTCCTGGTTATTTTTGGTGATGATATTTTCTGTAGAAATCCAGAATCTCTAGATTTCTATGAACTTGGTTAGGGTTTATTTATAAACGTACTGAATACTTTTATTTTCTGATAATCGAGCTAGACCACTGTACGAAAGAGTTAGTATAATTTTTTCATTATAAATATGAATATTTTTACTGAGTTCAAATAGTGAATGATCTGAGGTTTGGTTAAGTATTCTATTTTGATTAGGCAAAAAAGAATCTTCATCAAATTTTGTATATCCACCTGCGACAAGATATTGTCTCCCTCCCAATCTCTTTAAAATCTGTATAGATGCTGAGAAGTTATCTTTGGATAACGATAATAGATTAGAATTTATATCAGCGTATGTTCCTAAAAAAATCGCTTCACCAACTCTTAGTTCAATCTTAGTGCCTGATCGAAAATTAATCATATCTATTGAGGGTATAAGATTAGAGCTTCCAAGTGAGACGGTGGTTACATGAATGCCATTTCGACTAAATCTATCAACCATTTCTTTCCAAGCATAAAAATACTCGCTTATCGAGAAGTCTTTCTTAAAACACCCGACATTACTTGCTAGTATAACTTGTGATAAACCCAACAACTTAAGTTTGATAGTTAGCTTATTTATATCTTGTAAGTCCACTCCTTCACGATCGTCCATTAGGTTCATAAAAATAATTTGTGTGTTTCTGCTCTTACTATTTAAAGCGTCAATTGAGTCAATGATTTCTGTTGCACCATATTCTTGATTCGCATTAAAACCTGCAGGAAACCAAATATTTTTATACCGCAAAGTCGTAATGTTTTTTTCTTTCAAATCATAAAACAAATCATGTTCTTTAGTGAACGAGGGTAAGTATTCTGTGAGGTCAATTGATTTTGTAACTACACGCAATGAAACCCTTTTTTCATTCAAAAAAGATTTAATCTTATAAAAATTATCCGTTACACCCTTGTCGTTGACAATCAATTCCATTTAGAGTATTAATTATACAACAAACTATGAAAAAACATAGACTAGTTGTAATTTTTGGTGGCGTATCGAAAGAACATGACGTTTCGCTTATGTCTGCAAAGAATTTTTATTATCAAACCAGTAGTGTCTTTGATATTGGACTCATATATATATCTAAAGAAGGTGGGTGGTATATCATGGGTAGTGTTGAAGATGTTGACGATCTCACTTTGTTCAATGAGAATCAAGAATCCTGTCTAGATTTACTCCATTCGGCAGATTATGTCTTTCCGATAGTACACGGAAACCAGGGCGAGGACGGTCAAATTAGCGGCTTTCTTGAATTGATGGGGGTTAAAAATCTTTGCACTGATACTGAATCATCATCTGTTTGCTTTAACAAAAAACTCACAAAAGTCATTGCACAAAACAAAAATATTCCAGTTGTGTCATACAAAGCAATGCGAAAGGAGGATGTCTCAGATATGAGCAAATCTTTTCAAGACCTTGAAGCAAGGTTTGGTGCACCATTTATAATTAAACCAAATCGATCAGGTTCTTCATTTGGTGTCAGTAAGGCTTCTAATGTTGAGAGTTTTGAACACGCAGTTCATGAAGCTTTTAAATATGATTCCGAAATTATCATTGAAAAATATATTTCAGGTCGAGAGTTATCGTGTGTTATTCTGGGAAACCCAGATAAATATTTAATTACTGGAATTGGTGAGGACGACACAAAAGGAGATTTTAACACCTATGAAGTTAAGTATTTTTCTGAAAAAGCGGAGTTAATCATACCAGCAAACATTGATCAATGCGTTACAAAACAAATACAAGAATATTCTGTAACCTTAATGAAAGAACTTAATATTAACGGGTTTGCTAGATATGACTTCTTCCTAAGTGGAGATGATGTATATCTAAATGAAATAAACTCATGTCCAGGTATGACAAACCACAGTCTTTTTCCACTTCTTTTGAGTCATAGTCACATCACACTTGCCGATACTGTTAAATTTTTGATAGAGAACTATGGATAGGCTATTTTTACGAATTTACGAATTCTTGGCGCTAAGAATCCTCGAGAAATTTAAACCTCTCATAGTTGCGGTTACAGGTACTGTTGGCAAGACCACAACGAAAGATGCAATATACAATCTGCTATCGAAAGAAATTGATGTTCGTGTTGATAGGTCACCTAAAAGTTACAATTCTGATTTTGGTGTGCCTGTATCGATTTTTTTAGTAAAAGAGTCAAAGGGTGATATGGTTTCAAAATTCAGAGATTTATTACAAGGCCTCGCAACCTATTTTGGAAATAATTACCCAGATATATTGATACTTGAGATTGGAACAAACAGTCCAGGTGACATGAAGAGGATTGCTTCTTGGCTAAAGATTGATATCTTGATTTATACACTTATTTCAGACGAATCACCGCATCTTGATACATTTAAAAGTCCTGCTTTGTATTTTGAGGAGAAGATTTCTTTATTGAAGGCAATAAAAAATAATGGCACGTTATTGGTAAATACAACAGATGACAAAACAAAGTTCATAGTGAGTGCCGTGCCAGAAAACGTTCGGGTGGAGCTGTATACTCCCAAATCTCTAAAGATTACCACAGAGTTTAAATTCGTAGTGCAAAATGGTCAAATAGTTTCTGTATTAGCCGATGCTAGTAGTGATCTACAGGTACAATTTATTAGATGTTTTGGAGTACAGCATCAAAATGCGTTGCAAATTGCAGTGCATGTTTACAAAACTATTTTTAAAAAACCACCTAACAATTCTATATCCTTGAAGTACGCTTCTGCACCTGGTCGAATGAATTTATTATTAGGTAAAAACGGCTCATATATTGTTGATGATAGTTTCAATAGCTCTCCTCCTGCGCTTATTAATGCAATTCACGAGACCGCTCACGCCTTTGAGCACTTAAAGAAAATTGCTGTTATTGGGGACATGCTAGGTTTAGATACCCGAGAGAAGGTCAATAGAAGAGAAATTTGCCGTTTACTTTCAAAGAAATATGATACAATCTTGTTTGTTGGCAGTACTTTTAAAGTTGAGGATGTTGAAACAAATGAAGAAAAATATTTATTCTTTACTAATCATGAGTCAGCCATGCGTGTTCTAATAAACCAAAAATTAGCTAACACAGTGATACTCTTCAAAGGTGCTCAATCGTCACGTTTAGAGAAAATTATTGAGCAGATACTAAAAAATCCGTTAGATAAAAAATTTCTCTCACGACAAGAAAACTACTGGAATTAGGAGCGGTCAGTAATTAATAAAACTACAACATGAATAAGCTAAATAAATCACAATCACAATCATTTAAAGAAAATGGGTTTATCTTAATCGAAAATGCTATTCCCGAAAATGTGATTGTGAATCAATTAGAAGCACTACATGCTTTGTTTGGTCTCAATGGGCATGAGAAGGCTGAGAGAGATTATTTTGCAACAAACGCAGTAAGTAAGAGCGATCCGGTACTTGATTTTATTGATGATGAAAACTTTTTCCCATACATCTTAGATCTATTGGGGCCATTCATTCAATTGTCATCATCGCATGTTTTGATTAGGCCGGGCGCAAAAAGTTTTGACCTTCCTATGCATGTAGATGGTGGAGCATGTATGGAATCAGTCATACCTGAAGTCGCACATTTTCCGCTACAAGTTAAAGTACAAATCTTTTTGACTGATGTCATAAATGAAGACTCAGGCAATTTTGTCCTGGTCCCCGGGTCACATAAAAATAAGTTTCCGTTTTACGATAAAAACTCACTCCTTTCAATGAAAGGAAATTCTGTTCAACTAGTGGCAAAAAGAGGTGATATTGCTATATTTACCAATAATCTATGGCACAGTGCCGCTGTAAATAACTCACAGAATGACAGAAAGAGTATCATCCTAGGATACAGTCAGATGTTTTTGAGGTCTTTTGACTATGTGCAGGCTGATGAAAAAACGCTCAATCGAGCAACGGCGAGACAAAAGCTGCTGCTTGGAGATATTGGATATATACAGCCTCAAGCGAAGTATTACCCTCCGAGCGATTTTATCACTAAAATTGAAAATATATCTTCTTTTGAGATTGAAGATTTATTGAAAAAAGACTGGTCAATTATAAATGGAAACCAATTTCATGGTAACGGTAATAGTGAGAGTTTTAACTTCGAGATGATAAAAGAGGAGGGGGATGATTTTGTTACATGGGAGCAAGTAGAGTCTCGACTTCCCATATTGGAAGAAAAAAACAGTAAAACATTTGCTACATACGCTGACGCTAAGTTCCTTGTTGATAATCAAGAGTTAATTCCATCTTCTCTTACAGAAAAGAATCTTATTTTTGCGGGAACTAAGTTTAAGTCAAGTACAGGCCATCATCACTACTCAGTTTTAAGCTTTGTGAATGGAAAATGGAAAATGGGTATGTATTGGATACTTTTTGAGTTTCATGAAAACGAATACATGGCATTAAAACCTCTCTAGGATGAGTGTATAGATGTTTTCTAATGCTAATAAGTACTCACTTGTAATCTCGAAATTATTTTCCATATCCGGTGAGGAATTGTACTCAATTACTGTAAGGTCATTCACGCTAGAAACCTGGTCTAATTCTTTGGAAATAAACAGATCAAGACCAACCAGGTCAAGTCCTGTTGCAGAAGTCACATATCTGAGTATCTCGTCAAGAACTTTATTCTGATTTCCAACAAAGATAGAAGTGCCACCCTTAGACAGGTTTTTTCCAAAAGAGAGTGGGATTCGCACTTTCTCTCCAGCTACGCTTGTCAAAGCGAGGTTCTCTCGCTCCAAGATAAACTGTACTTGTGAATCGTTTATATTCAACTGTGTATTTCTATTCTTTGATTCGAACTCTGTCTGTTTGTCTGTAATTAAATCTTTGATTGAGCGTCGACCGTCACCAACAATACTTGACTGAATTCGTTCATAAAACTGTAAGATTTCACCTTTGAATAATACAACCCTGTACTCTCTTGACTCTATATACTCCTGAACCACGAAGTCAATTTTTTTTTCTGTAAATAAATTAACAATTTTTTTAAATTCTAATGGATTGCTCACCTTGAATAAATTATTACCGCCTGTGCCTGTGACGGGTTTTATTATGAACCGTGTACCCTTTTCAGAAAAGATACCTGCCACATCATTTATTTCACTGGGAGTGAGTTCTTTCGGAGTAGGGATCTTCGCATCTTGTAATAGTACTGAAGAAAGCTTCTTGTTGCCTGCTATAAATGATGAAGCTTCATTATTTACATTTAGAGTTCCGTACGCAAAGAAGAACCTTTTGTTACCAATTTTTATGTAACCCGTATCCTGTTCTCCAGGCAGTAAATTAAACCCATACTTCTTCTTTGAAGAGATTTCTTTTAAGATGTTAGTCACTATAGATTTTGATGTATTCATGCTGTTACTTGTATAATAATACATTATTTTGTAAAAAACTCGTATAATCAAACCCTAGGTTCAGTAATTAAGAATAAGTACCGCCTAGGCGTATACCCTGTAAACTTACTAGACTTGACCGTATATGGCTCTATCTCAAGATGCCAGCGAGCAAAGAAGAGCGCCCGTCAGGCTCTTTTCTGTTTTTGATTTGATAGCGGGATAAGAAATGAGAAAGTAAGCAGTCCGGGGGACAATTTGACCTGCCGGGGTACTGAGCGGATCATTTTAATGAGCGAAGCGATTATAAAATAAACGATACCTGACCGAGTCCAAGTCTGGCAGCAACAGTTTTGAGGTTTATAATTTAGTACTTTTTTTGACAGGAGAATTACACCCGAACTTTGATATACTTCTGGTATGAATCCAATTTTCCTTTTTAAAGAGCTCGGTGTACTAAAGGGAAACAAAACAGTACTAGATGTCGGAGCAAGAGACGGAAGCATTTCTTCAAGATTTATAGAAATGGGAATGAGCGTTGATGCAATCGACATAAACGAACCCGAAATCAAGATAGAAGAAGTCAATTTTGAAACTATTTCAGTCGGCAAATGAGGATTCGTCATATTAAAGACAAGATCCAAAGTGCGATTAATTGTACCAATAATAATCTGCGTAGCTGCGGATAGAATACTATGTCACGGTATTTATCGTGCCATGGAAGCTCTACAATTTTCCATACAGGTGAGGACTGTCAGCGTTTCGAAAAGTGTGGCGCGGACTTAACACTTGTTGCTATTATAAAACAACAAACAGTATTGAAGCTGTAGCTTTGAGTCTCTAAAACAGCCACAACTTTACTATAATTACGTTAGTCTACTTCTTAAATTAGACACAAATAAATTAAAATCTTCAAAAACTTCTACGCCGTATCTATTGCAGGTGATATCCACGTTTCCTTTTCTCCAGAATTCGTTTGTACAAAACACCGCTATCTCTTTCTTGGCAGCTAACGCTAACCCTAGCTCAAGCAGTGTTATCGGTGATTTTGTATTTGCGTCGAAATAAAAGCAAATTATGTCAGCTGTTTCTAAAATACCCTCAAGTTCCCAATTAACTTGATCAAAAAATGGTTTGTTTTGTTTGGTCTGCTCCCAAGAAGAGTCCCAGTCATCGCGTCTCGGATTTAGTACCGTAACATCCAAATCTCCCAGTTCTTGGATTAAGGCTTTCTGCCAATCCTCAGCAGTACCCATTTCGATACTGCCAGCAAAGAAGATTGTTTTATTAGTTTTAATTACCATTTCTGGTGGATTTTTAACAATCATAGCTTTTAGATAGTAGCATATATTTTGGTAATACAGTGATATAATAGAGATTAATTATGATTGAGACCATCAAAAACCAGGTTATAAAACTAGGTGTACCGGCTCGCGACTTTGATAGCGATAAAATTAGATTACCCAGTCTTATCTACATGTTCTACTGGATAGAAAGGCTAAAAAACAACAAAGAAGAACAGAACGTAGTGCTAAATAATGTACTCTCTTATCTAAATGTAGAAAATGATATCTTGAATGATATATTAGAAATCGCATACGATAACGATATTGCGCTTTTTTGTGAGCGGTATGTTTTTGAAGAGATGATTCAAGTTAACACGGTCGATTTGGTAATTGAAAAAAGTAGCGGTGCTCACGACAAAGAAATATTGTTATACAAAAGGGACGCCTTCCCACAGGGGCTAGCCTTGCCGGGCGGAATAGTAAATGAGTCTGATGAAACCAATGAGCTTGGAGTTGATGGAAAAATATTTTCGGCACTCCGAGTCGGGGCAGAGAAAGTGCTGTGTTTATCTAAAGAAGATATCGTCTACGAAAAGCGTACAGATCAAAGCAGTAAAGAGTATTTTTCTGTTTCAAACCTAAACAAAACTAAAAGCTTGACTATACGAGCTAAAGAAATTTATGGGTATGTTTATAATGAAAATATAAAAAATGTCATACGACCCTCAGATCCTAGACATATCGCCAACACGGTCGGTTATACGTGTGAATTAATATGTTCTGATTTGCCGCAAGATGAATCATACATTTGGGTTAGTAAAGAAAGGCTTTTAAAACCAGGTGAGATAAAACTAAGTTTTAATCATCACAAAGAAATAATATTTCACCTATTAGCGAAAAGTAACCTGGACAGAGAATTAGATTTTACCGAAGAAGAATTTATTAGAAATATAATTCAAAATCCGTTAGATGAGTACCGTAACTTTAAAAAGAGATTTTTAGAAAATAATAATAATCAAAACACTTCTTTTCCAGAATTATTTACCGTTGTAAATAAATTATTAACAATGCTCTTCACTGAAGAGATCAATAGTTTGTGCGAAGAAGTTAACGTGCTCAATGGGATGCGAGACAAGGTGGCAATATCACTCAGGCATACATCTTTGAAAAATAGAGTGTTTTGCCCGTACGCTCCAACCATCAGATCAATTTTTGAATCGATTACTTTTTTTGATGTTGTCGCGAGACACAAGAAGAATTTTTATCACGGCCTACCGACCGATAAAATTATTGAGCATAACCCGAGAGAAAAGGAGTATTCTTCTTATCATATGTATCGGTATAAATATCGGTTAGATGATATTTTTAGTATGATACCGAGCGAAATTATTATACCTACGTTCGCGTCATTGTCTGCCACTGATCTGATGAAGATTAGGGGTATTCCGGTACGATTTGTAGGACTCGCTACTGATTTCTTGTATGTAGATGAATTTGAACAGTCTCCCGAAGAGTTCTTGATGCATGACTGCAATCACTCTTGGAGAATGATACAAGAAGATAATCAGGCCTGTATAGATATGTCACTGAGTAAAGATCTTCTGATAGAAGAATCCAATGCATTTATACAAGAATACCTGCCGAGTATAAAAATAAATAAAACAGATACTGAAGAAGAACGAGAAATAAAAAAAATAAAGAAAATAATTTTATTTGAAATTGTACACGAAGACGCGAGGCCGTTTCTCCGAAAGATAATCGGTGATTATATTCAAGTCAAAGAAGGTGGAGAAGTGAGATTTGAATTGCCGAGAATAGATCAAGAGACTGGATATATGGATGTGGTCGATACCCTCGATACTGGTATAAGTACATTGTCCTATGTGAGGAATAAGCTTCAGCATGGATTTTACGATCAAGTTGATTCACAGCTACCCCAAATTGTAAGTCCTAAATACAGAAAATCAGAGTATATAGCTAAAGCAGCCTACCAAATGCTTCGGGAACTGAACGCTGATGCTTCCAGCGTTGCGGACCTTGATATTGATGGACTTCCTACTTATGAGTGGTTGTTGCGGAGAGTTTGTTCAGTTGGTCCGGACAATATTCATAACCCTAACGAAGTCGACGATATCCTGAATCAGTATTCTGATGGAGTAGATAAATTGAATCCCAAGCGATATCAGGCATAGTTATCTTTGCCTAGGACTCTCCTAGGCAAGGCTTTGTTAAATGGGTTTTAGCATCGTCCCGGACAGCAAAATCAAATGATACTGGTGCATAATCAGTAAAAACTATGTTTAAATATAAGTATGAAAAAAATACTTTATTATGTCCCTACATTATTTAGTGGAAGAATGCACCGTTTAAATCTTCTTAAGAATTGGCTGTTTATGATAGTTGGTTTTGTGGTATTTGTCTTATCTTTAGGTGAGTATCTTCCCGATGGGTCCTACTATGGAACTTTTGGAACACCAGATTTCTCATTTGCTACGGCCTTTTTCTTATTTTTATGTCAGACACTCTACATTTTTTGGATAATTTTGATGTTATCAATCCTGACTCGAAGGTGGCATGATATTGGCTATGGTGGGTGGGTATTGCTTATTCTTGTACCAATGAGCTTCGTCCCTTTAGTATTTTTATTTGTCCTTTTCTTGCGGGGAGATGAGAAAGTGAACCGTTACGGTGAATCTCCATCGGAGAGTTGGTCTTTAGAGGATTTTGTTAGATTAAAATACTTTAAAAACGTAAGTTAAATTGAAGTGATTTAAACTTGAATAACTTGTCTTCTAAAATTAAATCCTAGGGTACCTCTAGATATCCACCCAAAGCCCACTATTTGAGACGAAAAATTGTTTCGGATCCTAGACCCGTTGTATATTGAAGTGATAAGATAATACAATGCAAGAATCTATTTCTCGGAGGGTACAATTAGCTATTCAAGATAACGTGTTCCCTGGGTGTGTCGTTGGTGTCGTACATAAAAACAGAGAAAGACTAATCTTGCCATATGGTACTTTTACCTATGACGCTCTTTCTCCAAGGGTACAAGAGGATTCTTTATACGACACTGCTTCATTAACAAAGTCTATACCAACAGCCAGTCTCGCATTAATGCTGATTGATCAGGGTAAGTTACATATCCAAGATAAGCTCATTGATTATGTTCCTGAATTTAATAATGGAGATAGAGAGGCTGTTCTGATAAAACATTTATTAACCTACACTCTCGACGGGTATGGTTTAGCTTCACAAAAACAAAAGACAGCAGACGAGTTATTACATACCATTCTCACCCAGGATTTTGAAAAGCGACCGGGTACTGTTTTTAAATACACCAATATACCAGCGGCCTTGCTTGGATTAGTAATCGAAAAAATTATGGGAAGTACGCTCGATGCGTTGGCTGACGAATATTTTTTTACACCGCTCAAAATGAGCCGAACGACTTTCTACCCAGAAAATTTTCCGCTCGAAGAGGTTGTACCAACCGAGATTGATGACTGGAGAGGTTTGGTGCAAGGAATCGTTCATGATGAGAGCGCGTATATTTTTAAGAAGAAAGGCAGGATTATGGGTCATGCTGGGGTGTTTTCAACTGCCGGTGATATTCTAAATTTCTTAGAAATGCTACTGAATGAAGGAACTTTCGGTGACCGAACGTACTTTTCAAGAGAGATAGTAAAACTGATGGGCACCAATCAGATTGCTGAGCTGAATGATTTTACTGGCCTTGGTTGGGAATTGAACCAGCCAAGATTCCTAGGAAAAAACGGTACTGAACACACCTTTGCAAAAACTGGCTTTACTGGAACTCTTTGTGTTTGTGACGTGGAAAAAGAAGTTGCGTATGTAATCTTGTCGAACCGAATTTATCCAAAGCGCCCAATAGATTCAGTAGCGATTAACTCTTTACGGGCTGATTTGGGTGAAATCATACTAAAATAGTTAGTTCTGTACAGATAAACTGGTAAGTCCTGGGTGCCGTTTTGGAAAAATGGGTTATGTGACCAAGATTCTTTCTTCGCCTAGGACTCTCCTAGGCAAAGCTTCCAGCAATTCTCGCTTCTCAGTCATTGGTCTGTCTCGCTGTATGTGTTTAATGTAGCCGTTTGGGGATCGGTTCTATCAGACTCTTCTTTTTGACTCTACTCTGCTGTGAATAAGTAGCGATTACAGTTGTTGTTCTTGTAGCTCGGTGGGTAGTCTTCTTCGTCAAAGGCTGCTCCTAAAATTCGTTCAGTTCCACTCCATCCGATTGTTGGGTATATAGGTTCAATGTAAGATCTTACTGTATGTAATGTGTAGCTACTAAGTACTTCGTTTAATTTATTTAGGTGGGGGTTGGCTATAGCAAATGCGATAAGTTCAGATAGAGTTAATGGGCGATATCCGATTCTCGTCATGTTAGCCAACATCTTATTACGACCATCGAGATTAGTTGCTCCGATGTTTAGTATGTAAACCCAAAAAGATGAAGATGTCGGAGCTGTCCAAGGAATTTCCCTCAGTACCCCCTCTGTGAAGCTTGCCGAACCCTGGTCTGCATCTTTAAATAAATTTACTGCTGATTCATATGTCTCTAGTAAATTTAGGTTTTTATCATTTATTTTAATATTAACTACCCCTCCATCTATTGAAACATCTAGTCTGATTGGAATATCCGCATTTTCGCATTTTTTAATAAAATCAATAATTTGCGGTAGTTTGGTGTTAATTTTTTGCATACATTTTTGATGGTTTAAATGGTGTCACAATCATAAGATGAAATTAGATATCCAAACCCCAACTTGGTTAAATTATGTGTTACGAAGAGATATAAAGCAATCTAAGTAATGTAACCATCTAGACTTTCTTTAAGTCAACTTGCAAATAGAGGCATAACTTGCCAGTATTTAAGTGTGCTTCAAAAGGTTGTATACAAAGAATCTTAGGTTGGGTTAGTAATTAGTGTGATGCTAATTAGTTGCCTTAGAAAAAGCTAAGACAAGGTTTGGTTTATTTGCATCAACGTGTGGGACTGATATTTTGTACCACAGGCTTTGTCTAAGAGAGCTGTAGGTAAAGCCTGTGGTACGTAGTGCCGCAAATGTTCATCGATGCGTATTGCAATTTGTGGTTCCAAAGCGAAATAGTTTTTTATGCTGATAAAAATAATGAAAAACTAGATGTAGCTGCAACTGATATACTGCTACCTACGTACGGTAAATATAGTGAATACAACGTTAGAAATTAATTATATAAACAAATGACTAAACAGCTGCAATTACGCTGGATGTTTAATAGTGAAAAATATGACTTTGTAACAGAGTTACAAAAGGCAACAAAACGCCAGTTCTTAGGTACGGCTGATATGCAAAAAGCTTTATTGTGTACTGAAGAAGATGTTTTTTTTGTATGCAAAAGAGCATCAAATGGTAAAGAAATTAATTGGTACGTATAATCCTAAATTTCATGAAGAAACAACTGATGGAGATTATATCTTGCATGAAAATGATGTTTATAATTTATATACAAAAGAGCGCGGAAACAAAACCTTTATCATGGGTTTTCATTCAGAGGAAGCGGCTAAGAAGTGGGTGTTGTCAAATGATGACCATTCTGATGAAGCGCTACGTAACTATATCAGAAGCCAATTTAATTTTTACATCAAAAAGTAAACCTGAAAGAAATCCTAGGGTATCCATAGGAACTCACGAGTCTATTTTTATTGATACAGAAACGTTTGTAGCAATCCAAATATCTTTATGATCATGGTGAGTCTGTCGTCAAATTCTTGCAGACCTAGAATGGCCAACTTCCTTAGGTCGCTGCCTTTACTTTCTCGCTATTTTTAGTAGTCTGGGCAATAGATTGGCGGTGTATACCGCTGAATGTATAACAGTCACATATCAAACGGAGAACGTGATGAGTAAAAAACAGCTCCCACCACCTCCGGGATTTCGGAGGCAAAAGAAGACGTTTGGCGCGGGAACGATACGCTATGTGTACCCATTTTCCGATACCGAACCGGGGAAAGAGGCCTCTTCAATCCACGAAGCCTATCTGAGTGAATATCAAGAGATGTGGCAGCGTTCGAAGCTGCGGCGCCTCGCCATCAAGCGCGGTAAAGAAGCGCTCGGTGAAGAAGGGCTATATCTTGTGACGCTGCCTGAAATGGATAAGGAGGCTTTGCGTCAGGTGTACGCTAAGCGTCAGCACGAGGCGTTTCAGATTGGCATCAATCTGCTGAGTTATGACTATCCAATCTTCATGCGCCGTAACCCGCTTGATCTCGTGTTTGAACACCTGCGGAACAACCCACGATACTACCTTAAGCTCGATCTGAAGGGTGCATTTGAGTCAGTCTATCCAGGCTTCCATCCGCGGTTTCCAGTGGTAACCAAGGAGGAGGGTGGGGAAGAAAGTGTGTGGACCGGATGGCCCTTTTTCCATCCGGGAACACATGGCTTGATTCAAGGAGCGCCGGCGTCGCCGTTAATCTTTGAGCAAGCCTGTAAGGCGGTTGGTCTTGATCAGCTCATTCGTGAGTCTGCCCTGGCCGCCGGGGCGACGGTGACTCGGTACGTTGACGATATTGTCTTCTCACGGCGTGAGCCGTTTGGAGACAGGTTCTGCCAGACTCTTCGCAGTCGGATCGAGGGTTTAGGATTCGTCTTGAATGTAGAGAAAAGCCGGCAGTTCGATACGCGATGGCACGCCATCGAGTTTCTCGGGGTGCGACTCTTTCGGAATCGCATTACGCTACGACCGTCTTTCTTTGATCGTCTCAAGGAAAAAGGTATCGTTACGGATGGACACCTGTCATGGATTGATCAGGTTAACCAGCTGAAGGGTATGTTGGACCTACGGCGCAAAAAAGTCTGGCGCTACCAGTAACGGTTTGACCATTTGAACCGTTACTGGTAGTGTTCCGGCAGGGAGGTTCGGGACGGGATCTTTTACTGCAAACTACCATTTTGGCTGTAAGCGAAGCTTACAGTTGCCCCAATGACCGAAGGGGTGCGTATGTTTGGTCGGAGACGTCGGTTTGATTGGGATATATCAGACGACTGCCTCGCTCACCTTCCTGGCCCATGCTTGGGTAACGCTGGAAAGTGAATAACGACGCCTCGTCACGGACGCTCACTCCGTTCCGTCCGAGGCAGATCCCGCGCTTGGTTCCATTTCGGGGTTCCCGATGCTCTGAACCGAGACGATGGGCTGCTGCTACCTGTCCCACGAAGAACCTCCCCGCAGTCCGCTGTTCCTTTGAAGAAATTTGCGCCCCTACCTAGTACGGGGGGCATTTTTTTATATAAAAAAGCTCTCATTAAAAATTTAAACAAACTAATAAAAAACCAGAGCCGTGAGGCTCTGGGTAATCTTTATGGGTGTTATTCAGACCAGCTTCAGGGCAGATAGATTTTCTCCGAATGCTGCCGGAGTGCGCGGAACACCGCTTGGTTCAAGTCTGGCCTGATGTAGCCATAGAAACCGGTGAGGGTCTGCATGTGCTCTGGCAGCCCCTTGGCATCTCCAGTCACCATCAGCGCCAAGACATCCGTGCCAAATTCGGAAGTGCGTCTTGGGTGTTTGTCCAAGAACATACGCGCATGCGCAAGTTCATGGGCAATCACGTGGATGAGCCGATAGCGGGGGGTCTGGATGACGGCTGTTTTGCTCTCCACAAACAACAAGGTGCCGCTCAGGGGGTGGTTGTTTCTGGTAAAGTCCATCTCCATTGCTGCTACCGCCGCGGGAGACAACCCCTTGGCGTTATATCTGACGCGGGTGCAAAAGTTTGAGGGAAGCGCGAACGTTTCCATCAGGCTACACACTGCACTCGCCAGATCACCGTCGTCCAGCTGTTTTATTTAAGTAGCTGTAGGCGGTCAGAAAAGAACGGCGGAGGTGGGCATATGAAACGCACACCTCGCGCACAATGGTTTCAACATCAGCTCTCTTGATGATGAATTTGTCGTCGACAGTATACGCCATTTGTCTTCCTCCTATTTTTTAAAATAATATCATATTATTCATAAATGTCAAGCATTAATAGCACGATTAGTGCGTGTTCTAAGAATCATTCTTCCTAAAATATTTAAAGGTGTCGGCTAAGGTAGGGGGGAGAAATCGGTAAACTTAAATAAAAAACCAGAGCCGTGAGGCTCTGGGTAATCTTTATGGGTGTTATTCAGACCAGCTTCAGGGCAGATAGTGAGCGTCTGCCCAGGTCTTTGACTTGGCGCAAGCGTAGCGCCAGACGTCGGTCGACCATTCGTGGGTGAGACATCAGCCACTCTGAAGTGCGGCGATATAGCTTCCGCTTTTCTTCAGTGTTGTAGATATTTTTGAAGAACTTATCGAGGGCCGACGAGAGGTCGTCTGCATACTCGGGGCCGGCGAGGTCAATCGCCACCGCGTCCGCCCGGTACTCGGTCGCCCGAGAGTAAGCGTGTGAAGCAAGAACCGAGAGTATGGTTCCCACAAGCGAGGTGGTGAACGCGAACACAATCGGCGCCGTGATGTCGATTGATAGCTGGAGTCCGTAGAGGAGTAGTCCAGCCACGACACCAGCGATGATGGCGTCTTCGGTGCGTGACAAGAAGGCGTAGCAGATGATTGTCATGAGGACGAAGTTCCCGACAAACCACGGGAACAAATGGAAGAACGTTAGGACCAGTGCGACCAGCATCACCATAAACTGCACCACCGCCAAGAGACGCAGTCCACCGAGCACGAGGTGTTTGATGAGACTTGTCTGTGTATCCATCAAAGCCACGTGACCCACCTCATGAGCCAGGACGGCACGAATTTCATCACGCGTGAATCGTTCGTATCCGCCCTGCCAGTAGATTTTGCTTCCAGAGAGGAAACTTGTCGACGTGGCGGCACGTGGTCGGTTGCCTGGCTCATAGATTAAGAGTGGTGTTGGAATGCCCGCCTTTTGGGCGAGTTCTGCGAGCATCTGTTCCATGAACGCAGGCGGATCTACCTTGTGGCCACGAAGATTTTGGTAGTGGCCGACCTCGAAGGCAATCAAGGTCCCGATTGCCGTGAACAGGTAGATTTCAATCCAGCTGTCAACGGTGAAGCGCAAAACCGTGCTGGAAACGTGAGCCCAGTGATTTTCGATCCACAGTTGGGCCAGGTGTGGTGTTGCGACCGCAATTGAAATGCTGAGCAGAAACCAGCACGATGCTTGGATGCGCCAGCGACGGTCGGTCGCCACATCGTGGTGAGGCAGATTTTTTCGACGAACAAACATGATTCCCTCCCGAGGGTTGATTTTTCTGTGTAGTGTAATACCACAAAATGTATAACTTGTCGAACTTCCGGAAGACCAAACTTTGGAAAAAGTGACAAAGAAAAAGGCTGTGCGGGTATGACCGCACAGCCAAGTTGATACCCATTCTACGTTAGAGTGGGCTGATGTCGCGATAAATGTGCTCGCAGCTCGCGCAGTAGCCATCGCTGCAGTTACAGCGCCTGGCCTTGGCCAACATGCGCCGTAGGCTCACTTCCGTGATCTCGACATTTTCGGGGTGAGCGACCTGACCCCCGGTCAAGAGTTTGCGCGCAAACTCTTTGATTTTTTGTCCCAGTGGAATACTGGTCTGCGGGGCGGTTTTTGTGCTCGAAAGGACAGTCATGTATCTTCTTCTCCGTTAAAGGAGCGATGATAATACGTGTCTGTGCATACCGTGTCAATTCTTTGTTCTGTATAAGTTGATTATTGAGTGCACTGCGTCAAAAAAGTGGGTAAGAGTCGTTACGGTGTGTCGTCTTATGAGCATAAACTAAAAAATATGAAATACATTTTGACCATTACTGCTGCATTTATTGTTCTCCTCGTTTTGTTTTTGGCATTCGCTTCGGAACGCACGCAGACGCAAACGGATGTCTCTTCGCCGATTGAACCTACGCCGGCTCCTATGACAGGGAAGTTAGATCCAAAAGTGGTGTGTGAAAGTGCGCTCATGTACACGACATTTACTGATGGTGCGGCAGCTGATGCCTTTGTGGCAGACTGTGTCGCTGGGAAACATCCTGAAGTGTTTGAGAGATATATATCTGACCTGAATCTTAATGGTGCAACGATATAGAATCTACTCACTTTGAGGGGTGTAGCTTTCTTGTGCTAATTGCTCGACAGATATTTTTTATGTTGTAGTATTCACCACGGATGTAACACGGATTACAACTCCCGACCTCGGGAAGAGGGAAATCCTCAGCTATCAGCTGGAAAGGAAGACATATGCGATATGCAGATACTACGTTTGGGAGTGCCGAGGCGGTCATGAACAAACTCGGCGGGCCAGAAGGGATTGAGCGGTTCCTAGCAGGGGACTCCGAAATCGTGATTCGTCGTCACGTCATCAATACCACCCTTCCACCACATTATGATGATGAGTCCTTTGCCGTGGCCAGACACACGCCGCTTAGGCTAAACAAAGGACGGTTGCACTGGGATTTGACGCAGATCGGTGTCCTGCAGGTTGACCGCTCGGCGGTTGAAAACGGTATGAGTATCGAAGACTATCTGAGGGAGGTCTCTGATGAATCTTTCCTGAATGCTCGCGTACGGGATTATCTCATGAAGTACCCCAGTCTCATCCCGGAAGCGTGGCAGGTTCATACGCTCTGCTTCGCGGGGACGATTTTTCGGGGTCGTCGCGGGAGGTATCTGCCCACGCTCCAGTTCTCCGTCGGCGAATGGTACGATATATACGAGCCTATGGCCGAGAAGCTGAAAGCAGAAATGGTGGTAGTTGCAGCGCACAAGTAAGAAGAAGGCGGCCGTCATCGTACGGCCGCTTTTGCATTGAGGGGAGGGGCTTGCATTTAGATAGTGTATATTATACAATAACTAAATTACACCTAACCAACAATCCTATGACACCTACAATTTCACGTCGGCAGCAATTATTGGGAACTCATGCACAGCACATTGAAAGCCTCCGGGTGGCAATGTTCATGCTGGCAGTTACTATATTTTATGAAATAGTTTCAGCTGAGCTCATTCCTGGATTTCAGTTTAATTGGTTTGAGTTTATTGGGACCTGGAGTGGTCTCGTGACGGTGTGGCTCGCACGCACCGAAAACATCCTCAGTTGGCCGTGGGGAATTGTGAGTGCGGCAACGCTTGGCTACTTTTTTGCCTCAATTGGACTTGTGGGTCAGCAGTGGCTGAATTGGGGATACTTTCTCATTATTCAATTGTGGGCCTGGCCGCACTGGGCCTTTGGCGGGGTGGCAAAAGCACCACTTTCGGTCACGCTATTCCGTTCAGTTTGGGGCTGGGTCAGTACGATTGGCGTCATTGGGGTAGGTGCAGTCTTTGTCTATAGTTTGATTTCATTTATTTCACCGGCTTCTGAATATCCCGTGATTGACGCCATTGTGGTCGCGTCGAGTATCACCGCTCAGTTCCTCTTAGGACGGAAGAAGCTTGAGAGTTGGTTCTTGTGGCTGGGGCCAGTGAATGTGCTCTCGATTATTCTGTTTGCCCTCGCCGGCGCATACGTGGTGATGGCACTCTATATCGCCTTCTTTATTCACGCCATTTTTGCGCTTCGCAGTTGGCACGCACAAACAGTCGGTACTCACTCATAATTACTACATATATGTTTACTCACTGTCTCATTATTGGAAAGTTCTACCCACCACACCGCGGACATAAGTATTTAATAGATACGGCTATCGAACGGAGTCGAGAAGTAACCGTAATAGTCTGCTACAAAGCAGGACAAGAAATCTCGGGCGTGCTACGTGCGCAGTGGATACAGCGGATTCATCCAACCGTTCACGTGAAGTTGCTCGATGATAATCGCTTGCGTGATGATGATTCAGCTGGTTGGGCCGAGTCGACAGTGAGTGTCCTGGGATTTGTGCCGGACGCGGTCTTTACCTCAGAAGCGTATGGCGATACCTATGCATCATTCATGGGGTGCGTGCATGTGCTGGTTGATAAGGAGCGTACCCATATTCCGATTAGTGCCACGATGGTACGGAGTGACCCAGTAAAGTACGCAGAATTTTTAGAACCGTGTGTGCGGGCGTACTTTGCGAAACGGATTGCGATTGTAGGAGCCGAATCTACCGGAACTACAACGCTTGCTCGGGCCTTGGCTGAACACTTTCATACTACTTGGGTCCCTGAATATGGTCGATTTGTGTCCGAAGGGAAAGTGTATGGGGATGAGCATGCTGCGTGGCGAAGTGAGGAGTTTGAAGCGATTGCTCGAACGCAAGGAGTGTTTGAAGATTTGCTGGCAGAATCATCAAACGGACTCGTTGTGTGCGACACCAATCCGTTTGCAACCGGTATCTGGCATGAACGGTACATGGGGACGCGTTCCAAAGCGGTCGAGAAGATTGCGGCTGAGCGTTCGTATGCTCTCACTGTCGTCACGGGAGATGAGATACCGTTTGTGCAAGATGGGCTACGTGATGGCGAACACCTCCGGCACCAGATGCATCAGCAGTTTATTGATCGATTGATTGAAACCAAGCAACCATTCATTGTGGTAACAGGGAGTGTAAAGGCTCGGGTGTCTCAGGTATTATCGGCACTCGCATAAACATAGTATTAATTAGTCTATGGACATTATTAAAAAATCTTGTATAATCACAAGCTGAACCAGTCAATCGGAGAACTGAGATGTCGCTCTCGCAACAAGAAATCAACAAGTCCGCCATCACTGCCGCGATCATCGTCAATGATCAATCTGACGAGATCCTGCTCGATTGGATGGTGCAGCTCAGGACTGAAGCTCAAAAGCAGAAGTTTATCGGGGTGGTGCATTCCGTGTTGGCTGGCGCTGTCGGTAAGCCACTCGAAGGCATTTCCAGGGAATTTGTTGAAGATGTCGTCCGTCGCATCGAGCGCACGCTTGAACTCAGATTTCCGGCGTCCTAATAATCAGACCGCGAAGCTCCGGCCCCCGAACTTGTTTCGGGGGTCGCTTTGTTTGAAGTCAAATGTATTTGATAGACTTTTTTGCATTATCTTGTAGTATTTAAAATTGAAATGTTCAGGGGGGGTAGAGTCATGGCTCTTTACGTAATTAGCTCGTTGATGCATCTCCATAAAGGAGAAGTAAAGCTCATCAAAGGGTACATGCAAGTTGTTGTAACCAATCAGCCAGATTCGGAAGAGAGAGCCAAAGAGATTTTTGATGAGGCTTTCGAAAAGGGTTCCGAGTCAGCAGAAGGTTGGCAACTAACCGGTGAGCCTTTGCTGGTTGAGTTATTCCAGCATCACATTGCTGAATGGGGGAAGTGGATCAGTACAGCACCAGAAAAACTTGAGATGAAAAAATCACATTTGCGGTTGGTGAAAGAATAGTCCCCGAAGTGAGTTCCCGGACTCGTTTCGGGGGCTGCTTTGTTTTTATAGACCCACTATTACCTGCCGGTAGTTTAATGCCTCAAGTATCCTTGTAGTATCGTGAAAGTGTGTTATGTTTTTTAGATTATGAAACACTTCAAAGCGTTTGCCGAGCGAGTCAAAAATGCAACACATAACCCAGCCTTTTATCAGAATGTAGTTACTGAACCGCGAGGTAAGGCAATCTGGTTTCTGTTTTGGGCTAATGTAGTCGCAATTACCGTATTTGCCATTAGTGTCTTGGTGGTACTGATTCCGGCCATGATTGATTTTTCAAAGAATACCTACGTTACTGATTTGTATCCCGATGACCTGGTGGTTGAAATTAAAGGTGGTATCGCTACCGTGAACCAGCCGGTGCCGTACCTTGTCGCAACTCGTGAGGAATTTGAGATAGATAACGTAAACTTTTTTGTCATTGATACGAGTGATGGGGTATCAATGGATACTATTAAGTCTTATGATTCTTTTGCCGTTTTGACCAAGGATTCAGTGTATGTTGAACAAAATGATAATGAAATGCGTGTTTTTTCGTTACGTGATGCAGGAGATGTCACCATTAATGAAGAAAATGTAGAGACGTGGACAAATACCGCAGAAAAATGGACGTACGTAGCAGTACTTCCGCTGACCTTAATGATGATTGGTATGCTTGCAGGGTTTAGTCTCGTCTATTATCTCGTGGTGAGTTTCGTGTTGGCACTCATACCGCTCTTGGTTGGAAAAATCCTCAAATTAACTATTAGTTATAGGAGTGCCTATATTATTTCCTTGTATGCGCTCATTCCGGTGGTAGTGGTTGATATGGTGGCAATGCTCATGGGAACGTTGTCGCTACCGTTTATGGTGACGGTTGTTATCTTTACTTTTTTCTTAGTATTTAACCTTCGGGGCTGGAAAAAGGAGGAGGATATACCGGCAGTAAGTACATCTGACGAAGTGAGTCCGTTGGTTTAATGGTATCTATTATTGTCAAATAATTCTCTCTGGTTTGCTAGGATGAAAATGAAAAAAGTAATCATTATAGGATGTGTTGCGGTCGGTATAATCTTTCTGTTGACAGCAGTGGCGTATGTTCAAAAAACTAATACAACTCCCACTCCAATTGGTGAACCTTTGGTTGGTATTCAAGAGACTGATGTCACCCAAGTCGAATCAATAAAAGGAAATGAAGTAACTGAACGATATAGCGCTCAGGTAGATCGGGTAAAAGTCATTTTTGAACACAATAACTACACTACCTACCGACTTCAAACAAATGATTTAGTGAGAACTGGTGACATGAATACTGAACGCGGATATAAAGATGACATAGATGCGACGGTGTATGTTCTCAATTGGCAACTGCCAGAAGGAAAACAGATGCGGTATGTTCGACTGACGGCTGAACCAGAGTATCTCTATGGTCTTGATAGCGCCGGTGAAGTACTTCGTGGTAGTCGACTGATTAGAGAACAAGACTAATTAACTTTATTGTCTGTGTCTAATATCGAGTCGGTTATACAACGTGATGGTATACTCTATTTACAACTATGGAACAGGGTGATCCTTTGGAAGCATTACCAACAGAATCTGGAGTAATTAATTCACCAGCAGTTCTTCCTGTCGTCGAAAAAATACCCATGAAAGCGAGGTTCATAAATTACATTAGTGCACACCGACGCAACTTGGTTCGCGGGTTTGGAGCACTAGTAGTGCTTGTTGTTGTTGGTGGTGGATTGGGCTGGTATTACACTCAAGACCGTCATGTCTCCATGAAGCAGTTTACCAATGTCTATTCGTTTGTCCCGGAAAAGGTTTCTAAAAGCGCCGCCATTCAGATTAATTTACCAAATGGCGTACCAGAAGATCTCGCACGTACTAGTATTACGTTTAGTCCTGAGGTGGACGGTGAATGGCAGACCGAAAGTCTCGAGGGAATTGTTTCGTTTAAACCAAAAAAGCCACTGCGCTCTCAGGTGTATTACGCGGTCAATATGGATACGGGGTCAATCCAGATGTCAGGTGATTTTTATGTTGATGAGGATCCAAAAATCGAGACTATTTTCCCGGCTGCGCAAAGTGAATCACACGAAGATAGTGAAATTACCATTGTTTTTAATCGTCCAATGGTGCCATTAACGACGCTTACCGAACAAGAATTAGTTGAGATACCCGTCACTATTACCCCCGAGACGCCAGGAAAATTTAAGTGGATCAGTACCCGAAATTTACAATTTATTCCAGAGACGACACTAATACCTTCGTCACAATATACGGTTGTCGTTGGGGACGGCCTATATTCAATTGATGGGTTGCCCATTGCTCCAATCACTCATACATTTATAACGCGGCCATTACGGTACGAAAGTGTGTCATCTGATCAGATTGGCTACCGTTCGCCGGTGATTGTGGTCTTTAACCAGCCGGTAGACCTCAAAGAAACAGCGGGAAATATTAGTGTGTCGACAGCCGCTGGGGAGAAGGTGGCACTTGATATAGAGTATGGTGAAATTACCGAATATGACCGGGAAACTCGCAAAAATACTACCAAGGAAGACAAACGTAAGCTTTATATTTATCAAAAGAAAGATATTCATGGGCGAAGTCGACTCTGGAACTTCGATACCACCTACGCAGTTGAGATTAAAGGAGCGACACCCCTTAAGGGAACTATGAATTTAGAAGAAGGAAGTAACACCATGGTGTCAGTAGCGACTATTGTAGAAAGTGTGACGGCGCAATCAGATCGTACGACACTACTGCGTCCTGATCTAGTTGATCCAGAAGGCACGGTTACCGTCACGTTTTTTGATGATGTCGACAAAGACCGTTCGACCATTTCAGCAAAAGGACTGAAGAGTATTGTGTATGGTGAGCGGTGCAAGACAGACGAGAAAGGTGAGTCAATTCAATTAGGTTCATCGTGTGAAAAAGAAGCTGATACTAAGACACTCATTTTTTCGTTTGATTCGAATGCTTTTCAGGTAGACGAATCGTTTAATCTTGAGCTTGATAAAGTGTTTACTAAAGACGGTTTCCGAATCAATGCCGAACCGCTCATGTTGAACCTCAAAACGTATCCAGCGTTTCAGATTCTCCGGTCACTGCCACAAAATAATGCGGGGAGCGCTGACCTCGATGGGATGACGATTTGTTCGAATACCCCCGTAAAAGATCCAGAAGAGGCGGGCTTAAAATCATATGTTGAAACTACTGGGTACATTGTGTATGGACGCTGGTCAAATTCATATTACGTTGAATCACGTAACGGATACAATAAATGTCAGGTGGGAGAATTTGAAACGAGGCTTTCCTATGGGTTGCTTCCTGAAACGAGCTATGGCGTTATTCTCAAGCTCGTTGATGTCTTTGGACAAACACTCACCAGTCAGCTGTCATTTAGGTCGAGTAAGGCGAAAGAGCAATATACTCGGTTCCATAACATGCAGCAGCAATATAATGTAACCTCGCCTGACAAAACGAAATTTACTTATGCCGTTGAAAATCTTGAGTATGTTGATCTGCAAATTTGTAAGTTGAGTGCCGAGACATTTTTAGCACGAACTCTCGAACGAGATGATCAATATACTCCAGCCAGGAATGACGGATGTGCTGAAGTTATTACTAAGAAAATTCCCTTGCCGGTCAGATACTGGGTAAATAATTATTTCCAAGTTAATTTGGCCGAATATTTTGTTGATACGCGAGGACACTATATATTGACATTCAGTAATCCGCTCTACAAAGAGACGTACGAAAATAAGCAACTCTACGACCGAACGTATGTGAGTGTGACTAATCTCGCGGTGGGAAAAAAAGAAGTCGAGTTATCTAATGAAGTTTGGACTATTTCAAGTAACCCAAGTAAAGCGGGTGTTCTTAATCGAGAGCTTGGTGCTTCAAGTAATCTCTATTGGGTAAATAACAACAAAACCCTTCAGCCAGTAGTCGGAGCTTCGGTGACACAATATGAAGGAGGTAGTGACCAAACGTTTCGTAAAAAGACGTCAGGCATTACTGATGGACAAGGAATTGCAAGGGCGGGGGTACATGCTGGCCTTGGGGGAGCGGTGATTACTTCAGGACTCGACACAGCGGTGATTACAGATTGGTCGGATACACTGCAGTACGCTGGCCCCGCTGAAGACGCTTCTAAAACCTATGTGTATACCGATCGACCAATTTACCGCCCGGGTCACACCGTTCATATTCGAGGAATTGATCGGGTTGGTTTTGACGGTACGTATGAAGTGTGGAATCGAGAAAAAGTACCACTTGAGGTTTTTGATGCTGAAGGAACTCGCGTGTATGAAACCAACCTAGAGCAAAGTCTCTATGGTACGTTCTCAAGTGCGTTCGAGCTTGCAAGCGACGCTCCGTTAGGTACCTATCGGATTGAAGTTTTTGGACAGAGTTACTACTTCGATGTGGAAGAGTATGTTCCGGCTGCTTTTAAGCTTGAAGCTACAACTAATAAAGAGGAATATATTAATGGAGATACGTTTTCGCTCGGAGTACAGGCTGATTATTATTTTGGAGTACCGCTTGATGAGGGTACGGTCTCGTATGCCGTCACTGCACAAGACTACTATTTTGATCGGTACACCGATGATTACTTTAATTTTGGTGCTGATTGGTATACCTGTTATTCCTGTGGCTATGGAGATAATTTCTTATTTAGAGGTGAAACCACTATCAACGCAAATGGACGAGCGACAATAGAGCGTACATTTAATTTTGATGATTATTTTGAAGAGAGTGAAAATGCGGGAAGTAAACTCGTCACGGTGTCTGTTACTGCCAAAGATGTAAATGGTCGTTCTGTATCTCTCCAGAAATCCTTTATCGTCCACAAAGCTGATTTTTATCTCGGTCTTAAGACTGACGAGTATTACACGAGTGTAAACACTCCGAATACTGTTCGTGTTAAAACCGTTGATATAGAAGGTAAGGCGTTTGCAATTACGAATATTGAAAAAATCGTGTCGAGGGTTGAGTGGGAGACGTTCAAACGGCAAGAAGTTGATGGCGGCTTCTATTATCGATCTGAGAAAAAACTGACTGAAATAAGTCGTGAAAAAATTAAAACCAATGGTACTGGTGATTGGGAAGGGAAACTTAGTCTCGGTAGTGAAGGTCAATATGAGGTGCAGGTAACTGCAACGGACACAAAAGGTAACCAACTCAAAACGATTTCTAATGTCTATATCTACGGCTCAGAATCAGTAACCGTTCCGCCGAATAACAACTATGAGCTCGATCTTGAGGTAGAAAAAACCAATGTGAGTGTTGGTGATCAGGCCTCCATATTGATCAAGTCGCCGTACCCAAAAGCTAAGGCTTTGATTTCAGTTGAACGTGGTACCGTGTACGATTATTGGATAGTGGATATTACGGGTGGGCTGTATGCACACACGTTCCCGATTAAAAGTGAGTATGCACCAAATGTGTATGTATCGGTGTTACTGCTCTCACCGAATCCCGAAGTTAAATATGGAAATGTCTATTATAATGTAGGCAGCAAAGAGAAAGAACTAACGGTTGAAGTGATTGCACAAAAAACCCATTACCTTCCCGGTGAAGAAGTGACCTTAAATGTCAAAACAAAAAACTATCAAGGGCAGGGTGTTCCGGCTGAAGTCTCTGTGGCGGTTGCTGACCTCTCGGTCCTTGCCTTAAAAGGGAATCCAAAAAAGAACCCGTTAGTGTTTTTCTATAATGGATTTCCGCTCTCAGTTACCACCGCGAGTAACATTAAGAATATACTCCACGAAGTTGATATTCCACTAGGTACAAAAGGCGGAAGTGGAGCTTCTCCTGAAGATTTGGCAACCAAAAAACGAGGAGTATTTAAAGATACGGCTTTTTGGGAGGCATCAGTTGAAACAAACCAAACGGGTGATGCAACACTATCTTTTACGTTGCCAGACAATTTAACGACGTGGCAAATTGAGTCGCTGGCGGTGACTAAAGATACCAAACTAGGAGTTGATTACCAAGAATTTACCACCAAGAAAGATCTCATGGCAGTGCCTCTAAAGCCACGATTTGTGGTTCCAGGGGACGAGTTTTCTCTCGGGGCAACTATCTTTAATCAAACGAACGAAGGAAAAGAAGTTACAGTCACTCTTCAAAGTAACACCTTAGAATTTACTGACGAAACAACAACCTCTGTCTTTATTAACCAAGGAGAATCAAAAACCGTTTACTTTGAGGTGGTAGCACCAGATACAAAACGGGCAGGTGAACATACCTTTACGTTTACTGCGACAGATGCATCAAAACAATTGGTTGATAGTGTCGAGCAGTCAATTGCCATTACACCGAATACTACGTACGAAACGGTGGCTACTGCAAATGCGACAAAAGCTGATCGTGCAGTAGAGTATCTTTATGTACCTGATACGGTAATGGAAGGTGCGGGCGGACTGACAATAAATGCTAACGCAACTATGGCCGTCTTTATGACCGACGCTCTTTCGTATATGGTTACCTACCCGTATGGTTGCAGTGAGCAATTGGCAAGTTCACTTAGTACGATTGGAATTTTGACTGAGGCACTCACTCTTCCAAATGTAGAAGGTGAATTTGATACCATTACCCACGAAGGAGTGACCTATACTGTTGATGATGTAGTACGCGATGGAATGAATCAAGTCTATGAATCGCAAACGCTCGATGGAGGATTTGCCTACTATAAAGGTCTCAAAGCCAATGCCGCTCTCACGATTCACGTGGCTTCCGCCCTGCATGATTTGAAACAGGCTGGCTATGAAGTCCGTCCTGACGTACTTGCTCGTGCGGTGTCATATATTGAAACTGAGACGAAACTACTATATACAAAATCACCTACTGAACATGATGAAACGGTCATTATGGCCGAGAGTGTGCTTCGTAAAATCGCGCCGAGCGTTACCACGGCGCTAACCCCAATCGTGTCATCACTTATTAATGACACCGCCTTCTTAAATGAAAAAATAAGTAGTATGGCTTTGGCGACTCTCGCTCAATTGACGGCGCTTGAGTATGGTCGAAATGATAAAAATGCTGTGTATACAGTGTTTAAAAATCGCATTGATATAGATGGCCGGGGAGCTTATCTCGCGAGTACCAATGAACCCAACTATGATTTTTATGAAACCTCAATTAAGAACACGGCCCTCGCGGTTGGAGTTTTTGCGGCTCATCAGGATGAAAATGAAACCCTCCCGAATATGCTTCGTTGGCTTATGGCGAGTCGAGACTCTAAAGGGGTGTGGGGAAGCACACATAATACCTTCACTGTTGTTCGTAGTATGGTTGATTATCTGAAATGGCAACACGAGACAGAGTCGCAGTTTACCTTGAGGGGACTGTTAGATGGAGTAGAAATATTTGGTTATGAATTTAACCCAAAGAATATTTTTGCTACCTTTACTCATTTTATCGCTATTAACGATTTACCAAAACAAAAGTTGGTGCCGCTCGTATTTGAGAAAGAAGATAACAATAACAGAGATAATAATCTTTATTACGACATGTCACTAAAGTACTACCTTCCAGTAGAGGCGCTTCCGCCACGCGATGAGGGAATAACCATTACTCGTGACTTGTTTGCGCTATCAGATGAAGCGGGACAAATCAATATAAATACTGCTGTGGTAGGAGACGTTGTGCGTGGTAAGCTCACCATTACTATCCCTGATGAATATAGAAATGTTGCGGTTGAGGATTTTATTCCCGCTGGATTTGAATTGGTGAATTTTAACTTAAGTACTGAAGACCAGTCTCTTAAAGAACCGGAGGATGTCTATAATGAGTGGTCGGCCTTACCGACAAGTCTGGTGGCAAATGTACTTGATTCAGTCGCTGGTGTATTCCGTGGATCTCAATTGGCCCAACTTTACACGATAATAGAAACGGGAGGAGAGTATAAAAATGAAACCCGTCGTTTATATCCGACCCATACAGAATCTCATGATGATAGAGTATTTCTTTTTATGGAAGAACTGCAACCTGGCGTCTATGAATACGAGTATTTCCTACGCGCACTAATCCCGGGAGAGTTTAAACGACTTCCGGCACGGGCTGAAGAATTATATTTCCCCGAAGTGTTTGGACGAACCTCAGGTGAGATTATTACGGTTACTGCGAAGTAATGATATTAAGGGTAATTATTTCGCGTCGCTTCGATTCGGGGTCGACGGCCATTAGTTCAAATGTTCCTGCGGCGGTGGGTGATAATTGTGTATCGCGGTGTCGACCGAGAGGGTTTCCGTTTAAAAACCAGTCAACTTCTTTGGTGGCGCGCAGTGGTATGGTCATTCCGACAAAGAATTCAAAAGAATCATTTTGATAGGGACTTTTTATAAGTGTGTCTTGTAGTAATTGAGTGCGGTACGTGGCGGGATCATCCTCGCGCAAACCCCACTCTAAAGAATTATTTATTGGAAATTGAACGAGAGACCCTCTGCCGATAGGCGTGTTGTGGTTGTATTCCGAAGCCAGAAGAAGTTTCATTACATCATGCCAAATAACGCCAGCGCCAGTTTGGCCAGATATCTGCTTGAGCGGTTCATTCTCGGTATTTCCAATCCATACCCCTACGACAAAGTCACCCGTATAGCCAACCACCCAACTGTCGTGAAAATCTCTTGAGGTACCCGTTTTAACTCCGTAGTCCGTCACATTTAGGTTTAACGTACTCTCGAGTCCAAACTGATTAACTCCCGTAGTACGGTCGCTGATAATGGCATGAACTAATTCAATAAATTTCGGGTCAGCTACGTTTACCTTTTTTGTCAGATTTGATTGTGGAGGTAACAAAAAATTTTCTGCTGACGTTGTTAGTATCTTCAGTGGGAGGAGAGTGCCCTGTTGAGGGAAAAGAGTAAAATAATGAGTGAGTGTCAGCAAGTCCATTTCGAGGCCACCTAAGGCAATGCCGTATTGATAGTTGTCGTAGCTCTGTAGGGGGACAAAACCAAGAGAGTTACTTAAAAACGTATAAAAATTTGGCAGCCCGATATATTCGAGTACTTTCACTGAAGGCACGTTCAAGCTGTTACTTAAGGCGGTATGAAGCGTGACCTCTCCTTGATATTGACCATCATAATTTTTTGGATACAAGGGGAAACCAGTAGCGATAGAATATTTATATTCGCGGTCATCAACTAAGGTGTACGGTCTAAGTCCGTCCATAAAACCTTTGAGATAAATAAATGGTTTGACGGTTGATCCAATCGGACGTGGTTCTAGTGTCATATTAATTTGGTTGCCCCCTGTGGTGTCATTGGGGTCTTTGCTGCCAACGAGTGCCAGAATTTCTCCTGTCTTTGGGTCAATCACGACAACTGCTCCATTTCGGGCTCCTCGGGCACTATTTTGCTCAACGTATCGTTTGAGTATTTTTCTGATTTCTGTAGAAAGGACTTCATCTATTGTGGTGGTGCATGTTTCCGTACAAACGACACCTGCAGAAGAAAGTTCAAAAAGTGAATCTCGTTGAAAAGAGTACCTTGTTGTTTTCTCCGGCGCCACAAATGTTTCCTGTGGTGAAATACGATCATGTAAGTTCTGTGCAAATTGTTCGTTCGCTGCTTCCCAAGGATTGCGTGCGTTCGGGTAGGCGAGTGTGGCTAAGAGAGAAAGTTTCTCACTATGGGAGGTTTCAACGAGGGGTTTATTAAAGTATGCGTAACTCGCTGTTTGAAACCCTTGCATTTGGTTTCCGAGATATACTGTATTTCCATACATCAGCAAAATCTCTTCTTTTGAATAAAAGAGTTCAAGACTAAAACTATAAAGTACCTCACGAAGTTTATTTAAAAAAGACCGATTAAGCTCTGTGCCAAGAAGGTTCTTTGAGAGTTGCTGTGTAATGGTACTCGCTCCACCGGATGGTTGGTTCGTGAAGTACCAATAAAGGGCGCGTACCGTACTGAAGGGATTAACACCAAAGTGGTAATAGAAATATCGGTCTTCCTTTTTAGTCAGAAGCGTAGAGAAATTTTCAGGCAGATTTTCTAAGGGGTGTACGTAATGACCTCGTATGTTTCCGCTTATTTTTAGCGGTAGTTTGTTTCGGTCATAGATGGTAACGGAGAATTGGTTTGTGTACCGACGTTCAATATCCTGGCTTACATAGAATAATGCCAAGATTGTCACGATACTGACTATTGCAAGTAATATAAAAATTCGCCATTTCCTAATGGTTAGGTACTTAAAAAATAACCAAAATCGTTTCATTAGTGGTCTTATTGTAGCAGGATTACACTCAACACAATATTGATATTTTTAAATACCTTATAGGTAAAGTGTGTCTCGGTGGATGATTCTCGGTAGTTTTTTAGATTTCCAATCAAGATATGCTCCGTCGGGACAACCTGGTAGATTAGGAATATGTTGGTTGACGTTTTAGTGACCAGTGTTTTATCCGGAAAATGCACACATACAGTGGTATACTCGAATCTTATGACGAGTGATATCCAGGTCTATAACGCTACGATGCGGGGCAAAGAAAAAGCTTTATGTACTGAATTGTGCCGAATTATTGATGTCCATCTCAAGGAAGCTGAAGCGAAGGTATGGCATCGCCATCCGGTATGGTTTTTGGGTGGTAATCCAGTGGTTGGGTATTCCAGTCTCAAGTCGGGGATTCGATTAATGTTTTGGAGCGGAAAAGACTTCGATGAAGCCTTACTCGAGCCGAGTCGAGGTAAGTACAAAGACGCAACAATCACCTATACAAACGTTTCGCAAATTGATGAAAAAGATATTAAACGCTGGCTCAAGAAATCAAAACTAATTCAGTGGGACTACAAAAATATTGTAAAACGAAAAGGGGTATTATTAAAGTTACGATAAAGGCGGCGAGGGTGTTTTTAGAGTGATTTCTGTAATAAAAAGGCTTTTGACACGGTAGCATTGTATGAAAAACACACTATTGTTCGTAATTTTGCTCGCCTTCATATTGATATTTGGAATCTGGTTCCTATTCTTGCGCGGGGATGAAGCTGTCGTGATTATATCCTCACCGCTTGCCACTTCGACTGCTCCTGCTATTCCTTTGGCCACAAATAACTACACGGATTCCACGTTAGGTTTTTCAATCACGCTCCCTACCGTTTTGGCTTCTACGAGTAATGATTCACAATATAGCGTTGATAAAAATTATCGTTATGAAGCAATAGGTCCTCGTACTACTATTTCAGGAGTAAAATTCAGCATACCAAAAGCTACTGCTTCAGGCACAAACTTAAGTGTTGATACGTACATTAGTGTAGAACATCTTGCCGTAAATATGCCGTGTACGGCAGAGTTATTTTTGGAAAACCCAAAAATATCCTCGAGTACTATTATTGAGGGGACGCGAACATATTCGTTTGCTTCAACCTCGGGTGCGGCCGCAGGTAACCGGTATGAGGAATCCGTGTATGCAATTGCGAGCAGTAGCCCCTGTTTAGCGGTCCGTTATTTCATTCACTCCGGTGCGTACGAAAATTATCCCGAAGGATCAATAACACAATTTGATAAAGCGGCACTCTTGGCACAGTTTGATCAGGTGCGCCGCACGCTGACGATACGTAAGTAAGTGGCCGTGGACGTTTTGGCTGTCTAACATTAAAGCCGCTCGCACACTGCGAGCGGCTTTTTGCTATACTGTGGGTATGAGAAAACGTAACACGGTATTACTAGCGAAGGAAAAAAAGGAGTTACTGGCCATATTAGCTGACCGATTTATTAAACATGGAGAACGTCATGCTCACCTTCATTGGGTAGATATCGAAAAACAGCTTAAAGCCAAACCGGTTTGTCTATGGTCATTGGCACAAATGGAAAAAACTGGCGGTGAACCAGATGTAATAGAGTTTGATAAAAAAACAGGTGAGTTTTGTTTTGTTGATTGTGCAGCTGAAAGTCCAAAAGAAAGGCGGAGTGTTTGTTATGATCAATCAGCCTTAGAGGCTCGCAAGGAAAATAAACCCGCCGCCAGTGCTGAAATGCTCGCTCTAGGAATGGGGGCGACTCTCATTACCGAAAAGGTGTATCGTATGCTCCAGACCCGTGGAGAATTTGATTTGAAAACTTCAAGTTGGATAGCTACTCCATCGGCAATTCGAAAGCTTGGCGGCGCTCTCTTTTGTGATCGGCGTTACGATACCGTCTTTGTGTATCACAATGGGGCTGACTCGTACTACGCTGCTCGTGGTTTTCGGACCATGCTACTTGTTTAGTGTGTAGATGAAAAAAAGATCCTGCTCAATAATGTAATTGATGCTTTTATTCTATCGTATTCTAACTACTCATTATGGAAAAAATCACCGTTGCGGTCGAGGTAACGCTCTCTAAAAGAAAAGGTGTGGGAAATGTTTACTGACCCGGTCAATGTCATTGCTTGGAGCTTTGCGTCACCCGATTGGCATGCTCCACGAGCCCAAAATGATTTACGGGTTGGTGGAGCGTTCTTTATTCGAATGGAAGCGGTTAATGGGAGTCAAGGCTTTGATTTTGAAGGAGTGTATACCGCAGTCACTCTGGGAGAACATTACGCGTATGTCATGGCTGATGGTCGTGAAGTCACTGTCTCCTTTCGTGAGGTTCATGTTGGGACAAAGATTATTAAAACGTTTGATCCTGAAACAGAAAACCCCGCGGAAATGCAGCGCCATGGGTGGCAGTCAATTTTGAATAACTTTAAGACGTATGCCGAAAAAAGTGGGTAAAGAAAATACTTCGGACAATATTGATTTGTATGGGTCAAGGAGATAGTCAGAAAAAGTATAATGGCGAGAGTGGTGATGGAGATGCCGGCAGCGGGGGTCAGTAATACTCAGACCGCTCGACATTTTAATTCGGTGTGGTTTAATTGAAATAGATAAAATCAACACTATCTCTAGGAGGCTGTGTAATGAATGTTCCAAATCCGTTTCGCCTGATTGATGGCTTGCTGATTGACTATGTCTTCAACCCGCTCTCGTGGCGGTGTGAGTACCACTTTGGGAAAGACGCAATTGATCTCTGGTTTATATCATTTGCGGTAGGGTTGATGCTCGCTATACCAACCGAGTGGTTGGCGGGTAGATACTATGTTTCGTTCGGTATGGTCGGGTTGTCAGTGTATGTTTGGTCAGCCCGTGGCAACATCATTCGAAATTGGCGTAGTGCCAACAAAACCGGGAAAAACGTGAACCGTGTCAACTTCTTCGCTATGCGCATGTGGCATCTGATTGTTGTGGCTGGGCTGGTAATGATTGCGAGTTCTGACGCAGTCCTTAGTCTTCGTGAGGTTATCAACGTGACGGGGTGGTTTATGTTGTTTGTGGTGTGCAGCTATTTCTTTGCTGCCGACCGTATGCCACCTTTGTATCATGAACGAAGATTGCGTCCTCAGCTGGGATGAGATCGCTGAGCCTGGGCTGCGACAATGTCGCGGCCCAGTTCTGTTTTTAAAGATAAGGTGCGTTATAATGATTACCTATGAATAATAAATCTATCGTCATTGTTGTAGGATTGGTTGGATTGGCATTATTGGTGGCTATCTACTTTCTCATCAATAAACCAGCAGAAAATACAAACGAATCTATTTCAACAACTATTCCTGCTAGTGTTGGGGTACGAAATACTACCTATAGTATTGATGATCAACTGTTTACCTTAGTCGACGGTAGGGCAGAAACTCCGGTTATGGGTGAATCTGAGGCGAAGATAGTAACTACGTACGTGGGTAATGAAGTCTCTGTCGATTTAAATCAAGACGGGACACCTGATACGGCGTTAATTATCTCTCAAGAAACCGGAGGGTCTGGAACGACTTTCTACCTTGTTGCAGCACTCACTACGAGTGATGGATATAAAGGTTCACGCGGAGCATTTCTGGGTGATAGAATTATTCCAGAAGGGATTCGCCTCATGACTGAAACTGATCAGACGGGAGTGCTTGAGGTACGTATTCTCGATCGAAAAGAGGGTGAAGCTTTCACTGTCGAACCGACAATACAAAAAAATCTTCGCTTTACATTTGATCAAGAAACTCTCGGATGGATGAGCTTAGACGCTGAGTTTAAAACCGAAGTAGAGCCGTTATCAATCAGCTTAACCGAAAAGCCATGGCAATGGGTGCGAACCAATTACACAGATGGCCGAGTATTTGTTCCAAAACAAACTGATGCCTTTGTTATTACCTTTCAAGCCGACGGTACAATGAATGCGACGACAGATTGTAATGGTGTCGGTGGGGAATACACTGCAGTTAGTGACAGTTTTGTTTTTGGTAATTTGGCAACAACAATGAAGTACTGCGAAGGTTCAGAAGAAGGGTTGTTTAATGAACTCCTGGGTCAAGTTTCAACCTACGGCTTTACTCGTAAAAATGAATTAGAACTAGGACTGAAGGGTGGAGAGGGAGTTATGATTTTGCGATAATTTCTCAGTATTTTTTATGGTCGTACCACAACCAAAAAATCCTCTACACGGAATTACGCTTAAAACGATTGTAGAGACACTCGTCGCTGAATACGGATTTATCGAGCTCGGTAAACGAATTAAGGTACAGTGTTTTCTCTCTAAACCAAGCGTCTCCTCTAGTTTAGTATTTTTACGTAAAACCCCTTGGGCACGAGAAAAAGTTGAACGGTTATATCTCAAGAAAAAGCGCTAGCCAAACCATGTGCGGGGCCTTTTTCGTAGTTTTGCACCAAGCGTCTATCACTCGGGTGTAAAAAACGGTATTATTATAGTGTTGTTTAGTCGAGTAATCTTCACTATGAAAAACAAATATATTGCTGAGTTTATCGGAACGTTCACCCTATCGTTCGTCGTCTTGGCTGCGGTCGCTGCTACATCACCACTGCCAGTAGCAATCCCTGTGCTTGCCGGATTAACGTTAGGTTTATTTGTATACACGATTGGATCAATTTCTGGGAGTCATATTAATCCAGCGGTGACAATTGGGTTGTGGTCAATTAAAAAGATTGAATCCAAAGATGCTGGTATCTACATTGTCGCCCAAATTTTTGGTGCGGCAGTAGCAATTGCTATAGCACAACTACTAGCAATTGGTTTGCCTGAGGCGGCGAGTACTACGTTTGAAATCAATGCCTTTATCGCTGAAGCATTAGGGGCTTTCTTATTTGCCTTTGGTATTGCGGCCGTTGTCTATGGCAAGGTAGCGGCTGACATGAGTGGAGTGGTTGTTGGTGGGTCGCTATTGCTTGGTGTGCTCATTGCCTCGCTCGGTGGGGCATCAGGTATTCTCAATCCGGCGGTTGCCTTTGCCTTGAATTCAGTAACGGCTGTGTATTTCCTGGCTCCGGTTGTTGGTGCGGTACTTGGTTTTCAAGTCTACCGTTTACTCACTGTCGTAAAATAATTTCTACTCACGTGAATCAAATCAGTGCGACTATGAGTCGTGCTGGTTTCGTTTTTATTTGTGTTGAGTCGTGACTCCCTGGTAGTATAGTGAAATTATGGATAATCCAACCAAACGATTGATGGCCGAATTAGCCGAAGAACAACAGGAATTGCGGGTAAGTTTACTCTTAACACTGATAACGCTTTTCTGTTTAAGTGTTGGTGTGTACCTGCAATTTACCGGAGGTTCGCTAGTCTTTGTAGCGATGTCTTATATCGTGGCCTATGCGGCAGGAGGATTGCCGGCAGCACGGAGTGCTCTTCGTACTCTGTTTCAGGGTAAATTAGATATTGATTTACTGATGGTATTAGCGGCGCTCGGGGCGGCATTGGTGGGGGAGGTACGCGATGGGGCAATACTGCTTTTTTTGTTTAGTCTCGCTGGTACCCTTGAGGGGTATGCGATGGGGAACACCAAACGAGCGGTCGTGTCACTGATGAAGTTACGTCCCGATAGTGCCACTTTTGAAGAGTCTGATGGGAGTACGAAAACCGTATCAGTAGAATCGCTCGTGGCTGGTCAATCTGTCATCGTTCGAGCTGGGGAACGTTTTCCGGTTGATGGCGAGATTACACGAGGAACCAGTGCTGTAGATCAGTCAACCGTAACCGGGGAATCAGTACCGGTTGATAAAGATCCGGGTGACTCAGTCTTTGCGGGTTCCGTTAATGGATATGGGGTGGTTGTAGTGAAGGTCTCTAAGTTGGCTAGTCAGTCAACTCTGGCGCGCATGATTGACCTTGTGGCTTCTGCTCAAGCCGAACGTTCACCGAGTGAGCGGTTCAGTGAATGGTTTGGGTCACGGTATACGGTTGTGGTTTTGGGTGGGAGTATTCTCGCGCTCTTTGGTTTCATTGTCGTTGGATTCCCGCTTTCTGAAGCCTTGTATAAAGCTGCGACACTCTTGGTTGTTGCTAGTCCGTGCGCAATTGTGATTAGTGTGCCAGCTGCGGTACTTTCAGCCTTGGCCTCAGCGGCCAAACGTGGAATGTTATTTAAAGGAGGGGCTGCGTTAGAAGATTTCGGTTCAGTTACGACGGTTGCTTTTGATAAAACGGGCACACTCACTACCGGGGAAATGAATGTTACAGAAGTAGTATCCTTAACGTTACCGCAAAATGAATTTCTCGCTATTGCTGCGTCAATTGAAGCTCATTCAGAACATCCTTTGGCTCAAAGTATTTTGCGCTACGCAAAAGAACAGGGTGTTGCGCCGGGCAATATAGAGAATACTGTCGTGGTACCGGGGAAAGGAATTACTGCGGAGAGTAATGGACAGCATTACTGGGCAGGTAATCGAAAGATGATGATGGATTGCCTCACTTGTGTCCCTTCTGAGGTTGAAGCCACGTTAGAGCGGCTTGAAGAGACCGGGAATACTACGATTATTGTTGGGAATGATTCAGTTGTTATTGGTTGTATTGCCATTGCTGATACTGTCCGAGATACGGCGCATGAGGCAATTGCACAGTTACGCAAAGAGGGGGTAATGCGCGTTGTTATGTTGACGGGTGATCATAAAACCGTTGCTCACGCTATCGGAGCGCAGTTGGGAATACCTGAGGACGACATCTACGCTGACCTTTTGCCCGAGGATAAAGTTGCGGTAATTAAAACCCTGCGCCAGGAGGGCAAGGTTGCGTTTGTAGGAGATGGAGTAAATGACGCTGCCGCCTTAGCGATTGCTGATGTAGGGATTGCGATGGGCGCAGCTGGGACTGACGTTGCGCTTGAGGCAGCTGACGTGGCATTGTTGTCTGATGATATGCGTACACTCCTTGGCGCGTTCCACCTCTCAAAACAAACGAATCGAATCATTAAACAAAATTTGGTGTTTGCCATTGGTATTTTGCTTTTGATGGTGGTGGTAACGGTATTCTTTTATCTACCGCTGCCGCTCGGCGTCATTGGGCACGAAGGAGGGACTCTCTTGGTTGTGCTCAACGGTTTGCGTCTATTGTGGCTCTAAATCTGAGCGTAATGATAATGGTATACTAGGCCTATGAATTTTATGGCGTGGCAACGTGTCGTGGGTATGTATGTGAGGAGATTCGCCTACGTCTGCACCCTATTTTTAAGCCTTGTTTTTCTGGGTGTTGTGTACCTTTGGGTTGCTGATACCTTTGAAACCGTTCCAGAAGCAAATCAAGCAGTGTGGTTGAATGAAGATGAATCAACGACTGTTCGGGTGGAGGCGTTATTGAATGCCATGACTTTGCGAGAGAAGATTGGTCAAATAGCCTTGGTCGAAAAAAATAGTCTAGTCAATCAAGAGGATATCGCTAGTTATACCCTCGGGGGTCTCTTGAGTGGGGCGGGATCAAAGCCAGAGCTCAACACGGTCTCGGGCTGGGCTGCGATGATTGAGCAGTATCAGGAGTTAGCGCAAACCTCGCGACTAGCTATTCCGTTACTCTATGGTGCAGATGCGGTTCATGGACATGCCTTGGTGCCGGGCGCAACAATTTTTCCCCATCAGATTGGACTAGGGGCGACCGGTGACGCAGATTTGGTAGCTGACATAGCAGCTGCGACAGCCGTTGATTTGCGCGCTACGGGAGTCAATTGGAACTACGCTCCAAACCTTGACTTGCCACAGGATTTTCGCTGGGGTCGAATGTACGAAGCATATTCAGACGATCCACTCTTGGTGAGTCGTTTGGGAGCAGCGTACGTAACTGGATTGCAAGGTTCGGGGACAAACCCAGTAGTAGCAGCTTCTCTAAAACACTATATTGGATTAGGAGGGATGCAGTGGAAGACCTCTACGAATAAAAATTTTTCGATTGATCAAGGTATGACGACGGCGTCGGAATTAGCATTGCGTCAGTCATATTTGCCACCGTTTAAAGCGGGGGTGGAGGCAGGTGCTCTTACTGTCATGGTTGGTTTAAATGGCTGGGGTGAATCAAAGTTGGTTAACCAAACGTATCTCATAACAGATGTTCTTAAGGAGGAATTAGGTTTCGAGGGGGCAGTTGTATCCGATTGGTACGGCCTCTATGAGGGTAACGGAAATAAGTTTTTTGCAACCGTGCGTGGCATGAGGGCAGGAGTTGACATGGTGATGTTGCCGTTTGATTACGCGACATTCACTCGGCATTTAGTGATAGCAGTTCGACTTGGTTTGGTTCCTGAAGCACGAATTGATGATGCTGTGCGCCGGGTACTTGCCGTAAAATTTCGCTTGGGATTGTTTGATTCTCCGACGACTACACCGCTCGTTCTCGGTAGTCACGCGGCTCTTGCTAAACGGGCAGTTGCACAGTCTCTTGTCCTTTTAAAAAATGAGAAGCAAACTCTTCCCGTTACTCAGGCTGTTCGACATATTCGTATTGCCGGCAGTGCGGCAGACAATGTCGGGCAACAGTCAGGGGCCTGGTCAGTTGAGTGGCAAGGGGTCGATGGTAATTGGTTAACAGGAGGAGTTTCGATTCTTGCGGGGATTAAAAATCGGGCGTCAAAATCTACCTTCATCGAGCATAACGCTTCGGCAACCTTTGCGACAAGTGTTGAGGCTGACCTTGGGATTGCGGTTGTGGGCGAACGTCCGTACGCCGAAGGGTGGGGGGACCGCGAGTATCCGATTCTTCGTAGTGAAGACCTCGAGGTAATTAAAAGTCTTCAAGTGACGTGTAAAAAAGTGGTCGTTATTTTAGTATCTGGTCGACCACTCCTCTTAGAAAATGAGATCGGGGGAATTGATGCCTTGGTGGCTGCGTGGTTGCCGGGTACGGCCGGAGATGGGGTGGCCGAGGTATTGTTTGGCGACAGTAATTTTAAAGGTACGCTCCCCGTACCGTGGCCAAAAACAACAAAACAAGTACCCGTTAACCAGGCTGGTGAATCTGCTGATGGGACACCGTTGTTGTTTCCTCGTTACTTTGGATTGTCCTATGAATAATAATCGTGTCGAAGAAACCGTGTGGGATGTGGCCGTCATTGGTGGCGGTCCAGCTGGCATGATGGCTGCGGTTACCGCGGCCGGACGCGGCAAGCGAGTACTGCTTTTAGAGAAAAATCAAACACTGGGAAAAAAGCTTCTCATTACTGGCGGCGGAAGATGTAATGTAAGTAATAATAAACCCGATATTAAAAAACTCGCTTCAATGTATAAAGGGCAAGGCAAATTTCTTCTCTCGGCCTTTTCGCAGCATGCAGTACGTGACACCACTGACTGGTTTACAGTTCGCGGTCTGACATTTATTGAAGAAAATGAAGGTCGCTTGTTTCCGGTTACAAAGAGTGCGCAATCAGTCTGGGAGGTACTCGTCAATGAATTAGGGAAGCAAAAAGTGGTGGTGCGTTCACGGAGTAAGGTGATAGGAATTGAGAAGTTATCGACAGGTAATTTTGCGATACGAGTGAGTGAGGGAGTACCTGTTATAGCACGGGCGTGTGTGGTGGCGGTCGGAGGCAGTGCTCGACCAGAGACAGGGTCAACGGGTGATGGATTTTTGTGGCTACAAACACTCGGGCATACGGTCACTCTTAATAATTACGCTCTCGTACCAATTACGGTGGCTGATATGTGGGTCAAGACGGTAAGTGGCGTTAGTCTCACAGGGGTGAAGGTGTCAGTGTATGCTGATGGAAAAAAGCAGAGTGCGGTTGTTGGAAAAATTCTTTTCACCCACGTTGGATTAAGTGGCCCTCTGATTTTAAATCAAAGTAAAAAAATCGGTGAATTGCTGGCGCATAGTACGGTCACCCTCAAGCTAGACCTCCTTCCTGATACCGATGCGGGAGCGCTCAAGGCCGTGTTACAAGAACTGTTTCTAGATTCAACCAATAAAAAAATCAAAAATGTCCTAAAAGACTTTGTTCCAAGTACTCTCACGAAGCCGCTCTTACAGTTGGCGGACATTGATGGCGAGACGCCGTGTCATAGCGTAAAAAAAGAAGAGCGTACCCAGCTTCTGCGATTATTGAAAGCTTTGCCTTTGACGGTAACGGGTCTCTTGGGTCCGGATAAGGCGGTAATATCGGCCGGCGGTGTCTCGCCAGCTGAAATTGATTTTAAAACTATGCAATCACGAAAAGTGCCCGGGTTGTATCTCGTGGGAGATATGATTAATATCGATCGACCGTCAGGCGGGTATAGTTTGCAGATCTGCTGGACGACCGGTGTTGTCGCAGGTAGTCAGATTTAATCATTTATATGTATTGCTCCAGGTCAATGCTACGGTATACTAATAGTTATGAGAATTATCATCATCATTCAGACGCTTATTATCCTTGCGGGAGCTTACTATCTCTACCAGCAATCTAAGCAGACGGTTGAAACTCCCATGAGGCCGACGCTCGAGGCTACTTCGACGCCAGCCCTTCTTGATGGGTATGTGCCGCCGACAGAGAATCCTCCACCTCTTGATTCTGTTGCTACCACAAGCAAAGCGAGTGATATTACAGGACATAGTGATGTCGGCATGGAGTATCCAATTATGGACGAAGCGCTAGAGGTTCGCTAACAAAAAATACTAAAAAACCGGTTCGGGTATTTCCCCGGCCGGTTTTTTCGTGGCGTGTTCTTAAATAAATCGGGATGAATTAACGATAATCTTTTTCGACGTAGATGGAAACGGTTCTTCGTTTTCGTGCTTTGCCTTTTAGTACGTGGCGATGTGATTTATAAATTTTATGGATAATAAATTTTTCTTTGAGAAAATCTACCAATTCTTCCTCGTGATACACATATTCTGATACACCAATAACCGGATGGATATACGCACCGGTTTCATTGCCGGGACTTTCTTTTAGCAACCGTCTAGTATGAAGGTCACCGTCTGCAAGGAAGGTTTTCATAAACATAAATCCCCCCGGCTGGAGTACTCGATGGATTTCATCGCGAAGGAAGGTTCGCTCGTCTTTACTTAAAAAGTGAGACGTCATCATGTCAAGCACGAGACTCTGTGAATTGTCCGGTACGGCAAGGACACCGGCAATACTGCGGGCGGTGTAGGAGAGCGAGAAGTCACGTGAAGCACCCTCTGCAATATCAATGGCAGAATTGGAGATATCATAGCCAATTCCGGCCATACCAAACTCGCGAGCAAGGAAAATTAAATTACGCCCATTACCGCATCCAACATCAAGCACGGATTGTCCGACACCTAGAATATCACCCCGTTTAAGACGGATTACATACCGAGTAAATTTCTCGAGGTCTTCACTGTGATCAGTCGAGAGCTTGAGGTGGTCGGCATTTTTGTATTCATTATCCCAAAAAGTGGTGCCATGAGCTTTTTTCTTTTGTTTTCTAATGAAGGGGCGTTTTGCCATGTTCATGATTAGAGCATACATTTGTTACCTTTTCAAGGTATAAAATTATAAATAGTGAAGAATGGTTTGGTATAATAGAAGGTATCTGAAGCAAAACAGTACGTCGTTTTTGGTTTCTGAATTTTTATTTTAGTTAATGTTGTGTGTATGAAAAATCCCTGGGTCATCATCGGTATTATTGCAGTTGTGTTAATTGGAGGATCAGTCTGGTATTCAGGTACAGTGAGCGAGTCATATAACGAAGGAATTACGATTGTGCCAAAGGTAACCGGTAATGAGGGATCAACGATAAAATTAGTTGAATACAGCGATTTTCAGTGTCCTGCGTGTGGTCAATTCTGGCCGGTAGTGGAAGAAGTTTTGGCCGAGTATGGTGATCGGATTAGTTTTGAATATAAACATTTCCCATTGATTCAAATTCATCCATTTGCGCAACCGGCAGCGTACGCTGCTGAAGCAGCCGGTCAACAAGGAAAGTTCTATGAATACGCCAATTTACTTTTTAAGAATCAGGATACGTGGAGTAAGTCAGCTACCCCAGCCGCCTACTTTGCTGAGTACGCAGAAACTCTTGAGTTAGACATGGACAAATTTATGCGTCATCAGCGGGCTCCTCTTGTAAAAGACCATGTCCGATCTCAATTTAATGAAGCGAGAGCGCTCGGACTTACGGGAACACCATCGTTTTACCTGAATGGAGAACGAATGAACCTCACCACAATTGATGAATTTAAAGCTCAAATCGAAGCAGCCGTAAAACCTAATGTCGGATTTAACCTCGATGGCGCGACCCCACCACTCCAAATGATTCAGGTTGAAGGGGATGTTGAAACTGCTGTACCAGTACCAGGAGCTGAAGCTCCGGCTGAAACGAATGCTGCTCCAGCGGTTCAATTTGGAATTTAATCAATAATGATCGAAAAGCCCTCAAGAGATTCTTCACCGGAAGCCATTGATGAGTATGTTTTTCCGCAGATAGATCGGGTAAAAATACCGGTGAGTCGTGATGTCCTGCCTGACGCGGATAACATAACTGAGCAGAAGAATAAATTTTTAGCTGGTGACGTTGACGAAATAAACTTTACGTACGAGAAAAATAAAGACATATGGTATGACGAAAAAGAAATAATTCTCCTTGATCTTAAGCATGAGCTCAGTGTAAGACGAGTTTTTCCGGAAATGATCAGGAAGGAGTATCTCTATGCAATAAATGAAAGACTTGCAAAAATTAGAATGCTGCGGGAGATTCAATTAGCTGAGAAAGATGGCCGTCAGGAGTATCATGCTCGTCGTTTCGATGCGTATTCTCGCTTCATATATGGTGGGCCACATCCAGAAATCTTTGCTAATGTCATAGCCACATTACAGAAAAAACTTCAAACAAAAGATGGTACTCCTGACCTGGTGGTTCAACAAGCATATGATCGACTACAAACAATTATCGAGTCCCATCAAAAACTTGACGTGCCAAATTCAATTCCGCCGTTTCAAGCAGATGCGCCAAGTGAAGATACTGAAGATGTATTGGTCAATGCAGAGGAGTTAAAAAGAATATTTGATGAAGCAATTCAGGAGACCAGTCTGTCAGATGGGTGGAAAGTAATAATCGATTCAACCGGAAAACGTAATCATATTTCAGTAAACGGTGGGGTAAAGAAGATCAGAATACCTAACTCAGAACAGCTTGCCCTTCGAATTGGGTCAAAGAAATTAACAAAACAAAAGATACTCGGGTTAATTGAACATGAAATTAAAACGCATGCTTTGAGACATCATAATGGTAGTCGCTCAGAGCTTAAATTGCTGGGGACTGGATTGAGAAACTACATTGAAGGTGAAGAAGGGTTGGCAACCTATCGTGAGCAGCAGGAAACAAAAGTTGATGATTATGCAGGGTTTAGTCTCTATTTTGCTGCTGGACTAGCTAAGGGACTCGATGGTGGGGGGGAGCGAGCGTTTGCTGCGGTTCATAAAATTTTAAAAGACTATTTTTTGGTTAATGAAACTGGTGTAACTGAAAGCGCAGCAGCGCAATCTGCTTGGAATGTATGTTTACGAATATTTAATGGCACACCCGGAAATATTCCTGGAGTAATTTTTTCAAAAGATACTGTTTATCGTAAAGGAAATATAGCGACGTGGCAGCTGATGAACGCACATAGCTCAGATGATTTTGAGTTGACACTCAGCATATTGGATTTTGGAAAATTTGATCAAACGAATGAACGACAACGGCAGGTTGTTGCGTCGGTACGTCAGGGTATTACGAATGAAGCACTAGTTGCTCTTGAGGAAGAATAGTTGTACTGTCTTCATGATTATAATCTATGACACACTCACGTAACCTCAATTCACCGTATGATTCATTGATTTTTCCTTATATCTTAAGGAATAACTCACAATACAGAAAGCGATTTCACATTAGTAACTACCATGAGTTCAAAGTTAATTTTATTTCAGGTACCGAAATTCCTGTAAAATATGATTTTTTATATGATCAGAGGTATGAAAAAAAGCTTCAACGGTTAGTTGAATTAGAGACTAAAATTCTCCCACAATCTAATGTTGGAGAGCTTATTGAAAAGTTATATAAAGCAAAGATTGTTGAGAAGCGAAAGTTACTCATGCTCGTACGTTCTGCGTACGAGGCGCAGGCAAATACAACTGGTGGCTCAGAAGCTGCTCATATGTTTAATCAACTTACGAAAGAAGTATTTGGAGCACCGTCACTTGATGTCTTTCGGCAATTAATGTCTACCATTAATGATGACATTAGTTCAGTTGGTTGGGAGTCAAAAAATTCTGAAGCGTATCATCGGTTTAGTCAAATTGCGCTGGCGAGCGAGGGTGAAAGCACCATTACAAAATTTACTCCAGCTCCACGTAAAGATTTGAGTGACCATAGCTCGTTTGTGTCAGAGGCGAACGAAGTGGTAGCCTTTTTTAAAGGGAAAATGTTAGCTCTGGGTTTACATGACTGGGCAGTACAAATTAGCGATAAACCAATTGAGAGTTTTAGAGTGTATGGAAAAAGGAAAGTACTACTGGTGCCGAAAACAAGTGTTATTAAAAGTCGTAAAAATGAACGACGTCTTTCCATTGATGTAATGGAAGGCTTGTTTGCTCATGAAGTCCTTACACACGTCATACGTGGTGTAAATGGTGCACAATCTGGACTCCTGTTACTGTCTCATGGTTTAGCTGGATATTTACCTGGGGAAGAGGGCATTGCAACTTTTCGAGAGCAGCAGTATAGCAGTGCGAAAGATTATGCTGGTAAAACGATGTATTTAGCCTTAGGCTTGGCCTACGGTCTTGACCGAAATGGACAACCAAGAACATTTAGAGAGGTGTATGAGATTTTAAGTGATTACTTTACCCTAAAGTTTGGCGGTTTTAGTAAAAAAGTACAAGCAAAAGCTTTTGTAACTTGTGCGAGAATTTTTGTCGTAAGTCCACATCAAAATATCCCTCTTATTTTTACTCGAGACATTGTCTATCGTGAAGGAAATATTGCAATAAACACTGCCGTACAAGCTGATGATACCCTGCTTGAAATATTTGATGTGGGTAAATTTAATCCCGTAAATACTGAACACGTTGCAATACTAAAAAGTCTTAATATTATTTAATCTCTTAGTACAATAGTTGTTACAACAGTATGATCGTATTTTTTGATACTCTCATATTTAAAAAGTGTGTCTTTGTGAACACAAAGGAATGCCTGGGTAATACATTTGGATGCTTCTTTTGGTTGTTCAAAAATTAACGTATCTGTGGTTACCTTGTCGGTGTCGAAGGTGTCGGTTTCATATGATCCGGTAGGAAGCTCAATCGAGCAACCTACGGATAGTTTAAAGAGCGCTAGTCCAATACTGGCATTTATTCCGTAAGGATTTCTATCTTTACCATGAGAAATCTTTGAGTAGCCATTTTCTATAGCCCAGACATTCATTAAATATTCGGTATAGAGTGACGGTCCTGCAGGCAAACTATTATGCTGCCATTCGTTAGGATAGATTCTGTACGCAAAGGTAAGACTCTTAGTTCTCGCTGCAAAAATAGTTGCTCCAACAGATATGTTGTTTTCCTTTAATATAAGTATGTAGTAGGGATATTCAGCTTCTTTTCCTAACGTGGTTGCAAAAATGTCATTAACTTTCGGATTATTTTTAACTTGAATAGTAGCGTTGTAAAGAGGAGTAAACCACTCAAGATGAGTTGAGGTTAAAAGCTCAATGGAATAAGTGACGGTACTCGATTCAATTTTACGTAACGTGGTTTTTATTCGAGATAAATGATTTTTGCCAAAACCAGCAAATGCGTCATCGGTAAGTTTTTTTGCCCACATATGATGTGAAGGATACGTTATAATCATGAAAATCAATCATAACAGAATTTATTACCATTGAGGTTAGTGAAAGTATTGTTATTTATAGTAAAATGTGTTATAGTACCGACTCCGAAACATTTAAAAATAAATATTTTTAAACCACTACTTTTTGCAAATAAACAGATCCGTCATATTTACTTCTATGTCCTCCAAAAAAGCAATTTTGTTTGTTGAGCAGTATATGCCTAAAACACTTAAAAGTGTGAGGGATTATTTTGGTGATATTACACTCATAGTCTTGCGCGATATCAAAAATGAAAAAAATGAAAAAAACCGGCACTTTAAATCCGCTGATGTCATTTTATATGTTGATTTTTCAAAGTCGTACAAAATTGCTGAAGCCCTCCTTCCGTATCAAGAATCGTTAATCGCAGTAACGGCTCGTGGCGAAGATGGTGCTAACAAATTACGGGAGGTTATTCCACACGTACCCTATTTGCGCACGCCAACTGCTGAATCACTTGCGTGGGCAACTGATAAGTATGAGATGCGAAAACGTTTCTGGCTCTACGATAAAAAAATTACTCCAAAATTCACTAAAGTAAAAGAAAATACTAAAATTGAACGAGAACGAATAATACAAAAAATTAATTTTCCGATGGTCGTAAAACCAGCAAACTTGCAAGAGAGTATGTTGGTTGCAATATGTTTTCATGAAGAAGAATTAGAAAAAGTGTTACGAAATATCTTTCGACGCTTAAAATCAGAGTATAAAAAATTCAACCGAACGCAGTTACCTACAATCATTTCAGAAGAGTATATGGATGGAGATATGTACTCTATTGATAGTTATGTAAACTCGCGAGGTAAAATATTTCATTGCCCGATGGTGCGGGTAAAAACTGGTCGTAACATTGGTCATGATGATTTTTATAATTACTTGCAAATTACACCAACTGCACTCAAAAAAGAATCAATCGAAAAGGCACATAACGTAGCCGAGCTGGCTGTTCATGCGCTTGGGTTGCGAAGCACTACTGCTCATATTGAATTGATGAAAATAGATGATGTTTGGAAGGTGATTGAAGTAGGTCCGCGTGTTGGTGGGTTCAGAGACTTACTGCATGAACTAAGTTGTGATATCGATCATTCTCTTAATGATGTATTAATTCGTGTACCAAAAAAGCCAATCATTCCAAAAAAATGTAAGGGTTTTGCTGCGGCGATGAAATGGTTTGCTAAGACCGAGGGGATTATTACCGAAATGAAAGGAATCAAAAAAATTGAGCAACTTGAGTCTTTCAATAGTATTGTCTTTAACAAAAAGATTGGTGACCGAGCACTATTCTCTAAAAATGGGGGAAAATCTATTTTTAACTTGTTTTTATTTAATGCTGACCGGGCAAAGTTACTTGCGGATATTCGCCGCGTTGAACAACTGATAACCATTAAAGTTAAATAAGCCCTAATAAGAGGGGATAGGCTGACGCGCAATCTCTCGTGATTTTGTTATGATACGGGTATGTTCCGTACCCGCGATTTTCTTTTGTTTTTGATTGCAATTACCTTTTTAGTATTGGCAATTACGTTTACGATTTTACTTACTGACCACAGTTCGGTTGGTAATGGTATTTCAATTGACACCGAACTCGAAACCACAACGGCTACCTATACGGCTGAAGTTATTGCTCCCCAAATTGCGCGGGCGGATCGGTTGGCCTCAATGCGGCGAAAGTTAAGTGAAATCACCGCTGAATTCCGTTCTCCAGAGCCAGAAATTATGCCAGAAGAAAGTACTGAACCTACTGAAGTAGACGATGTGGGTATAATCGTTGAAGCTCAAGCGGTAGAACTCTGTGGTGCGCAGCGGATACAGACAATTGCGTGGCCATCCGTCCCGCAGCAGTATGAAATTCGAAATGGTAGTCGGGTATTTTATACGTCTGCACCGGGAGTTGTAGTTGGGACGAGTACTGCACCAGTACTTACGGAAACAATTTTATTATCACTCCCGGTGCGAGCTGATGCGTTACCCTTTAGTTCATGTATTGCCTCGAATGTGGTGGCAGTAACACCAACTGGAATGCCGATTCGAAATAGTGATTATAAGCAGTATCAAGGACTCGGTGAGGGAACCCTGATTGGCTTTACGCTTGATGGCTTTGAGTTATATGGGCAAACTAGCAGTCTTGATACTGATGCCTGTGGTGGTGCGGTCGTGAGTGGTGTCTATCGTTACTATCTCTCAGCTGAGCGTCCGGGTGTGATTGGCTGTTTTGCGGGTATTCCGGCGGTACTCTAGCGATATCCTATGAAATCAATTCTGGCGTTATTGGCAGACTTTGCGAATGGTATTTTTGCCGTGTTGCTGGCGTCGTACGTGTATCAGACAGAACCCCTCTGGTGGTATTTCATTGTTGGCATGGTTTTGGCAATGTTCCCTGACATTGATGCGGTGCCCGAATTGATTGCTCGGGGTAAGGTGGCGGCAAGTGCATTGTATTCCAAAGATCATCGTACTTTCTTACATTATCCAATCTTGTCAGTTTCAATTGGCCTTATAGCCTGGTATGTATTTGGATTCTGGGGGTTAGTACTCTTGGTCGCGTTTACACTCCATTTAATAAATGATTTATATGGTACTGGCTGGGGTATTCCGTTGCTCTATCCGTTTACCCGTAAGCGCTATAAGTGTAATCCTGAGTTCTTTTTTAAACGCCGTACACTTCCTGCTGCGACGACTGTTTCAAGTTGGTCAGAGAGTGAATTACAACAAGCCATAAAGGTGAGTGGTAACGATAATTGGCTTGCTGATACCTATTTAACCCTAAATTGGATTTCGATTACCGAATATTCACTGTTTATTATAGCGATAATAGGTATGACAGTCAGTTTGCTATACTAAACCCATGAATACAGATAAGACATTTCCAGAGAGATTTTATTGGGGTGAGAAAAGGGATGGGACCCTTTTCGCAAGAGGTTGCCAGCTATTTTGGAAAAATAGCGACAACCTGTACAGCTTCTGTAAGAAGAGAAAACTCTCGACCCGCTTCCGCAAGACCGTGCCAGATATTTCTGAAGCGAAGCGAACAGAATTAACGACACGGTGTACCGTTTCTGTAAGAAACAGACATCAATCAAATTATTTGAAATACTGAAACTATGAATAAACAATTTCCACAAGGATTCTACTGGGGTGCAGCCACCGCCTCTTACCAAGTCGAAGGAGGCATCGAAAACACCGATTGGGCCGAAGCCGCTAGAGCGGGGCGAGTGCCGCAGTGTGGTCTCGCGTGTGATCACTATAATCGGTATGAAGCAGATTTTGATATTGCAAAAAGTCTTGGACATACTGCCCACCGATTCTCGGTCGAGTGGGCGCGGATTGAACCTCTGCCCGGTCAATTCAATCAGGAAGCCATTGCTCATTACCGTAGCGTTCTGGCAGCATTAAAACTGCGCGGCATTACACCGTTTGTTACTTTGTGGCACTTCACGTTACCACTCTGGTTTTCAAAGGCGGGTGGTTTTGAATCGTCTGATGCGCCAGCGATTTTTTCGCGCTATGCGGCTTTTGTTGTTAATGAATTGGGTGATTATTGTAGTCATTTTGCAACCCTTAATGAGCCAAATGTCTATGCGACACACGGCTATCTCTATGGTGCCTGGCCACCGTTCAAGCGGGGTAAGTTTTTATGGAAAAAAATCGGTAAAGAAGATGGCACTTCAGAAAAAACTCACGCTAATGCGCAGTTCATTAATTTTTTTGCGTATATGAGAGTCGTGCGTAATTTGGCGAGAGCGCATAATAAGGCTTATGATGCTATTAAAGCGTTGCGACCAGAAGCTCAGATTAGTGTGGTGAAACACGTACATTATTTTAATGCTGATACCCACTTCTTAAATCGTTTCAAAGCTCGAGTAGCTGCTCAGTTGCAAACCTATAATTTTATGAATCGGGTGGCAGGCCAGTGTGATGAAATAGGTTTAAATTATTATCGCCATACAAAATTTGGTGATAATCAAAATTACCTTCATACCGATATGGAGTGGGACGTATACCCGAATGGTATTTTTGATGCCATCATGATGCTCCATCGCTACAGAAAACCAATATTTATTGCTGAAGCTGGTTTAGCTGATGAAAACGATGACCTCAGACCAGATTACATTCGAGTACAAGTCATGGCTGTATATAGAGCAATCAAAGCTGGCGCTGACGTACGGGGGCATATGTACTGGTCACTGTTAGATAATTACGAATGGGCACTTGGGTTCGGGAAGCGGTTTGGGCTTATCGCTATTAATTATGAGACTCAAGAGAGAACGGTGCGTCCTTCAGCATACGTGTATAAGCAAATTTGTGAGAGCAATGCCGTAGTAGAATAAGGGCATAATGGCCTGGATATTTCTCGCAACGGCTGGACAGTTCTTGAATGCGTTGGTGGCATTTTTAGATAAGTATATTGTCTCTGATGAGACTGCATTGCCAAAACCCTTTGTATACGCTTTTTACTCGTGTATTTTGACCGGGGGTTGGATTGTCATTTATCTGATTGGGTACATCCCCGGCTTACAAGCAATTGGGGTGCCGCATTTATCTAACGTAGTGACGCCGTCAATTCAAGTGGTGGCGATGGCATTCCTCTCAGCCTACACCTTTTTTATGGCCCTGGTCTCAATGTATTCAGCCTTGCGGAGTGCAGAAGCGGTCAATGTAATGCCAGTTATTGGAGTCATTTCAGCGATTTCATCTTTGGGAATGGTGTACTTATTTTTGGATGTAACGTTAGAACCAAATTTTATTTGGGGTATTATCGTATTGTCTTTGGGGACGCTCTTAGTTGCTCAAACATTACCCCAGATTGAAACAGTTATTCATGTCATTCACAGCGGGGTGTTCTTTGCGCTTCACTTTATTACCATGAAAGGACTTTTCCAGGAAACCAGTTTTGATGATGGATTCTTTTGGTCTCGGCTTTGTTTTGTACTTTTCGCTTTGTCACTCTTGTTGGTTCCTACCTATTATAAAAAAATTCGAGAACAAACTGGAGCCACTACCAAGAAAACCGGCTTTCTGGTCGTATCAACAAAGATTTTGGCTGGGGTGGCTGCGTTCATGATTCTTAAAGCAACAGATATGGGCGACGTTGCAGTGGTGCAGGCACTTGATGGGGTTAAGTTTGTATTTATTTTACTCATTTCTATATTCTTCGGAGCACTTTTACCTGATTCTGCAGTTGAACATGTTACCAAGCCAAGCGAAGTCATTCGGCGCGTTCTGTACGTTTGTGTGATTGTGGTGGGGTACTTTATTCTGTTTGGAAGTGTTGATTATTTAAACTTGTTTACACATGTATATGCGCCGAATTCGTAAGATACTATTGTGGCTGTTCATAATTTCGCTTATTCTTGTGGGTGTGGTGGCGTGGCTGGCGTATAAACCAGTACCAGAAACTATTTCATACGGGATGTCGTTTAATACGGTCTATGCTCGCGAGCTGGGTCTTGATTGGAAAGAGACGTATGACGCAATTTTGCATGATTTAGGCGTTCGAAAGTTACGGTTAGCCGCTCACTGGCCGATGATTGAACCGGCTCGTGATGTCTATAATTTTGAAGAACTTGATTATCAAATTACTGAGGCAGAAAAGGTCGGAGCAACAGTGGTACTGGCCGTCGGGAGAAGACTGCCACGTTGGCCAGAGTGTCATGTGCCGGGATGGATTAAAGAACGCGCCTGGGAAGAACAAAAAACTGAAATTCGACAGTATATTGAAGTAGTCGTAAATCGCTACAAGACAAGTCCGGCCGTAGTGTATTGGCAGGTTGAAAATGAACCGTACTTAACCGTGTTCGCTTATGAACATTGCGGCGAGTTTGATGAAGCCTTTTTAACTGAAGAAGTAGCTCTTGTTAAATCACTTGATCCAACTCGTCCAACTCTAGTGACTGACAGCGGAAACTTGGGCACGTGGGCAGGCGCCTATCGTCATGGTGATGCCTTTGGAACGAGTGTGTATGTTCATTTTTGGAATCCTGAATTAGGTCAGTTCCGTACGTTACTACCGCCATGGTTTTATCGTGCTAAAGAAAAGGTGATTGCGCTCTATTATGGAGAAAAACCCACCTTTTTAATTGAACTTTCGGCTGAGCCGTGGTTAGTTGCCCCGATTGTTGAGGTTCCTCTTGATGTGCAATATTCACGGATGAATGTAGAAAAATTTGAAGATATTTTGGAGTATGCGCGGAAAACACGTTACGAAACCCAATATTTGTGGGGAGCAGAGTGGTGGTATTGGTTACATCTAAAAAATGAATCAGCGATGTGGAATCGAGGTAAAGAATTATATGCGGGTACAGCCCCTATGGTAGTCGAGTAGCCTATGAAAAAAACGTTTATTACTGCAACAAAAAAAGGACAAGCCATTGCCTATGATACGCTCGGATCAGTGGAGGGGATGGTAACAAAAACAACGACGACGGTTGATTCATATATTGCGCCTGTGCGAACTTCTGTCCTCAAGCGCTACCCTGTTTTATTCTCACTTCTCGTAACATTTGGGGTAGCGATGACGTTTTTGGGATTCGAGAAACTGATTACTCAGATTGCCTTTTTAGATAACCACCCACTTGTGTTGTTGATAGGAGGAATCACGATTCTGGCGCTTACTGGTACACTTTATAAGAAGCTCAATAAAGCGGTATGACTTTTTGGCATTTTGTTTTTTCATTTCTTTATATTCGTAACTGGCACACTGGGGTTCGTGAACTGTCGCGACCGCGGGTGGCTCTCTTTGCAGCCGGAATATTTTTAGTGTTATTAGCGCTGACACTCATCAGTTTTTTGCAGGCGCCTGTTTTCTACGAATCATAATGTATGCACTCTTTGGCTTTTATGGTGGGTTGTTTAATTAGCGCACTGGGGTTTGTTGTGGGTACTTTTTTACTTCTGCAGTACTATTTGTAATAGTCAATTTGATTGAATTATTGTCAAAATTAAGACATAATACAAGATATGTTAAAAATTATTCTGGCGGTTGTGCTTTGTGTCATGCCGTTACAGTTTGCCGCAGCAGAAACGATTGTTCGGACAGGCGAATCAGTAAATCTGGCACAAAACCAAACCGTTGAGGGTGATTTCTATGGTGTCGGCAGTACCATTGCGCTCTCTGGCGCCGTTAATGGTGATGCTCATGTTGTCGGTGGAACGGTAACTGTAAACGGCCCCGTGAGTGAAGATCTCTTTATTATTGGAGGAACAGTGAATATCAGCGCGCCAATTAATGATGATGTTCGAATTATTTCGGGTGACGTTACTATTTCGCAACCGATTATGGGTAGTTTAGTAGTGCTCTCGGGGCGACTCAATGTTCTTTCTACTGCCTCGGTTGGTGGCGATATTCTTTTCTATGGTGGAGATGCAACGATTGAGGGAGAAGTCAGTGGTCAAATTCTTGGTAACGCCGAGCGAATACGTGTTGATGGTGTTGTTAAGGGCGGTGTTGACGTAACAACCCCATTCCTTACACTTGGTGATCGAGCCGATATTACAGGGGATGTTCGGTATGAGAGTCAGGTTGAACTGACTCGGAGTACGGGTGCCGTTGTTACTGGTTCTGTTCTCAAAAATGATGTCCAGCAAACGACGACTGTCTCAAGTGAACTTCGAACGCTGGTGGTGATGTTTTTAATTTCATTGTTTGCAACCCTCTCGTTGTATCTCTTGTTCCGTAAGCGAGTTGAGGCACTCGGTGCTGCGTCCTTAGAGCGGACAGGCTTTAAGGCTTTCATTGGGTTCGCTGCCCTGATTGTTACTCCGTTTGCAGTCGTCATTCTGTTAGTAAGCATGCTCGGAACCGTTGTTGGTTTAATTGGTTTAGCTTCTTTTATTCTCCTTCTCCTACTTTCAATGGCACTCATGAGTGTGGTGGTTGGGAGTTTTTTAGCGCTTGTGGTTACCAAAAAACCTTCAGTAAATATTGTAACGATTCTAGGTGGGGCAGCTGCGTTACATGTCGTTCTTTTTATTCCGGTGATTGGACCGATGATTATGCTGGCTGTATTTTTTATTACGATGGGAACCCTAGTCTTGCGCGGCTATCAAGCGGTGCGTTAAAATTCGCGCTTAATTAGCACTCATATCATTATTTCGTCAAGCCACCGAGGCTCTGTCGAAATGGTAGAATAGGCCCATGATTCATGCTTTCTGGTTAGTGGTACAAGACTTATTCTGGTTTGCTCTCGGGCGAGAGAAAAATGTAATATTTAGTACACCGATGGCGTCTCTACCGCCGCGCCTGCCGGTGGCGAGTTTAGCGGAACCGCTCGCGCCAGTATTGTTACCACAAACGACTCCGAAGGTAAGTAAAAAGATTTCTCGCGTGTCTGAAATCGAAGTACCAATCACAAAAAAAATTGAAACACCAAGCGACGCTCCACATCCCTTACATGAGCCGACGGTCATGTACGTGAGTAATCAGGCAGGCACGCCGTGTCTGAACACTCCGAGTTTTGAGTTTGATGCTGTTATATTGATTATACCGTATGGTGCTGCCGTGACGGTTGCTACATACAATGGTCGGTATGCGCGAGTGCTTCACGGTAAAGTGACTGGGTGGGTATTTAAAGACGACCTTACGCCGCAGAAAAATACCGTGTGGCCGGAACTCAAAGAGTGGATGCTCTACCAAGCAGAATCCCCTGAGGTCGAAAAAATCCGTGCCCTTATTGGTGACAATTTCGGGGGTACGAGCCTCGGGTTACCGCTACAGGGAGCGGAATATATTGCTTTGCGCTTAAAGACTGAAAATCGACTCATTGCCTGGCCGGAAAATCGACCACGGGTACCGGGGAGTTGGCAGTCAATTCTGAAGGGGGTGGCCGGTATACACAGCACGATACAACCACGGACTGGCTCAGTTATGGAATGGCAAACTGAGTCGGATGGTGGACGCCTGGCGTACGTTGAGGTAGTGGGGCCTGATAACACTATTACCGTATCGTGTGTCGGATTAATTATGGCTGGGCAATACACAAAACAAGTATGGACTGTCAGCGAATGGCGTGAATTACGTCCTGTTTTTATCGAAGTGACCTAAAGGTTTTCTTTGGTATACTAGTACGTATGCAGCCAGTCGCCTTCTTTGATATTGATGGAACCGTTTTTCGTTCAAGTCTACTCATTGAGTTAGTTGACGCGTTGGTTCATGAGAGTGTTTTTCCACCCGAGGCGCGTGATGAGTATCATGAAGCCTTTACGAAGTGGCGAGACCGGGAAGGAAGTTACGAAGATTATATTGAAGCAGTGGTTGTGTCCTACATGAGCTACATCAAAGGGGTGCACTATGGTACTTTCGCAGACATTGGGAAGCGGGTCGTGGCAGTTCATAGTAAACGTGTTTATCGCTATACCCGTGATCTGCTTGTAGATTTAAAAGCCGAAGGGTACTACATTGTTGCGATATCGCAGTCGCCTAAAACCATTCTTGATGTGTTTTGTACTGAGTATGGTTTTGATAAAGTGTATGGTCGAATCTATGAAATTGGACCACAAGACCGCTTTACCGGAGTAATGACAGATGTGCATCTTATAGAAAATAAAGCCACGATTGTAAAGCGGGTATTTGAGCATAATCCCAACCTCACGTCGAAAGACTCGATTGCTGTGGGAGATACGGATGGAGATATTTCTCTCTTGGAGGCAGTAGAGCGTCCGATATGCTTTAATCCAAACGAAACTCTTTACAAGATTGCCATGAGAAACAAATGGGAAGTTGTCGTTGAACGAAAAGACGTAATTTATCATTTGTAAAAATTGTATGACTAAAAAAAATTTGCACCGAGATGAAGAAACTGCGTTGGTGGCTGGAGTACTCGGTGGTCTCGCTAAATACTTTGATCAAGATCCAACCTTATTCCGTTTAGCTGCGGTAGTATTTATTGTACTGACGGGAGTTTTCCCGGGAGTTTTGGTCTATCTCTTGGCCTGGTTTGTGGTTCCTAAACCACCCAAAGCAGATTATATTATCGTGGAGTAACTATGGTTGATTCAAGGCGTGTACGCGAAAAAAATAATAAGCCAGCCCTCCCCGGCCCCGTGGTGTACTGGATGCAGCGCGATCAGCGCGTTCAGGATAACTGGGCTTTGTTGTATGCTGCAGAAGAGGCTAGAAAATACCAAGTGCCGCTTCTGGTTGTGTTTAATCTGGTTCCGCGCTTTGGAGACACGACATTGCGTCACTATGATTTTATGTTTCGTGGTTTGAGTGAAGTAGAAGACGAACTCCGTGCTCTCGATATTCCTTTTTATCTCCTACAGGGGAAACCAGAGGTAACATTGTCTGACTTTGTAGCGAAACATCAAGTCGGCCAAGTAGTGTGTGATTTTAATCCACTGCGATTTACCGATGATTGGCGGGTTAGGGTTGGTGCTACTATTACCGTGCGATTATGTGAGGTTGATGCGCACAATATTATTCCGGCGTGGATTGCGAGTCCTAAACTTGAATTCGCCGCATATACACTCAGGCCAAAAATCCACCGGCTCTTACCCGAATTTTTGACGAAGTTTAGAATGCTTGAAAAGCAGACTGTTCCTGCTACGCTATCTTCTCAAATTGATTGGGAAGGTCTCATCAATGAAGTAGTTACCGATCGCACGGTTGCAATAGTTGACTGGCTGGTGCCGGGATCAATCGCGGCGAAGAAAAACCTCGGGATTTTTTGTGCGGAACGACTCGATGCTTATGCTGAAAAGCGAAATGACCCGACGCTTAATTTTCTTTCGCACCTGTCGCCCTACCTTCATTTTGGTCAATTGAGTGCACAGCGAGTGGCGTTAACCGTCAGTGGTGCTGTAGCTTCAAAACCATCCCGGGACGCGTACTTAGAGGAGTTGATTGTGCGACGTGAGTTAGCTGATAATTTCTGTTTCTATAATTCTGATTATGATACGGTTCCGGGAGCTCACGCGTGGGCACAGAAGACAATTTCCGAGCATGCGGATGATAAGCGCGAGTACGTGTACACCGCCCTAGAATTTGAGCAAGCGCAAACCCATGATGAGTTATGGAATGCTGCGCAAAGAGAAATGGTTACGACCGGGAAAATGCACGGGTTTATGCGTATGTACTGGGCGAAGAAAATACTTGAATGGACCCCTGATGCACAGACTGCGATTACTTCAGCTCTTTATTTAAATGATAAATACTCCCTTGATGGGAGTGATCCAAATGGTGTTACGGGGGTGATGTGGTCAATTTGTGGAGTACACGATCGTGCGTGGAATGAGCGTCCAGTGTTTGGAAAAATCCGCTATATGAATTATAACGGCTGTAAACGAAAGTTTGATATTGCTGCGTATATGGAAAAATTTAGCGAAGAACCAAATCTTTTTGTATGACGCAGGTAGATGAGGTCTTTATTCAAACTGTCCGTGACTATCATCAAAATCATGGTCGTCATAGCTTGCCTTGGCGAAAGACTCATAATCCGTATCGCATTCTCGTCTCAGAGATTATGCTCCAGCAGACGCAGGTTGAACGAGTAATTCCCAAGTACCAGGAATTTTTGAAGCGTTTTCCGACTGTCTCTACGCTCGCTGAGGGGACGCTTGGTGAAGTGCTTATTTTGTGGCAGGGTTTAGGCTATAATCGCCGCGCCAAGCACTTGTATGAGACGGCTCAAGCAATTGTGACCATACATAAAGGGGTGTGGCCTAAATCGTACGAGGCCATGCTCACTCTTCCGGGGGTTGGGCCATACACCGCAGGGGCAGTCTGTGCGTTTGCATTTAATACTCCTGTTCCCGTTGTCGAAACTAATATCCGGACGGTGTACATTCATCACTATTTTCCTTATACAGAGGCTGTTACTGATACCATGCTTATGCCGATTATTGCTCGCACTCTAAATACGGACAATCCGCGGCTGTGGTACGCAGCGTTGATGGATTATGGAAGTCATCTTAAGGCGACGATTGGAAACAAAAGTCGACAGAGTCGTCACCATACAAAACAATCGTCCTTCAAAGGGAGTGATCGTTTTATTAGAGGGTCAATACTACGACAGCTTGCTCATGTCAAAATTGGATTGACGAAACAAGGTCTCTGCAGTGTTCTTATGGGAACTGAGCGTGAACGTGTGGTATTACAGCTAGGGAAATTATTAAACGAAGGTTTGGTTTCTAAACAGGGAAGTCGTTACCGTCTCCCTATCTAGTGTCGTGTAAAAAGAGGCTCAAAAAGATACCAATAGTCATAGTTGCAGCAAGAACCAAAAATGCCAGGTGAAACGGAAGGACGAGTAGTGCCGCGCTCCCTAAGAGTGCCCCGAGGACTGACCCTAAGGGACGCATAAGACGAAATAGACTAATGACCGCCGCGTCAGACCCGCTAACTTTTTTGAAGAAATAACTCTCGGTCGTCACCTCTACCATGCTGGCCCCAAATCGACTGATAAACATGAGGGTCATCCATACCCAGGTTGCGGCGGCACCGACGGCGGTCACTCCGGCCATGGTGAGGGCTAGAACGAGAAAGCCTAGCGCCATCATTTCTTTTTCACCAATGTAATCATCAGCGAGGATGCCGACCGGATATTCAAAAATAACATACGCAAAGAGGCCGGCCGCTATAATCGTTCCGACCGCTGTCCAAGATAAGCCAACTACACTTACCAGGTACAGAGGGATAAAGACGACGGTCCAGGTAAAAAATACCTGCAGCAGAAAATGCGTAGAGAGTACAATGCGTAAATCGTACTGTGTCCAGGCTGTTTTGAGCAGGGTCCGAACTTTAACCACGCTGTACGCTGGGTCATAAAAATTCCGAAAAATGGCAATAATGATGACAATAAAGATTAATCCAACCATTTGAGCAAGCCAAAAAACCGGGATTAAATTCCCGCTCTCTCCCGCGAGGATACTGATAGAGAGGGGGGCCAAGAGGGCAGCGACGCTCATGAGGGCGAGGGCGAGACCTCGTTTATGTCCGGTACCCGCCTCGTTCTTGCCAATCAAGGTTTCCGAGAACACATCAATATGAAGATATAAAAGGGGATTAATGACGAGGAAAAGAAGGAGTGCAGCAATCGTAATTGTCGGGCTAAAACCAGCACTAAAAACGGAGAGGGTGGCGAGAGAGGCGGCCATTAAAACGATACTCATAGTCACGTTACCCCACACGCGAAGGAGGTACGGAATAGTCAAAAAAACCATAATTGATCCAGCTGCGCCAAGCGCGTAGAGGATGCCGACCGTACTCGGTTGTACAAATTGTTCAATAAATGTCGGTGCGCTGTATCCTACCAGTAGAGCCTGAAAGTTAAATACTACGGCGATGAGGTAGACAAACCAAAAGTGAATGGATACACACGGGGGATTGACGCAAATGGCACGCGGGCGAAAGAACATGGTGTCTCTAGTGTACTAGATTTTCCCCTCCCTAGAGCGTGGTCTTTGTGGAGAGTTGTTGACTTACCACAAAAAATCACCAAAGCAAAAGCACCCCTAAGGGTGCTTTTGCCAGTTGTAGAAACTGTTCCATAAAAAGTATCAGATGCTAGGCATGAGAAGTGACCAAATGTCACTTCGCAAGACTCATTGAGTTAGTTTGTGAGTATGGACGAAACAGAATAACCAATGAGTTTAAGAGTGAGTTGGCGAGGCGTACTAAACGTACGATGAGGCGGCTTGCGATAGTTCCAACAACGCAAATGATGTCTTTTTGGGACAGCTGTCTGTTACAAACCTATCAATACAGGGATAACCATCGGTGATTTCTGTGTCTTCTGCATCAAAAACTGACTCACAATATCAGTCAATTCGTCTTTTACGTAATCAAGATCAAGCGGGTTCATGCGCTCTGTGTATTTCTCGATGGTCTTTTTAATGAGGACACGAGCTTCAGATAGGAGCTGTTGATTCTCGCGGAGGTACACAAAACCTCGAGAAATAATGTCGGGGGATTTGCGTAACTTTCCGGTTTTAGCATTCACGGTAGCGATAATCACAAACATGCCATCCTGTGAGAGGCTCATACGATCACGTAATACTACCTCTTGGCGGTTACCAACGGTAAAACCATCAACGACTACCATCTCAGTGGGGATTTTTACCTTGTGACGGATAATTTCGGTACCATTTTTGATATCGATAATGGTACCGTTGTCAGGTACAACGATATTTTCTTTTGGAAAACCGTTCTCGACAGCCGCGAAATAGTGGCTCTTAAGGTGATAGTGGTGTCCGTGAACTGGAACCAAAAACTTTGGCTTAACCGTTTGGTGAACCCACACGAGGTCTCCGGCGTTCCCGTGTCCTGATGAGTGGACGTGTGAACCCTTATAGTTGATAACCTTAACATTGCGACGGTAGATATTATCTTTCAATTTTTGGACAGCAATTTCGTTCCCAGGAATGACAGATGAGGAGAGAACGATCGTGTCACGCTCATTGAGGGTAATTTGTTTGTGCTTATCAGTTGCCATGCGCATCAGAGCTGCAAATTCTTCACCCTGGGCTCCGGTTGAGAGAATAACTATTTTATCAGCCGGGTAGTTTCCAATATCATTTGCACTAATAAAAGTGGTAGGCTTTACTTCAAGGAGTTTTGCTTGAATGGCAATCTCGATGTTTACTTTAATACTGCGACCCTCCATAACAACCTTCTTGCCTAAGGCTTCGCAGATGTTAATAATCGCGATGAGTCGGTCAAACTGTGAGGCAAAGGTTCCTACAATAATTCGTCCGCTTGTGTTACGAATAATTTCTTCGAGAGTATCGAACACTTTTGTTTCTGAAGCAGAAAAACCTTCACGGTCGGCGTTGGTTGAGTCACATAACAATACGAGATTATTATGCTTTCCAACTTCTTCCCAGGCTTCTTTTTCTTCAACTACAACCTGTCCATCAACGTTAACGAGTTTAATGTCACCGGTAACTACCACGTCACCGTGCTTCGTTTCAATCGCCAGACCCATAGCGTCAGGAATTGAGTGAGTCACCGGGAAGGTGCGTACTTTGGTGCTCCCAACCGTAAAGCTTTCGCCCTCTTTGACGATGTGCATATCAACGGGGTCAATGTGCGGGAATTCCTCTTGTCGTTTGAGGATCATTAAGGACGTGAGGTACTGTGTATAGATTGGTGGATTACCAATTCGTTCCATAATAAAGGGGATTCCTCCGATGTGGTCGAGGTGGCCGTGAGTAATAATCAAGGCACGAATCTTGTCTTTGCGCTCTTCTAGGTATTGGGTATTTGGGAGAATGTACTGGATTCCAGGCGCATTGCTTTCTTCAGATACAAATTGGAAGCCGGCATCGATAACAAGAATGTCGTCTTTTGTTTCGACAATAATCATATTTCGCCCAATTTCTTCAACTCCTGATACGGGAATAACACGAACGGTGTCTTCATCAGTAATGAGTGGTAGAACGGGATTTTTTTCATCTGTAATCGTCATGCGGTGACTGAGGGCCGGGCTTGTCATCGGACGACGACTGTTGCCGCCACTACGACGACGTTTGCCGTCGCGGCCGGACCGTTTAGTCGGGGTGCCAGTAGCAGAACGTTCAGTTCGCGCTGCTGGAGCTGAGGTAGTTGCAGGAGCGGCTGTGGTGCTACTTAGAGGACGTGGTCCGCGGTGGTGCGTGCGATTAAATGGCCGTCTTGCTCCACCAGAACGAGGATTGCTCGAAGCTGGTCGGCTCCCTGGGGTCCGCGGTGTGAGTGGGTTAGTTGGTTGTGAATTTTGTGGTGTCATAAAGGTTATTACTATTATTAATTAATTTTTATCGAAAGATTGGCCATAGTCGGTCGGTATTTATATGCCAGCTGGCAACGTTCATAAATCGTTCGCTTGGTCTACTGATATCGGTAATCGGGGTGGTTATCAATTGTGAATCTGAGATATATACCATACTTGGAACATAAAGGAAGATGGCAGGAACTTCTCTATTCATGATGTTCGTAGCAGCGAGAATAGAGGCGTCACGTGCTACGGTTGTTGTCGCAACACGCGCATTGGTGAGTAATCGATCTACTTCGATGTTGGCATATTGCGCAATATTCAAGCCAGGGTCCTCGCGTTGTGAAGAGTGCCAAAATGGATAGAGATCAACCGCTCGGTTCATATCTAGTCCAAATAATAATGCTTCAAAATCGCGCGGTCGAATTACTGCTTGGAGTAAATCGCTTTGTTCAAATTGTTCTACCTCTACTTCAACACCAAGCTCTCGCCATGACCGAGCAATAATTTCAGTGGTCTTTTCAAATACTGGCGTATTGGCTGTGCGTAATGTTAATGAAAGCTTTTCGACTTCTCCGTTGATACGCTTTTCCCAGACGCCCGTATTATTTTTCACCCACCCACCTTTACTGAGAATAGTGATTGCTTCAGTAATAGCAGGACTTGTTGTGGCGGCAGTTACACTTGCTTGTCCAAACGATTCTACCGCGTGAGAAAGATTCGGTACAGGGGTATTCATGGGGACACCATAGCCAGAGAGCGCAGTCAGGACGAGGTCCTCTCGTGGTGTTGCTGCAGCAAGTGCTAAACGCACTGCTGTGTCACGTAGTGCCGGTGAACGATTCTGGTTAAAGAAAATCGCAAAAACTCTTGGTAACGCCTCTTCGTGTACGGTGTATCCGTGGTCAACAAGTTCTTGAACGCGCTCCATTGAAACCCCGGCACTACTCATTACTGAGCCGTCTAAGAGTGCGTCAACTAAACTGGGTTCATTGGTAAAAAATCGAACCGTAATTTCAGACAGTTTAACCGTTGTGTTTTCACTGAATTTTTCTAATTGATAACTCGTAATCACATTTGATTCATCACGAATAATTTTTTTAATGGCAAATGGACCGGTACCGATTGGGTTCGTGTTCCTTTCATTAAAGGTAATTTGTTCCATTGGAATTTCGTTCCAAATATGTCGAGGGAGTATCCCGACGGTAAAGTTTTCAATAAAGGGAGTGTACGCTTCTTCGAGATTAATATTGAGTTCGTACTCATTTATTTCGTCAACTGTAATTCCTGACCAGTTTCCTCGAAGCGGACTTTTGAGGTCAGCATTTTGAATAAGTCCAATTGTAAAAGTGACGTCTCGTGCAGTAAATGGGGTGCCGTCATGGAAACGGATATTTTTTCGTAACAATATATTGTACGTTTTTCCATCGTCTGAGAGGGTTACGTTCTCAGCTAAGTCAGGTATGAGTTCACCCTCTGGGTTTATTTTCATTAACCCTGAATACACAAGAGCAGACATGTCGAGGTCAGCCCGGGTTACGGCGAGCGCCGGGTTGACAAACCGTGGGGTGCCAACTATCCCTTCAATGAGGGTCCCGCCAAGCGCCGGTGTTTCGGCAATCAGGGTGTTATTAAAAGAAATTCCCGCCCATAAAATACTCGCAATGAGTCCAAAAAATAACACCCGTAAAAGTACCCGATCGCTCGGGCGAGTTTCTTCAATTCCACCAATAAATCTCCCAATGAGACTAATTTTTTGTGGTCGTACTTTTCTAAACCGAAGTGACATAGAATGAGAGTAAGCCCAAAGGGGGCTTTTATTGATAAATGGATGTGCGACACCACTATCTGTGCACGTTTTGAATCGTCAGCAACTTAGATCAAAATGTTGAGAAAAGCTGAGAGAACAAAAAGTATAGCAATACCAATTGAAAACTTAAACAGGAAAAGTTCTGCGCCGCGTCGCTTGTGAAAGGCTGAACTAAAGTTATCACCACCGAAGGCGCCACCGAGGCTCGATCCACGTTGTTGCAATAAAATAGCTGCAATCAATAGAACGGAGAGGATGATCTGGATAAACGGCAGTGCCGGCTGCAGAATTTGGATAATTTCCATGTGACTGACATCGTAGCACAAAGTGCTAAAGTTGTAAAATGAGCCACAGAGCGTAGCGACAATGGCGAATTTTCGCGAGTGTTTTTTATTCCTTATAAAAACATCCGCACCTCACCAACCTGATTATCTAATCAACCAGCCCTAGTAGCGACAATGGCGAATTTTTCTCTACGTTGGTGTACTCTCCTTGTTTTGTTTAGTTGTATCCTTGGATTTAACGTTCCAGCGATTCTCCCGGGGAAGGTCGTATCGGGAACTAAGTAAAATCATGCTCGCTACCGCTTGCTGTTTTACTTAATAAAAACATCCGCGCCCTGCCAACGTGATTATGTATTGTTACTTTCGTGAAGAGTGGCGTCGAATCACTCTTCACCTATTGCGGATTTTCTTTGAATTTTGACGCCATCTTCAAAGCTACGTATAATAGCGTCGCGCGGACGGACGAATTGATTTTATCCCCGCAGGACGTCCGCCTCTAAATAATAAATGTATTATCCGCTCAATTTGTAACAGCTATATATGTCAGAAAATTCAAACCAAAGCGTCAGTCCGATTAAGCCATTAGGAGATCGTGTGGTGGTGAGACCACTAACTGATACAGAGTTAGGTACCGTTTCTGCTTCAGGCATTATTATCCCTGAGACAGCTAAAAAAGAAAAACCAGAACAAGGAGTCGTGATTGCGGTCGGAGCTGGCAAGTGGGACGAAGACGGAGAAAAGCGGATTCCGCTAGAAGTTAAGGTTGGCGATAAGGTTATCTTCTCAAAATATGGGTACGATGAAGTTAAGGTAAATAATATTGAGTATTTTATTGTGTCTGAAGCGAGCATTTTAGGAATTTTTACTAAATAATCAATTAACTACTCATGGCAAAACAAATATTATATGGTGAAGAGGTAAAGAAGAAGCTTCAGAAAGGAGTTGATACGGTCGCCAATGCCGTAAAAGTTACCTTAGGCCCCCGCGGGAGAAATGTGGCGTTAGATAAAGGTTATGGTGGACCAACTATTACAAATGACGGAGTATCAATCGCCAAAGAAATTACCCTCAAAGATAAGTTTGAGAACATGGGGGCTGAAATCGTAAAAGAAGTTGCCAATAAGACAAATGAATTAGCCGGAGACGGAACGACAACCGCTACTGTCCTAACCCAGGCGCTCGTAAATGAAGGTTTGCGCCAGACCACTATGGGCCTTAATTCAATGGCTGTTCGTACTGGAATGGAACATGCAGCCGTTGATGTGGTAGCTGCTTTGCGCTCTATGGCGACGCAGATCACGTCACTTGATGAAATTAAGCAAGTGGCAACCATTTCTGCCGAAAGTAGCGAGCTGGGAGAAAAAATCGCTGAGACGATTGATAAGGTGGGTAAAGACGGAGTGGTGACAGTTGAGGAGTCACAAGTCTTTGGTATTGAAACTGAACTCACCGAAGGAATGCAATTTGATCGCGGTTACGTCTCACCCTATATGGTGACAAATCCCGAACGAATGGAGGCGGCCTATAAAAATGCCCATATTCTCATTACTGATAAGAAAATTTCTTCCGTACAAGAAATCCTCCCCCTGTTGGAGAAAATTGCCCAAACCGGTAAAAAGGAACTGGTGATTATTGCGGATGATGTAGAAGGTGAAGCGCTTGCAACCTTTGTCGTAAATAAGCTTAAGGGTGGATTTTCAGTCCTCGCGATTAAGGCGCCAGGGTATGGAGATCGTAAAAAAGAAGTGCTCGCTGACATTGCGGTAACTACTGGAGCCCAAGTGATTACAGAAGATATCGGACTCAAGTTAGAGACGACGGAATTAGCGCAATTAGGATCAGCTGATCGGGTCGTTTCTACCAAAGACAATACGGTAATCGTTGGTGGCGCTGGTACCAAAGAAGCGATTGCTGATCGGGTCGCGGCCTTAAAGGCGCAGCTTGAAGCTACGACGTCAAAGTTTGATAAGGAAAAAATTGAAGAACGAATTGCAAAACTGACGGGAGGGGTGGCCGTAATCCGTGTTGGGGCCGCCACTGAAACCGAAATGAAGTACCTGAAGCTTAAAATTGAAGATGCGGTGAACGCCACTAAAGCAGCGATTGAAGAGGGAATCGTTCCTGGCGGTGGAACCAGTCTTGCGCGTGCGTCAGCTATTGTTGAAAGTGAGATGCTAAAAAAGAAAGACCTCAGTGCAGAAGAATTAGTTGGCTACAATATTGTATTGCGCGCGCTTGAGGTACCGCTCCGTCAGATTGCGGATAATACGGGTAAAATTGATGGCGCGGTGGTGGTTGATAAGGTAAAGGCAGCTGGCGGTAATGCAGGCTACGATGCTGCAAAAGGTGAAATGGTAGCCGATATGATTAAGGCTGGAATCATTGACCCGGTAAAAGTTGAGCGGGCAGCGGTTCAGCATGCGGTCTCAGCAGCCGCCATTCTCCTTACGACTGAATGCGCGATTGCGGATGAACCAGAGGAAAGTAAGGGGGCTATGCCAGATATGGGAGGTATGGGCGGAGGAATGTACTAACCAAAGCCTCTGAATATAACCCACTGCTTTGTCGTGTGTTTATATCTGTCAGTCGCGGTAGGAATCTGCCGCTTCCTCCAGAATCTAGTCGCCTGTCTTAACAGAAGCTGTACACCTTTTGGAAATCAAAGATTTCTCAAAAGGTCTTGCGACAGTTTCCCAAACTGTCTCACTCGCATTTGGGTCATCTCGAATGCTTTGATAATTAAACTGGAAATAGTCAAAAAAAGAGTCCTCGTACGGGGCTCTTTTTTGTAATTTAGATAAACGAAAACCGCCGGCACAGGGCCGACGGCAGGCGTAAACACGCGCTCAAATTGGTTTGCAGTAAAATCCCACCGCTCTGGCTTCGTCGATGTAAATCTCGACGTTATACAGACATTTTGCGCATAGCTCGCGCATCCGGAGGGGTGCGTCTGGTGTATGTTCCAGATTCATTTTGTTAGTGTTTCCCTTACTCCAAAAGAACGTGATTCGCTGTTTCCGAAGTCCCTGAGCTGCTTCGTACACAGTACTCGCTCCAGCATGGTTGAGGTGGTAGCCACGTCCGCTCAGCAGTTCAGAGAGAGGGGCGACGCTTTTTCTGGGCAGTACCAGTGATGGTGGGCGCGAAGGGCGTGGTGTCCGATTTCGCACTGTCCAATCCCGGGGTATGTCGCCTGGTTGGTCGATTCGAAAGGTGACTCGAATGAACGGGGTACTCATGAGTAGCTTCTTGATTTCTTCAGTAGTTGCGTTCGGCATTGGTGTCCCTCCCATAATGAACAATGACGGGGTATAGGGTACTGCTAAGTCCGTTCCCTTGTCAAGAGGGAAAATATGTTATACTGCAGCTACATTATTGGATTAATGAACATTAGAGATATGACATGGATAATTATTGGAGTACTTGGTGCCTTAGCGTTGTATGCAATAGTTACATACAACAACTTTGTAAAATTAACACAGCGCACAAAAGAAGCGTGGGCGGATATTGATGTACAGCTTAAGCGTCGGTATGACCTGATTCCAAACTTAATTGAAACTGTAAAAGGTTACGCTGCGCATGAACGAGAAACCCTTGATGCTGTGACTGAGGCTCGCGCCAAGGCTACCCAGGTTCATGTTGACCCAACCGGTATTACGGCTGAACAAATTACCGCTATGGCGGGAGCCGAATCAGCCCTCGGGGCGTCACTCGGTAAACTGATGGCAATTGCCGAAGCGTATCCTGATCTGAAGGCCAATCAGAACTTCGCGCAGCTACAGACTGAACTTTCTGATACTGAGAACAAAATTCAGGCAGCTCGTCGTTTCTATAACGGTAATGTACGAGACCTCAAGATTGGTCTCCAGTCTTTCCCAGGTAACATCATTGGAAGCTCATTTGGGTTCAAAGAAGAAGAGTTCTTTGAATTACCAGAAAACAGTGCTGAGCGTGAAGTGGTGAAGGTTGCGTTCTAGTCCCAATATACTTCATGGCAACCCCCATTCTCATTGGTGGAAAACGGATTGGCCGAATACGTGCCAGTTGGCTACTCTTTAAAGAGTCGTGGCGATTCTTGGCGGCCGACAAAGAGTTGTTACTCATTCCGGTTGCGGCGCTTGTCCTCAATCTCTGTTTACTCGGTATCGTGATTGGGAGTACGGTGTTACTGACGCAAAATTCTGAGAATCCACTCTTTACGGGGGATACTCTCCATACGCTTGATTACGTGGTGTTGTTTATGGTGTATGTAGTGGGGGCATTTACCCTGGCTCTGTCGCAGGCTGCTATTACGCATACGGTCTACACTCGTCTCCATAACGGAAATGCACGCCTGGGCGAGAGTATTTCCGTCGCGCTCTCCCATGCGGGGACATTATTTGTGTGGGCCCTTATTACGAGTACGGTTGGAGTTATTCTCCGGATGATATCTGAACGGTCGCAACTAATAGGTAAAATTGTTGCCGCCCTCATGGGAGCAGCGTGGGCCATCGCTACGTTTTTTGTTATTCCGGCGATTGTCATCGATAAAAAAGGGGCCGTAGAATCAATTCCATTTTCTATCACCACCTTTAAGCGAACGTGGGGAGAAACAATTGTAAGTAATATCACGTTGGGATTATTCTTCTTCCTTGCTTACATGCTGGCCATTATTTCTGTCGTCGGAATGATAATCTTGGGGGTGTACGCCGAGAACCTCATTATTATTTTGACTGCGTTAATCATCGGTGTTGCGTGGTTAGTGATGGCGAGTTTGGCTCAGGCAGCACTTGAGGGAGTGATAAAAACTGTTCTCTATATTTACGCCACTGATGCGACTACGCCGACTAATTTCAATCGAGAACTCCTCGAGGCGATGATGGTTCGGAATCCTCGATCGACGAGCGTAGTCACTCCTTCAACTGCTCCGTCTCTTGTCTAGCTATGAAAAAAGTTTACTATAATAAACTTGTTCGCGATCTGATACAGGCCAAAATTGAGCGGCGCAGAGAAGGGTATAGTATTCGAACCATTGAAGATCCGGATGAGTTTGAGCAGGAGTTACTCAAGAAAGTTACCGAGGAGGCAGCAGCTCTCGCGGCAGCCAGTTCTCGTCAAGAATTCCTCAGCGAGTACGCTGACTTAATGGTAGTGCTCGACGCCCTGACGCATCACCTTGAGTTCTCTGAAGCTGACATTAAAACGGCACTTGCGGACAACGTTGAGAAAAAAGGCTTTTATAAAAATCGTCATTTTCTCCACTGGTCAGAAGCGGGAGACTATAAAAGTAATGAAACCCCGCAAGGATTGAAATAAACTGAGACTTTATTCGTATAACCTTTATTATGGCAACACTCTACACCCATCAAGGCAGTAACATCAGAAAAACCTGGCTTCTCATGGCGTCATTTTTTGTGCTTGTCATAGCGGTTTGTTACGCCGTTTCGTTTTATCTCGGTGATCCCTCGATTCTCTATATTGGAGTGGTATTTGCGCTTGTGATGAACGTCGGCAGTTATTGGTATTCTGATAAGCTCGTTTTGAGTATGACGGGAGCGAAGCCGGTAGCCAAAGCTGATGCGCCCGAGTTGTACAATATAGTTGAAAATTTAGCGATTACCGCCGGCCTCCCGATGCCAAAGGTGTATATCATGGATGATCCGGCACCGAACGCGTTTGCGACGGGACGAAACCCTGAACATGCGGTTGTGGCGGTAACCTCAGGATTACTCCAGATTCTTGATCGGAATGAACTTGAGGGAGTGGTGGCGCATGAGATGGCGCATATCGGTAATCGCGATATGTTAGTAATGACTGTTGCGGTAGTGTTGGCTGGATTTGTTGCCATTATTGCCGACTTTTTCTCCCGGGCTCTGATGTTTGGTGGGGGAGATAATCGCGATAGTAAAGCGGGAGTACTGTTTCTTGTTCTTGGTATCGTAGGGATTATCCTCGCCCCGATTGCGGCGCAGTTGATGCAGATGGCTATCTCAAGGCGGCGGGAATACTTGGCTGACGCGACCGGAGCACTCCTGACTCGGTATCCAGAGGGTCTGGCATCCGCTTTGGAGAAGATTTCGTCGTACAGTCACCCAATGCAGCGTACGAGCCACGCCACGGCCCATCTCTTTATTTCTGACCCGTACGGAGCGGTAGGGAAGCGTTCGTTTGGACAAAAAATCGGCGGCCTGTTTCAAACGCATCCACCGGCAGCGGAACGAATTAGGTTGCTTCGGTCTATGGATTAATAAACAAAAAACGACACGCGATACCGTGTCGTTTTTTCCTACTCAGTCAATAGTGGGTATGTAGTACAATATAACGATGTGGAGATTTCTGCGGCAGTGTCTGGTATTTTGCATCATCGTTATTTTTTTCTCGTTGTTGCTTACGGGGTATTTTTTTCGTACACCGAGTCTGGAGCGAGCCTGGTCACTTGATCAACGTGTATTGCCCAGCGCAGTGATTGTAGGAGACGAGATTGCGATTTATAACGTGCGTAATTTTACCTACCGGACAAAAGATGACTATACGCCCTATTACGAAGACCGAACCTACCGTCTCAGTGAGCTCGAGCGGGTAGATTATATCGTTGAGGCTTTTGGGAGTATTGGAGCAGCGCATACCTTTTTAAGTTTTGGCTTTAAAAATGGTGAGCAGGTGGCTATTTCAGCGGAAATCCGTAAAGAAGAGGGTGAGAAATTTTCACCATGGCTCGGGATGTTACGCCAATATGAACTCATGTATGTAATTGCAGACGAGCGAGATGTAATTAAACTTCGCACCAATTATCGTAAAAATCTGGTTTATCTGTATCCCGTGAAAGCCAGTCCGACGGATATTCAGACATTGTTTGTCTCGATGCTTGAACGCACTAACGCACTTACCAAAAATCCTGAGTTTTATAACACGATTACGAATACCTGTACTACCAACATCGCCTCCCATGTTAATGAAATTGCACCGGGACGAATACCATTTGATCTTCGATTATTGTTACCGCAATACTCAGATCGTCTCGCGTATGAATCGGGACTACTCGCAACCGATGTGCCGCTTAGTGAATTACAGTCTACCCATCAAATCAATGAGGCGGCGTTGGAGTTTGCTGATGATCCAAACTTTTCGAAGCAGATTAGGGGTCGTCAGAGTCAATAATTATTCTTAAAGTTTAATCTTGAGCTGAATAGCTGCTGTTACTGCATCAACACTGTTAGCTGGCGTATTCAATTTTACTGCAGAATCATATTTACTAAAGTCAGTTTCGCTATAATCAAGTAGGTACGTAGTCTTGTTCTTTTCAGTAATTGGTATCCACGTTGCACTGACAATTTTTACTGGCTTCTTTGAAGTATTGTCTATCCAAACTGATATATATGAGTAATCAGCAATGAATTGAGTCACGTTTTCATTTGAAAGGCTTTTAATAAAAGTCTTATCAGTAAGTAATCCATAACCTGCTTCATCCAGAGTGAGTGTCTTTGTTAATTCTGTAAAAAATGGCTTAATAGCTGAAGCTTTAAATTCAAAGTTATAGCGAGTGGTATTAGGAACCGTAATATCATCATCAATATCGTCTGTATATTTTTGCCAAAGTCCGCTATTAGTGGCTGCCAATACCCCCTTAGTAGTTGAATTTTTTTCTTCGCTGATTGATTTTGTACTAAAAACTTCAAATAGTGCAGATACTCCTAAACCTTCTCCTATTTTTTCATATTGTGAACCGTTGGCCTTAATCCATTTATTGCGTAATGACTTATTTTTAAGTTGCTCTGGTTTGAAATAAATATTTTGCCCATCAGAAATTACCGCCATTTGATAGAGATACTTTGGCTTTGTTTTGCCCGTTTCAAACGTAATAGTAGAGCTCGAAACACCTAGCTGCGTGGTGTTGGTTGCATAAAACATAATCCCAAACTGGGTTTTACCCGTGTAAAATAATGGTTTCTTATCTCCCATTTTTTTATAAACATAGGAAATATTTACGCTATCAACGGTAACATTTTGAGCGTTTTGAGGAATATCAGTTGCCGTCTTAATAAACTCATTAGGTGAAAGATTGTTCCAATTTGTTTGGGCAAAAACACTATTGGTGTTTACGACATAAATACTAGCAAGTAGTAGGCAAAATATAATTTTTTTCATTTTTTTAGTATACAAGGATGTCTAAAAATAACAAATAAGCCGCCGCTATTTCCGAAGTGGAAGTAGCGGCGGAGCATCAGGCTGTTTCGACCGGTTTGGTTTGAGCGGCTTTGAATACACGCTTCATTGCTTGCCAGTGTTCTTCGTTCAGCTGCCGATCGATGGCATCAAGAACTTCCGTATATGATGCCCGGAAGAGCATCATGCCAATGATGGCACTGTAGATCTCATCATCGACTTCGGAAAACCCAGAGAAAGAGACGATTATGCTACTTCCTGGTAGTCGGACGGCCCCACCGTACCGTTGCTGTTCTGGATCACGGCTCTGACGGCTTGTGGTGTGTTTGGGGTGACCAAGTAACCGCATGGCCTTTTCCCGCGAGAATTCACGATACTTGGCCATTTTCTCTGGGGCTGGGGCGCCGACCATCTTGTGGATGAGTTGACTGCCTTCTGCATCGCAGATGTACACGCAGCCCCCGGTCCGGTTGTCAGCGCAGAAAGCTGCAACGGCCGGTGTGGTCAGACTGAGGACCATTGCAACGTGGTCAAGAAATTTCGGGGTAATTATTGGCGCGTGGCCCATCGGTAATCCCTTCGGCGGTTTGAGGACAGTTGAACTTCAGGATTCTTTATATCCCGATGGCGCTACCATACAACAGCTGGGGAATGTTGTCTATCCGTAAAGAAAGAAACGTAATTGAAATTAGGGGATTCGTTGTGAGTGTGTGGTAATTGCGTAAATAAAACTTGAATGTGCACAAAGAACAAAGTAATTAGATATACTATACCTATGAAAGTTTTAATACTCATTGTAGCAGCGTTCACGGTAGTGAGTGTATATTTTTATTTCACTATTGCTCCGGCCGATGCGCCTTTCTATACCCCGGTGCTTCCGCTTGATGAAATTATTGATACCCCAATACCAACTACCTCAGCTCCAGCGCAAATTGCGGTGTTTGAAAATACGGATTACGACTTTACGTTTAGGTTCCGCATCAAACCATATGGATACTCAGTCTTTGAAAACACCCTTGATCAAAATATCGATATAGGCACCTTGTTTGGGGCAACGTTTATGCGTTCTAATGACTACAATGAATCAGTCAAAGCAGCAGCTGCAGGTAACGCGATAGACGGACTCCCTTCAATGTCTGTATATGTGTATAGCGCTTCAAAAGTTCTCGATTTAGAAGCATGGTTAGCTTCAAACAAAAAGATTACCAATTGTGTTGAGGGTGAAATTACGGCAACGGAACTTGCTGGTCAAGATGCCTCGGTATGTCTGTGGGAGGGGCTTTATCCGGGAACAACCATCGCTCAGATTAGTGATAATAAAATCTACGTGCTCATTGGTACGAGAGAATCAGCTGAAACACTTGATGGTTATTCGTATGAGAAAGATTTTAACGAGTTGGTGGAGAGCTTTGAACTCATGCATTAATCATTTCCCGGACTCATGCGTTCGCTGCGGAGAGGGGATTCGAAACTTACAGTTTCAGTACCCCAATTGGATACTTTAGTTCGCTTCACTTCTAAAGTCTCTCAATCGGGCTTCGAATCCCCACATGAGTGACATTGAGTCACTCATTCACCCTCCGCTCCTTTATTCCATTCAGTCGCGGAGGGTGGGAGATTCGAACTCCCGATCAGATTGCTCCGATACTGCCTTTCCAAGGCAGCGCACTAGGCCACTATGCGAACCCTCCATGTGATTGGCGGTACACCCACTTCTTACAGAAGCTGTAAATTCTACGAATTCTGTACAGGTTGTCGTTACTGCGTAACAGGCAACCTCCTGAAACAATATATTATACTGTTTCAGCCTATCACTCTTTTTCCAAAAGAGCTGGCAAGGTCTTGCGAAAGTCTCCCAGACTTTCTCACACTCTGCCACCTCTCCGTGGTGGCGCTATCATACATTATAATTGTCACTCTTTAAAATATCTGTATACAAAACAACCACCCGTAATGGGTGGTTGTTTTGATTAGCTAGCAGTTTGTCCGTCGCTTGCTATACAAGCTTTGAGTTCATTGGTTTCGGTCCAGCCACATTGTCCCGTTGCTTGTTGTTCACAGCGAGCCGTTTTATAACAAGCATATACCGGTCGGTATTCACAGGTTGACATCAATGGCTCATCGGATGCATCGCTACAAAGCTGTGCACTGCAGCCGCCGATGACACACTGAGTGGTCCTGGCATCCTCACTTCAATTGAGTACCTTTACGTAAAACCCTTCGCTCCCATAGAGGGTGTAGGTGCCATCAGTCAATTCCTGGGCGTAGACTTCAATGTCCTTTCCAATCATACTTTCGAGGTCACCGATACTTGGCGAACCAATAATCGTTCCGACAGTCTCTTGGCTCCATCCCATAATAACGGTGACATGTTTACCAGAAACAGTGACATAACATTCGCCGTCTGAGAAGCATCCCGTATTAACTTCTTCCAGTTTTCCAGTAAATGTATCTGCTTTAATTTTTCCTCCTACAGCTGGGGTGTCAGTGGGAGGGAGTCGCCGGGCATTCGTATCAGTTGTTGTATCGGTCGTAGTAGCGGGTTCATTTAGGGGCGTATCAGTCGTTGGTGCATTAGCGGGCTCCATCACCACCAATAATACGGCCATAACAACAATTAGAATTGCTCCTCCGGCTAAGATTATTTTCATATGACTAAATTATTTCACACTTGTTCTCCGGTGACAATACACTACAGAGTTTCTTTTGGTTCGTCCTTGATTTAGCTTAGTGGTATACTGCAAGATATTACATATGAAACGACAAGATATCTGGACGTTAGGCACTACGTTTTTGGTGGGGGTAGTTGCGGGTGGGTATATATACGTAACGGGGTTTAAGCCACAATTTGAAGAGTTTACTGGGCAAACGGCTGAGGTGTATGAAGATCTGGTTATTGTGGGGGAGCAGTACGGCGGGGATGTTCAGGGTACTTTACCATCTTTTCAGTTGGTGAGTGATGCTACCTTTACCTATATTCCAGCTACCGGCCCTAATGAAACGCCTATTCCGCAGCAAGGGTCCTTGCCTCGGGCGTTGTGGAATGACCTAAACGAAGCAATAGGGGGTACTGCAATGAGTGAAAACGCCGAGCTTGTTACGGTGGCGAATTGCACCTCGTTTGTTGACGGAATTGATTATCGCTATGAAATTACGGTTGATTCAGCTGTGTATAGCCTTGACACCTGTGGTACTGACTTCACGAGTACCGAACTACGCCAAGCTCTCGACAAAATCTGGAAATATTTTACAACTCTAGAATAATGAAAGAGATAAAGCTGTGACTCGTACTATAAAGTGAGGGTATGCCCTCACTTTTGTTCGTTAAAAGTTTATCTTATGTCCTATATACAAAGAACTACTTTGAAAATAATAATTTGAAAACGTATATGAATTCAAAATCTCTGTTAATTGCTATTGCTGCGCTCGCTTTGACTGCTTCAGGAGCGCAGGCTTTTTCTGGAGAAACCCTCAGGCGGGCTGGATTATCAGAATCTCAACGAGCGGCCTTTGCGGTGGCGCGAGATTTGCGCGAAGAAGGAGATACCGAAGGGGCTCGAAATATATTAGTCGAAGCCGGAATTGATGAGAAAGTAATAGAACGGGTGCGAAGCGCCATTGCTGATGATACTGTAACAAAACACTCCGGACAGTATGCTGCCTTACAGGCGAATGATTATGAATCGTTCAAGGTAGCGGTAGTCGGGTTGCCGCTTGCTGATATCATTACGACTGAGGCTGATTTTGAGCAGTTTAAAGCAGCCCATACCTTACGACGAAACGGAAATACCAAGTCAGCTGATGCAATTTTTACCGAACTCGGTATGCTGAAGCAGAATGGAAGGGCACATATAGTTAAAAAGCATTCATGGCATGAAGAATTAACTGATGAACAAGCGGCTGCTTTTACCGTGGCTCAAGCTGCTAATGATCGTGATGCAATGGAAGCCATAATGGAAGAAGCGGGAATTGTGAGGGGAGATCGATCGTCCAGTCCAAAATATCTGCGTGATGGTCGGATTCTTGATTAATCACACAGTGTAACTTCTTTACCCACCGCGCCCTCTATGTGAGAGCGGCGCGGTTCGTGGTATTTAGTGCTACACTAGAGCTATGCGATGGACTATATTTTTGTTCTCTATTTGGGTGTTTGTAACAACTTTCTCTACTGCGGGAGCCTATACTGCGGTGCTTGAGCCGGTGGCTACTCCCTACGAAGTAGTGACAATTAACGACGATCCTATGATTGAGCGGTCGATTTTAGGTGAACTCGAAGGTTCTCCTGAGATGTTTGAAATAACGTCAGACGTTGAGTTTACCCTTACGGTCGAAATACGAGCACTAATTGAATCAGCTACTTCTCCAGAATTTGCTGGTATTATCATTCGGCAAAAAGAGAGTCGGGGAGTCGAAGAGGTGGCGCGCTTGTGGGCCACTGATGCAGATTGGCTACGAGTCGTCCATAAAGAAACGGGACTGCCTTATTACGCTGGTCCTTTCTGGAGTCAAGTGATGCCAGCAGGAACGTACCGGATTGAAGTGAGTACACCCGAAAATAGTGGGAAATATATCCTCGTTATTGGCAGCCAGAGTGATAGTAATGGCTACCTTGAAAGTATTCGTAATGTAGCTCTGACCTATGAATTTTATGAAGCGTCGACAATCCGGATGTTTAATTCTCCCTACATACATTACCCGCTGGGAATTCTTCTCCTGATCTTGTTATTAGGAGGAACGTGGTGGTGGCATCGGTCACGAATTTCCCATGCTTAAATTTATTGTGATTGTACTCGCGGCAGTTATCTTTGCCTGGTTCTTCTATCAAGGGTTTAGTGGACAGCCATATAGTTTGCCGGCATTTTTGCAGTTTTAATTGATATGGGCTGGTCTGTTTACATGCTTCGCTGTGCTGATGAGACGATATATACTGGGGTGACTACAGATCTGGAGCGACGGGTTCGTGAACATAACGGGGAGGTGAAAGGTAAGGGAGCTAAATATACCGCCGTTCGTCAGCCGGTGGTATTGGTATATTCAGAATCGTGTTCTAATCGCAGTGCGGCACAAATGCGAGAGTATACTTTGAGGAGCAGCAGTCGAATTGAGAAATTACGGCTCATTAAGCAAAAAAGTTAAAAAACGTTCCCCCGCACAGATGTGGCGGGGGAAGTTGCGTCGTCGTGTGATCAGCCATTGCGGAACAGACGCTTTAGGGTAGGCATGATGTACTGATCGTATGGATCAATGTAGCCAAGAACACTAAGAACAGACTCCTTTATCTGGTCAGTGAATCGTGGTATCCCAACACCAACTGTCCGTAGCTGGCTCGTAATCTCAGGCCAGTGCGTGAGAAATACTCGTGCCGAGCGTTTGCGGTGGTAGTTACTCGTCACGATGGTGAGGGTAGTCGGAGTGATACCATGGCTGCGCAGCAGGCCGTGCACCAGACGTGGATGTTCTGACGTCGCGCGGGCTTCCGGTTCAAGTATGGTTCGGGAGGTGAGTCCATAGATAAACGTATCTAGGATGCGATCGACGTGGTCCTTGGTCTGAATCCCCATGAGAGGATTTGATTCCGCCGTCAGCGTCTTGATGTACTCGAGCGCCCGTTCTGCTTCGGACGGGAATTCCTTTCGAGTTTTTCCGCCAGTGATAATAAGACGGCTTGTCGGTGTCGCTCGGGCGAGCTCTACACCTTTCTTTATCCGCTCAATGAAATCAGCTGTGCAGGTACCGTCAGGGTTCAATTTGTGGCCGAGGACAATAATGATAGGGATGGCTGGCATAAAGGATGTCCTTTTAACGGGTGACGTTTCTTAAAAAATAGTATCACAAAAATTCATTTTGTATAGGTTCTCCTAGTCACAGGATTTTCTTATTTTTGTATGATACTGCGGTATTATTACAGCATGAAAAGAAAACGCCGCGCGGTAGTCATGTGGGCAGTTATTTTAGTATTGTTAGGCCAAGCGGTGACGTTATGGTACTTTGGTCAGCCATTTTTTTGTGAATGTGGAGAGATAAAGGTTTGGGAAGGGGAGGTTGCATCAGCGGGAAATTCACAACAGCTCACGGATTGGTACACGTTTTCACACATCATTCACGGCGTTTTGTTTTTTGGACTACTGTCACTGTTCGCGAGGCGGATACCTTTCGGATATCGACTTGTTATTGCCCTCGGTATAGAAGTTGCGTGGGAGGTGTTTGAGAACACGCCGTGGTTAATTAATCACTATCGCCAACAAGCGTTGGCGGCTGGGTATACCGGAGATAGTATTTTTAATTCAATTTCTGATAGTGTCGCGATGATTATTGGCTTTATTCTTGCGTGGCGGACTCCGGTGTGGGTGAGTGTAGCTTTTGTAATTGCCGCTGAGCTATTCGTGGCCTTTATGATTCGTGATGGTTTGACGCTTAACATCATTAATCTCATCTATCCGTTTGAATTTATTCGGGCGTGGCAAATTGGTGGGTAGGTTAGTCTCGTACTACTACTTGCGTGCCCAGATCAGCCCAATTGTAGAGTCTCTCCGCATCTCTAGGATTTACATTCACGCACCCGTGAGAGTATGGTTTACCAAAACTCTGATGCCAGTACGCCCCGTGAATGACAGCTCCTTCTTTCGTAAAGTATAAATTCCACGGTACTCCGGGAAGGTCATAGTATTGTTTAGAAATTCCCGGGAGCGGTCCTTGCATATATCGCGTTGGTGTTTTCATGTAGACAGTAAATTCTCCGCGTGGGGTAGGAGTGAGTTCAAGCCCGGTCGAAATTTTTATATCTAGGTATATTTCTTCACCGTTGTAGGCTCGCAATGATTGTTCTCCACGGTCTACGATAATTCGTTTACTGGTAGGGGGTGTGGTATTCGAAATCCACTGTGGTCCTTTTTCAGTAAAGGGAATAGTAAACTCGCTTGCGATATACCAGTCACCGCCAACTCGTTCAGAATAACGAAGGGTCTCGTCAAAGAGTATCTTGTACCAAAGGAGACCATCTTTTTCGATAGCTGCATCTGTATCAGCGCGTAAGACCACATCATTTCTAAGCTTTGTGACAACTGCTGCTTCGAGACCTGGACCGCTGCGGATTCGCACACAGTCTCCATTAAAATTGTAGTCACAACTACTCGTGACCATGATGTATGACAAGCGGGGGTACACTTCTGATGTTAGGGGAGGTTTTGTACGTGGTGCAGTGCTAGTGCTCGAGGTCGCTATCGCCGGAGGTTCTGATTGAATTACCGAGACCACTTTTTTAGTTTGAGCTTTTGGTGTGTCACTGATGATTGTCCATAGAATTAAGGTAATCAAACCAAGGATGAAAAAAATAATAAGTGCTACTAGGTGCCGGGAATAATACTCAAGTCGTGTCATATCCCTTAAGTATATAGTGGTGGATATAAAAAACGCAGCAATTGACCGTGTTTAAAAAAACGTATGGTGCTTAGTTAAAAGAGTAAGATGGTATACTTGAAACCTATGTTTCGTAAATATCAAAATATTGTAGCTGTAGGTAGTATTGTGGTTGCAGCCTTCGTCACCCTCACTGCACTGACTCCGTCAGCATTTGCTCAAGCTACCACTACTGCTACTACCACAGCTAGTTCTACCCCGGTTGGTATTACATGGGAAAATCAGACTGAGGTAGAAAAGCGAGTCCGGGAGCTGTTCGCTTTCGCGCCTGTAATGATCGAGATTGCTCGTTGTGAATCAAAGTTCCGTCAGTTTACTGATAATGGTAATGTATTGCGGGGCGGTGGAAATGCGGGCATGATTGGCGTCTTCCAATTTTATGAAGCAATTCATGCTACCCCTGCACTTGCCCTTGGATTTGATATTACTACTACTGAAGGGAATCTTGGGTATGCACGGCATCTCTATACCGAATCAGGCACTCGACCCTGGGCCTCATGTGTGCCTGATGTGATACCTATCGCCCCAGTTATGTCTGCGGCAAATAAGGAGTTGCAAATTAAACTTCTGACTAAGGTCGTTGCGTTATTACAAGATTTGTTGAAAATGGAGTTAGCAAAACAGAAAGGGAATTAAAATTTTATATGAAAAGTCACCTGTTGCAGAGCTGCCGGCGGGTGATTCGATACTCGACTCTTAAAAGGTGAAATAAAGTTATAGGAGAGATTTCTTGCTTATAAAATTTTTAATAAAATCATGAAGCCGCCTGGCAGGGTTACTGCGAGGCGGCTTTGAAGTGAGAGAAGGATCTTGCTATTTCTATGCCGAGGCTTTAGCAATCCTTGCTTGTTCTTTGGGGGTAGCCAGGTCCGTAGACTTGGTAAGGTCGAGGAAGATTGTCCCTTCGATGTGGTCATATTCGTGGAGACATACACGAGCAGCGAGATCGTCGAGGGTTTCCTCTTCCTGATGGCCATTCCGATTGGTAAACGAGATGGTTAGCGACTTGGGACGTTCAACTCTCCCAAAGATGTCCGGGATACTCAGACAACTTTCCCAAAGCGTTTCCGTCTCGTCCGAGTACCCAACGATGGTCGGGTTGATAATGGCCTTCGGATCCATCACGAGAGCGTTGGGGTAGCGAGGAGTCGGCCTCGAAGAGATGATGAAAAGCCGGAGCGGCTGATACACCTGCGGCGCTGCGATGCCGAGACCTTCGGCATCTTGACACGTATACATCATGTCATCGATAAGAGTCTGGATGTCAGGATCGTGGATGTCTTCGACTTCCTTCGCTTTTCCGCGCAGGATAGGGTGACCAAGCTGGCTGATTTGGAGTAAAGTGGGCATGTTGCCCTCCTCTCAAGGTTTGTGTTTACACTCGTAAGAAAGATCAAACTGATACGTTTCAGTCATATTTGATAATAAAACTAAAAATCGTATCAGTAAAGGGTTGCTATAGAAGCTCTTAAAAATATAGCCATTGCTCTTTTTGATATGGTTACTATTTCTTTACATGGAATTTAATCTGTGTACACTACGTAGTGGAATCAGTAACTGCTGGTTCTTGAACCGAAAACAATGGAGGTACGAACATGCCGTGGGATCAAGCGACGTTTGGGGCAGTGAGTGCGGGTTTGCGGCGTAGTGCTGCGGAAGGGGACTTCGTTCCCTACGAGTGGAATGCTGGCATTCAACACAACAAAGACGGGGGCTACTCGATCTACGGCTGCGGCTTGGGCCAGATTGCTTGGTTTGCAGCTGTCTTCAAAGGCGGGGCGAAATATGCACGTCAGATGCTGCCTGTCGGCTCTGGGCAGACCGAGGTGAATGTTGTGCTCAAGGCCGTCGGACTGACGCGGGCCGAGATCAAGCAGCTGGACCCGCAAGCGCTCTGGTCGCGTTTTGACTACGAACTTGAAGATGCCTATCGTGACCGCAATGATGACCCTGAGCACTTCATCGCCATGTCGGGGTGGCTGGCCGAGTTCTTCATCAATGAACTCGAAAGTGTTCCGGTTGTGCCCGAATCGACATTGTCGGTTTCGGTTCCCGCCACCAGGTCGTCGATCAAGCTGAAAGACTTCTTTCCGGCATTGTTCGGAAAACAGTCGGTTCCAGAACTGGTCTGAATCCAGTCAGGAGACAATTCGACCAGTCTACGGTCGGAAAAAAGCAGAAGGAGCGCTCACACTCGGGCGCTCCTTTTTATTATGCTCTGTTTTTTGTCTTTAAAATTTTATATTTTTCTAACACTACTACATGGAGTCATGTGGTAGTGCTACACGTTGTCGTGCCTAAGCATAAGTAAAATTACCTTATGGTGCAGGAGTTGGAGTTGGAGTTGGGGTAGGAGTGGGAGTTGGAGTGGGAACTGTGACGTTAATCTCGGTTTTGTCTGAATTTGCTGGGTCGGACGCGGAACCTAACATGCCAGTTTGATAGAGAACGATACCTCCCACAATGAGCACTGCGATGATGATTACCATGGCGGTTCCTCCCATGCTGCTGTCATCAGAATTCGGTGTATTTGTAATAATTGTGTCAGCCATAAACGTATGAATTAAATTTGTAAATTTGAAAAAATAATTTCTCTATAAATATGCCGTTTTAATGACAAATATGTGACAAAATAGTATAAGCAAAACCCTGTGTGGGATTTTTACTTCCCGTTCCTGTGTCTCAATTTACTCATGTATCACAGGTTTTGAAAAACTCAAAAATAAGTTTTGCATCTACTCGGTATCAGTAGCGCGAGCGAGGGGTTCATTTTTAGTATCCTTAGCCATTGTTTCGTTTTCAGTAATTACTTCATCAGTAACTGCCTCGACGACTGAATCGACAACTGGTATGTGGATTCGACTGATGTATAACGAACAGAGAACAACGGCAATGAAGCCCCCAAACGCATCGAGCATCAAATCAATCATTGTGTCGTCTAAGCTCCCGACTTGCATATTAGTGCCCAAGAAATTATCAAGGCCATATTCAATAATTTCCCACATTCCACCGATGCCCATACTGAATAAGAAGGCGAAGAGGAGTATAAGTGCACGGGGGAGTTGTAATTTATTATGTACGTAGTAAATGTATAACAAAAGAAAGCCGATGAATCCAAATGCTATAGCTGAGATGAGATGGAGAAAAGCATCGTACCAATGCCAGCGGTCATATAGTCCGCCGAACTGACCGAGAAAAACAGAAATAAAAATAAAAGTAATGACAAAATATATAAAAAAGGCTGGGACGTGAACGTTGTGAATACCTTTAAATAAATGGGGGATCAGTGAAACAGCGAGCATAAGTGCTCCAGCTACGATCATTACAATATTATCAGTGTATATGGCGTAACTAGTAAGGCCCACTAAGAGAATGTTTACTAAGCCAAGCTGGATATAATTTTTGTGGAGTTTAAACATACATAGTTGTAAATTGATTCATTTAAATACTAAAAACTGAATTTAGAATAGGTATCAAGTCGCGTCTACCCAAATTCGCTTAGCGAGGAAGAAAAGGATGCTGTGTTCTGAATGGAATGGATGATGGATGCTAGAATATTCCAATCCCAAAAGCGAGTACGATTATGGTTATAAATAAGAGAACGACACTGCCAAGGAATAAGTAATCCGCCACCCGCTCATACGTGATTGCTCGTCGAGAAAGTTGGGAACGGATTGAGAGATATGAAAGAAAAATACTCAACAGAAGTAGTAGTGAAATAGCCGCCATCGAACGCATGATTTCAATATTCTCATTGTTATCGGTGATATGAATACCGGTAATGATAAAAAAACATATACCCAAGAGATTGGCTGATGTGGTAAGTATGTGGGGGAGTTTTGAGTCGTTCATGGTGAAGTATGAAGTATACCTTATTTGGTGTTATGTTTGTTCTCAAACTGGATTATTTTTAGTGAGAAAGAGTTGAAAACGGTTATTTAAAAAACCGCCCTCCAACGGTCTTTTATAAAGACTGTTGAGGCGGTAAGATTCCCATCTCTTTTGCTGCGGCGCGCATTGCTTCACTAACCTTATTGAGTGCTTCTGCGCGCTCGACCAGCATTTCGAAAAATGATTCGAATACCGCTGGGCCGAATCCTTCGATAGCGAGAAGTACGCTGGCTGCAATAGCGAACTTGCGCGTGTCTTCGTCCGAAGATTTCTTTCCGTCTTCGATCAAAGCAGCGAAGCGGTTCTTCAAAGCTTGGTCCATTTGTTTCCTCACTTCATGTTCTGTTCACTTGAAACAGTAGCACAGTATATGTGCTATGTCAATATTTGGTGTCATAAATTGGGCTGGTTCAGAACTCTTTGTAAATAAATAGAAAATGCTATTTAAAAAGAAAACCGCCCTCCGTCGTAACGAAGTTTGGTTTTCGTTTCCACCCCGCCTAGGACTTTCCACCCCGCCTAGGACTCTCCTAGGCGGAGTCTTTAATAGTACAGTATATGTGCTATGTCAATCCCTTGCTCCCGGGGCAGGAATCGAAGCTTAACGCTTCAGTACATCCTGTCGCTATTTTGTTCGCAAGGTCCAAAATAAGCAGGCAGGGTCTTCGAATCCTGACACGAGTGACGTTTAGTCACTCGTTTCCGGGGAGTATATAAAAGTAAAGACCACACTTGCGTGTGGCCTAAACTTTTATATGCTCCAATTGTTCTGGTCGATTAGAACTTTTTATATGCACAATGATAGCAGGGTGATGGTGCCTTTTTTAAATGTAACACGTCCCAGTAACTAACCGCCAACACAAGGCTCGCCTAGCGAGTATTCTTTTTCGCATTCTATCTCTACCTGTGATACTTTCCAGATATACATAGCAGAAATAGCGACACAAAGTATAAGAGCGAAGTACAGAAACTTTTTCATTAAAGAAATTGTACCATGTCTAATTGCGTACATATGATGTCAATGAAATATCAATGTGGTGTATGTGTTCCGTAAGCTGGACGGGTCCAGAACTCTTGGTAAATAGATTTAGACAAGCAAATTGGTCACAAATTCAAAGAGAATTGGATTGGAGTGGGATTTTGTATTTTTACCAAAGGCAAGTACTTCAGAACTTGGGTGTATAAAAAAGAAAAACCGCCGCTTCGTTATGAGACGAAGCGTTGGCTTTTCGTCCCACCGAAGTGGCGGTTTACACGTTCACCCAAGGAGCGGTTGCAAGTATCCACGCCTGTCGCAAATCATCGACAGGCATCAGGTCGCGTAACTTACCCACCGGGTAAAGAGGGCGGTCGTTGGGGTCTTCTGATAGAACGATGTGCGCCTCCCCGATATCGACGATGAACGACTTTTCTAATACGTCAAAGCGTTTGATATTCGCCCCGACTACTTGTGGGCTGAACTCGTCCCACTTCTGGCCTGAGAAGTTGGACATCAGTGGTCTGTGAATGTTGTATTGTTCGGGATGTGCCCCTAGACACTGTCCGTTGACTTTCAACCAGCAAGCGGCTCCCCATAGACAGAGGATGAGCCATTCTCCAGACTGGCTTTCATCAGCTTCGAGGTTGAAGCCGACGAAGCCAGGACCACCCTGTCCATACGTTCCACAGGAGGGAGAAAACTCGATAACTTTTCGGCCAATGAGGCTGCCGAAGTCGATATTTCTCCTGAGTGATACATCATTATCGCCGTATGCTCGAATGATCTTGCTTTCTTTTTTCACGATCGCCTCCGTTTCAAAAGTGTTAAATCCAAAAAACACTATACATTAGATTTGTATAGTGTCAATGTTTTTCTCCCTGGGCAGGAGTTTCTCCCTCGACTAATTTTCTAGCGAAAATTGTCTAGGCACCGACTCGCTGTTGTTGCACAACATGCTCCGTCGTTCGAATCCTGACGAAATGTGCGCAGGCACATTTCTCCCAGGTCGCTCGTACAGAAAACACCAGACAAAAGATGTCTGGTGTTTTCTTTACTCGCTTCCCGGGCAGGATTCGAAGCTTACAGCTTCGGTACACCTTGCGGATTTTCTTTCGCAGGCTCAAGAAAAATCTCGCAAGGTCTTCGAATCCTGACGAACGTGACATTTAGTCACGTTCTCCCGGGGAGCCAAAAAATCAAAAACCACACTTGCGTGTGGTTAAAGATTTTTACGGCTCCCCGGGCAGGATTCGAACCTGCGACCAATCGATTAACAGTCGACTGCTCTACCGCTGAGCTACCGAGGAAGGTGGCTACTACTTTTACCTCATCTACACTTTAGTTTCGAATGACTCGATGCGCAGTCGACTTCGTCGACCTTCGTACCGAAGCTGTCCACTCATTCGTCTCTTTCATTCGCTTCGCTCTGAAAGATATTGAATGAGTCTTGAGAAGTGACATTGAGTCACTTCTCACTAAGCTACCTAAGGAAGGTGGCTACTTACTTACCAGAAGTTGGTAAGTTGTTGTATTGTACAGAAAAATCGCTAAAACTCAAATTTTCTAAGGGGAAGTCAGTTAGGTACTACTTTGTATCGGAATTGGTGCAGATGGCCTTAATTACTTTGAGGAAACCATACAGTTGGGTTGGACTGGTACCCTTTAGCCATTGTCGACTTTCGGCGCGGAGGAGCGGTTCAACCGTGGTAACGATTTTTTTTCCAGCACTCGTGAGGGTAGAGAGTCGTACTCGTTTATCAACGGTGTCGGGGGTAACACTGACATATCCAAGCTTAACTAAGGCCTCAACTCGTTTGGTGGTAAAAGGAGCTTCAACCCCTAGCTGATCAGAAAGATCAATCAATCGACAAGGTTTTTCGTTTGTTTCATAGAGAATACCTAAAATTGCCCAGTCTACGCTGGTAATAGAGTAGGGGGTCAGTACTGTATCAGTATGGTCCTTAAGTACTCGATGCGCTCGAGCTAATTGAAGACCAACTTCATAGGTAGCGGGCGCTTTGATTTTAGGAAATATGCTCTTTATCATGTGAATGTGTTTAGCTTAGATGGTAGGGGAGTTTCTGTAAAGAGTGGTAAGCAGTGATGCAGCCGCTATTCAGGGGTGTCTCTTGCAAAATTTTACTAGTCATTTATGATGTATATATACTTAACTAGATTAAGTATATATTTACTATAACTATACCATATGAATAATTATGTTATTGCCGGAATTGCTGTTGTGTTATTAATAGGAGGATTTTTGTTGATAAACAACATGAACGACACTGACGATACCGTGGCACAAACTGCCGCTATGAATGCTGAAGCTGAGCGCATGGCTGCAGAGAAGAAGCGGAATGATACAAAGATGGTTGACGCTCAGCCGGCTGCCCCTGTTGGAGTAGAGGTTGGTGGCGCTATGATGGTGCCAAGTCTTGATATTGTTGATAACGCTGCCAAGGCTTCAAACGTAACGACAGTCGTAGCTGCAGTGAAAGCGGCGGGCTTAGTCGATACCCTGAAGGGTCCTGGTCCATTTACCGTATTTGCACCAACCAATGATGCGTTCGCGAAGCTTCCTGCTGGTACTGTCGATACGTTACTTAAACCCAGCATGAAGGCGGACCTCACCAGTATCTTGACCTATCACGTTGTGTCTGGTCGGTATACTGCGGCTGATCTTAAAGATGGTATGACACTTAAAACGGTTAACGGTGCTACCCTAAAGATCACTGTTGTTGGCGGAAAAGTTATGATTAACGGTAATGCTATGGTTGAAACAGCTGATGTGATTTCGAGTAACGGTGTCACACACGTGATTGACACTGTCTTGATGCCACCAAAAGCGTAACGTCAGTTATTAGGAAACTAAAAAACAAGACCCCTTACCGGGGTCTTGTTTTTTAGTAATGATTAGAGTGATATACTGTATGCAACTATGCTTAATCTTTTTATAAAACCCTATTGTCCATATTGCGCGCGAGTTATTGCGGCGAATGAAACCATTAAGGCGCCTGTCGAATGGCTCGATATTACGAGTAATTCTCATATCAAAGCTGATCTGCTTGATAAGGGTGGTAAAACTCAAGTGCCGTTTTTAGAAGATACCGAAAAGGGAGTTATGATGTATGAATCGGATGACATTATTGCGTACCTTCATGCGCATTATGGTAGGGGCACAGAACCAAATGTGCCGAAAGCGGGGAATGTCTGTCCGATTGAGTAAGTAATACAGAAGGGGTAAAGTTCGGTATACTATAGTCAGTAGGTGAGTAGCTGTCAGTTGTAGTCACTTACTATCATGAGGGTTTACTAACATAAGCCAATCCACGCTATGTCATTTCCAACCATTGTATTTAAGTTTACCCATACGCCGGTGGTGTACCAATTAGAAGACCTGGTTACACAAAAATTTCAGTCACTTGAGCGGTATGTAGGGGGTAAAACTGCTGTCCGGTGTGAAGTCGAGTTTGTGAAAGTTGCCCCGCATCAGAATGGATCAATCTATCAAGTTGAAGTGAATCTATGGGTTGATGGTGTAATGTATCGGGCCGAAGCGGTAGAAGAAAGTTTTGATAAAGCAATTGATGCGGTGCGGAGCGAACTTGATACTGAACTGGGGCGCGCTCGAACGAAACGAATGAGTCTCTTTCGTCGTGGTGCACGAAAAATGAAAGCGCTGATGCGGGGTGAATAAAATAATTATGACAGAAAAATTTAGAGTCATTGAAGGCGGTAAAGCCCAAGACGGTAAAACCTTGCCGCGTGTTCACGAGAAAATTAAGCACGCGATAATGCCATTTGCTCATTTTGATGATATGGCTACTGAAGTAGTTGATATCTCATACTATCGTGACTTCTCAAATGATGAACTAGCGTATGAGGTAGAATCGCTCACTGGTAAGTTGCAAGATCCGGGGGGAGAATTGAGTGATTTGTTGAGTCGAGCAATTGCCTTGGAAGCCTGTATTTCGTTACGAATTGGGTCTTAGGTTGAACGGAAGTAGGTATTCCAATCCATTTCGTTTTTACCCTCTGGAATGATGCGGGTAATCAAGAGTGACCCGTCTGCAGAGAGGTTCGCGTGTTTTATTTTGATACGTTTTCCCTCGTGGATAAAAAAGGTCTCAGGCCAACCAGCAAAAGCTCGAATTTTAAGTAACGCTTGATAGGCCTCATTTCCAGCCGGAAGGTCATATGGATCAATCGTCAATTCACTCATTGATTTATCTATTTTTGTACAAAACGTCGCCCCGGCATGGTTTTGAGGAGTGACAGTAATTTCTCCGGCAATCCACTGCGGGATTACTGAAGCTAATAGTGCCCCTCCTTGATGAGCGAGGCCTGTGTCCAAAACATTGCCAGGAACTGGCCAATGCTCGGGTGGAATAGTTGCTAGAAGCTGCGCGATAATGGGACCATGATCTAATTCTGCATCCATTTGCATAATGGTTACTCCGGTTAAGCGCTCGTCGGTTAATATGGCGCTTCGAATCGGGCTCGCACCTCGTAGTTTTGGTAATAAAGAAGGATGAACATTTAAGACCCCATGTTTTGGGAGTTTGAGTATCCATTCGGGAATGAGCTTTCCATAGGCAGCGACAATTAAGAGGTCCCACGTTGTCTCGCTTAGTTCAGGTACTGCGGCGGGATCTTTGAGGGTGGTCGGTTGAATGACGGCAATGGAGTGTGCCTCCGCCCATACCTTGGCTTCAGGTGGAGTGAGTATCTGTTTTCGTCCCACGAGAGCATCAGGATTGGTTATTACGAGTGACGGTAGATACCCTGACTCTCTCAGTTTATCGAGGACAATCGCAGCAATCTCCGGCGTTCCAAAAAAAGCAAATTTAAGGTTGTTAGTATTTTCCATAATCCAAACAACTATACCGCAACGAGCCATATCAGCAACCAGTGCCTCTTTATCATCTGCGGGGTCCGACCCCGCAGATATGGGTGACTATAATTTGTGATGTCATCCCTAATTTTTGGTTAGGAGTTACGCTGCTTCTTTAATTTCCTTATGCTTCTTGAGATCGTCTTTGTGCCAGACTTTCTCGGCTCGGTCGGTAAAGAGAATGCCGTCGAGGTGGTCGTACTCATGTTGGATAATTTGGGCCAAGAGAGTCCCCGCTCCACGTTCGTAGACCTTACCGTTCTCGTCGTAGGCACGTAACGTGACATTAGTTGAACGCTTCACCAGTCCATAGTATTCAGGAATTGAGAGACAGCCTTCACCTACCTCGTGGGTTTTTTTGGAAAACTTAACAATCTTTGGGTTGATAGCTATGAGGGTGGGGAGGGCGTCACGGTCTTTACTCTGGTCTTCGATAATAAAAATGCGTTTCGAAACGCCAATTTGAGGAGCGGCAATAGCAACTGCGGTAAAGCCATCAACTTTGTATGACTTTAGCGCGCTCCGCATATCCTTGAGGATTTTTTTCACTGTCCCATCAGAAAACTCCGCTGGAGTGATTTCCTCGGCAATGGCATGTAGGGCGGGATGGTTTGAGGGGACGAGAGTCGTCATAGGGTGGTTGTATGGGGTACTATAGCGTATTTGGTTATAAAAATGAAGCAAAACAACAACCGCAAGGTTGTATGTTTTGCTTCGTTCCCGTTGCTGTCATTCCTTACAGGAACAGTACACCCTTTGGATAGTTTCTTCAAAACTATCTCAAATGGTTTTGAAGAGTGACATTTAGTCACTCTTCAACCCAGGCAGAATCGCTGGAACATCTGCTCTAAATTACTTAAAACTGTATCCGAAGTAATACTCTACAAGTGATATAGAAAGCCGCGCAGCCCATGGTGTGGGTGCGCGGCGCAGGGGATTACGGTAGCAACGGTTCGATCTTGATGGCGCGGACCATCCGTTTGATGGTGGTGCGAGCAGTTTCAAGTTCCTTGTCGAGCTGTTCCAGTTCGTCACCGAAGAAGAGTTGGTAGAGGCTTGATTTGATCCCTGCAATCATGAGTTGCGGCAGGCTCTTTAAAGCCTGCCAACCTTCGAGTCCGATGATGATCCAGAAGATTGGACCCAAGACGGTGCCGGCCAGGGTCAAGATTAGTAGACCAAGTCCGCCCCAGAACGCGTCGTTGTCACGCTTGGTGAGAATTTGCTTCTTCTGACGGTCCACGTGCTGCTCGTAGTTGTGGATCAAGGGCTTGAGCCCGGTCTCCATTTTCGTTGCGAGGATATCGCGGTCGATGGCAGGGTAGGCTGACCGGACTACAATGCGTGGTCGGGCCTGCTTGCCTGCGTTGAGGGCGTCTTCAAATGCCCTAAGGTCAAACGACAGCGTGTAGTCTTCTGGATCGGTGCTCGCATGGTTGCAGGTCACTTCGACCAAGATCGGCGTAAAGGTTTGGTCGAGGCGATCCAAGATGCCCCCGAAGTTGGTCGACGTAATAGTTTCAGTGACACTCGATAGGACGCTGTTTATTGCCGCCGAGGTGGCTTTTCCGGCAATTGAAAAAGCTTTCGCAATGAGGCTCATGTTCGTGACTCCGGTTTTGGTTGGGATGTTCTTCTGTTTAGTATAATGTCACAAAAATAGCAAAAGTCAATCTACACAATGCGATCGGGGTTAATAGTAATTTGAATATAAGGTGGTAAATGTCGCAGAGTCTCTACGACCGTTTTTAGAGCATCGTTGGTATTGAGACGAATGAGGCAATGACGTAACGGTTGGTTCGGCGTTGAGGTCGGATTGGTGTAGAACTGTCCGGTCACCCCGGTCGGCATAAGGACTCGTTTAATGAGGGCTTCCGTATCAGTCACAATTTGTTGACTGCCTTGCCAGGACAAGAACACAAACGTTGAAAAGGGAGGATACTTGAGCATTTGGCGTAAATCAATTTCATCATCATGAAAGCGGTCAACGGCACCCATCGAGGCATAGAGTAATAAGTCATCTGTTTCGCTCCGGGTTTGGACCATAACCTCGCGAGCAGTTTGTTCGCGCAGGCTCAACATCAAGCGAAACACTGACTCATCAGCGCGCCAGGAAGGTACGGTGCGCACCGCATCCAAGGAGACAATCGCCGAGAGGTGAATATTCGAAGGAAAATACGGCATCACCATTTGTGTCCCTAAAAGGATAGCGCCTTTCTGTTTTTCAAACTCGGCTTTCATTCCCGCACTTCGTTTGTGAGTGGTGGCTGTGGTGTGGTCAAAAACCGTCAGGGGTACTTGGGGGAACTTCTTGCGGCATTCATCTTCCACTTGCTGAATCCCAATCCCACGTTCGCGCAGTCGCCACGAACCACACTGTGCGCAGGTGTCAGCAGCACGCACTCGCCTGCCCGAAGTAGAGGAAATGAACCAGCGTTCTTCGGCGCCGTCAGCCGCGCGAGAACGAATGAGAGAATAGGGAGTGTTCGAATCAGGACAGCGAAAAATATAGCCACAATCAAAACATGCAACAACGGGTGCGAGGCCTCGCCTCGCAGCGTAGAGGAATACATTATGACGTCCCTCGAGAGTGGTTTTAATACGGGTAACCAATTCAGGACTAAAAAGTTGAAATGGTGTTTCGGTAGTCGGTTTGTCCGTTTGACTAATTATGGTTAATTTGGCAGGTAGAGAAAGCCGCTTGGGGTGCTCTCCGTGGGTTTGATAGATATCTTCGCGACGTTTGTACTCATCCTCAGTCCGGGTCAGGGTATCACCTAAAATTATGGTTCGACCTGACACTTTGGCGAGGATTTTAAGTACCTCACGATGATCGAGGTTTGGGCGAGTACGCATCACATAGTGCGGACTGGCTGCTTCATCAATAATAATTGTGGTGAAGTCTGGTCGATCGAGGTAGGCAAAACTCGGAGTGGCGATTGTTAATGTAGCGCGCGAGAGATCTCCAAACGCTGCGTACGCTTTTTGTCGTTCACTTTTACTCTGGGTACTGGAGAAACGAATCACCCGTTCAGCAATTCCATGAGAGAGCGACTCATACGCTGCGTTGACTTGTGGGCTAGTTGGCACGACCAGCAGTACCGAACCTCGATGAGCAAAGGCACTCCGAATGGCGCTCTGGTAGCTCACGAATCGTTCGGCGGTTGGTGCAGAGAGTATTTGTGGAATGCTGTCTTCATTACCTAAACTGGTTCCGCTATTCGGAAATGGTAAATCACCACTCCTCACGTCGGGTGGTAAAAGGGCATACAGCAGGGCACCTTTTTTGGCTGGCACGACGGCGACGAGTTCATCAACAGCAGAGAGTAGGGTGCCCGAGATGCTGGTCGTGCTTGTTTGTGGTGGTAGTTTACGTAACGAAAACGTGGCTGCCTTCAAGGCAGTTTTTGTACTCGATACGGGATTACTATCAACCACAATACCCTGCATAGTTTTGCCTCGAACGGGGATTGTGACAATTGCTCCAAGCTGATACGTGGTGCTTGAGAAGTACGATAACGAGTCAATATGTGTGCCGCGGACGAGGGGAATGACTTCAATAACGAACATTAGGGGTAGTATACCAATAAGCAAAACAACATGCGACTGCTGGAGAGAATTTTAAAAAAAGATTAATCGGCCGCACCCTTGGGTGCGGCCGACCTCGTGCCTGCGACTTCAGAATGGTATTTCGTCCTCGCCGTCATCCTCGTAGACTGGCGGGTTATCAATTCGGTATTTGATTTCAGTGACCATCGCCTCAAAGTCAAAGTCCGCGATGGATTTCCACATCCGCCGACGGGATTTGGTATACGGATTGTCTTGCAAGTGGAGGTATTCTCCGTACCGCGGCAGCCACATGACTTTATCGAAGGTGTCTCTTGGGCCAATAAAGATTTCCTCGTACGCTCCGCCTTGGTACGTTACATGTACCTTGTACCCACTAAAGCGAGGAATGTTCGAGCGTAAGACCTCTGTGGTAAGTGTAAGCTGCCGCATGTTCGCAGCCGCCTTCAACTTTTCGGTAACAATGGCCGCCGTCGCTGTCGCTTGCTCGTAATTGAATTCACTGCGGATGCGGCGCAGTGCTGATTCCCCGCGACTCACAAACGAACCGAGACCTTGCTTCGACTTCCATTCTTTATGAATGTTCCGGATAGCTGTACGGAACAATTTATTCATGCGCTGTTCGTCCATCGCGTGTCATCCTCTCGTGTGAACTGTTTGCGCTACTGTACCAAGACCTATATCCAAAGTCTAGAACTCGTCGAGATAGTTGATTTGTGCTCCCAGGCTTGCGAGGCGCGCAACGAGGTTCTCGTACCCGCGATTGATACTGTAGATGTTGCGCAGGACTGAACGTCCTTGGGCGCCGAGCATGGCAATTAAGAGGATGGTAGCGGGTCGGAGGGCTGGTGGGCAGATGAGTTCAGCGGCACGGAGTGAGGTCGGGCCCGTGATATAGATTCGGTGTGGGTCGGCGAGCACCGTATCAGCGCCAAGCTTCTCAAGTTCGGTAAAATATATCGCTCGCTTTTCATACATCCAGTCATGAATAAGGGTCTGTCCACTGGCTTGGGTCGCTATGACGGCAAAGAAGGGGAGATTATCTGCGTTAAGACCCGGGTATGGACGCGAGTGTACTTTCTCAGGCGAAGCATGTAGTTTGCTCGGTTTGATTTTGAGGTCGACTAATTTGGTCTGGCCATTATGGGAAAAATACGGTTTTGTGGCAGTATATTGTAATCCCATTTTTTCAAGGACTAAGAGCTCTAGTTCAAGAAATTCAATCGGAGCGCGTGTGATAGTAATAGCTGAGTTTGTGACAATCGCTGCTGCAATAAAGAACATACTATCAGTTGGGTCTTCAGCGAGGGTGTATTCAAGATTCTGGTGAATATCAGAAACGCCGGTGACAGTAAGCGTGGTGGTACCAATGCCGTCAATCTGAACGCCAAACAATTTTAAGAATACACAGATCTCCTGCACCATGTAGTTTGCTGATGCATATTTAATAATGGTGGTGCTCGGTGTCCGGGCCGCGGCAAAAAGTGCATTTTCGGTTACGGTATCGCCTGATTCATAGAGAATAATCTCAGTCGGCTTTTTTGCGTCGTATTGCACCTTAAAGGCATCTTCGGTGGTTTCTATGCTCACGCCAAAATGCTCCAGGGCATAAAAATGAGGACGCACGGTACGACTCCCGAGCTTGCAACCACCGGATTGGGGGAGCGAGAACTGATTAAAGGTGTGAATCAGTGATCCAATAAACATGACAATACTGCGAGTCTTGCGCGCCGCCTCAATATTAATTTTTTTGAGGTCATATTTTTTAGGTGGTTCAAGGGTGAGAGTGCTTCCGGTCCACGTAATGCGCATTCCAATACTCTCGAGAACTTCGACGATGCGGTATACCTCTTCGATTTTTGGCATATGGTGCAAAGTGGTCGTGCCGCGATTCAAGAGTGATGCGCACAAGAGCCCCACAGCTCCATTTTTGCTCGTATTTGTTTCAATGGTGCCTGACAATTTCTTTTGGCCGACAATTTCTACATTCACGGTCCCGGGGGAAAGGGTAATCAGGTTTTTGCCGAGGGCATGACTGATTTTCTTTAACATCTCGGCACTAATGTTCTGAGTGCCTGATTCGAGGCGTGCGACGGCACTTTGGGTTGTTTTTAGTTTTTTTGCTAACGCCGTTTGGGTGAGTCCAACTGATTCCCGCAAATCCGAGATACGATTACCGATGTTTTCCATATTTTTACAACATAGCATATCTGCTATGTTGGTGTCATTGTTATAATGGTGGAAAACCAGTGGTGGTGGTACACTGTGCACGCTATATGTTTGATAGATTTACGCCCAAAGTTGGCATCGATCTCGGTACCACGAGTGTGTTGGTATTTGTGCCTGGACAGGGCATAGTGCTGAACGAGCCGTCGGTAGTTGCTGTCGGTGAAAACAACCAAGTCTTGGCCGTCGGAGCCGAAGCCAAGCGCATGATTGGACGAACTCCCGAGAGTATTCGAGCTTATCGTCCGATGAAAGACGGCGTAATTGCTGATTACCGCGTGACCGAGGCGATGTTACGTTACTTCCTTGGTAAGGCGCTCAGTCGTTACAATCTCTTTAAACCTGATGTGATGGTGTCGGTACCGGCGGGAGTGACCTCGACTGAACGTCGAGCCGTGGTAGAAGCTACGATTAAAGCGGGCGCTCGCAATGCCTACGTGGTCAAGGAGCCAATTCTTGCCGCCATTGGTGCCGGGGTTCCGATCTATGAGCCGCAGGGCCACATGATTGTCGATATTGGCGGTGGCACAACTGACGTGGCGGTTATATCGCTTGGTGGAATTGTAGCGTCTAATTCAGTCAAATGTGCGGGCAATCGGATTGATGCCGCTATCATCAACTTTGTGAAAAAATCACGAAATCTCTCAATCGGAGAAAAGACGGCGGAAGAAGTAAAAATTAAAGTCGGGTCGGCCCTACCCCTCGAGGAGGAGTTGGTCATGGATCTCAAAGGTCGAGATGTGTTCACGGGGCTACCGCGTACGACTGAAATCCGGACAAATGAAGTCGTGCGAGCAATCTCAGGCGAGTTACGAGAAATGATTAAAGCAATCAAAGATGTATTTCAAGACACTCCACCCGAGTTGGCGTCAGATATTATTGATGGCGGGATTATTATGACGGGAGGTACGTCACAGCTGCGCAATTTTCCCGAGTTAGTAAAACGCCGGACAGGCGTTAAGGCACAGCTTGCGGACCAGGCCTTGTTTTGTGTGGTGAAGGGGACGGGAGTGGCTTTGGAACATCTGGCTACCTACAAACGCGCCATCCTCACAAAACGTTAATTTTTGCGAATAGCTTTGTCGAGTCGGTAATTTTATCAGGCAACGTATTACTAAGTACGTCTTCTTCTAAAATTACCGTCTCTCCGCGCTCTTCATCAAAAATAATCGTTTTTGTACCAAAGCGCTAATTTTTTAAAATTACTTTGCCGCAGCAAGAATTTATTCAGTCCACGTACTATTCAGTGCGACTTCTTCCAAAATCCTCAACTCCCCGCACTCTTTATCAAAAGGTAACATTTCAAAAAAACAGCGTGTGTGTTTATCTGTGGTTGACTTATAGAGGTCTGGTCGCTATGATGCCGCACGGAGCCACTAAACATTGGTGGTGATTGCACAAAGACAAGGGGAACGTTATGTTTGGATGGAATGTAGTTTTAAGTGTGATGGTCGTTGCTATCGCTGTGGGGTTGCTTTACCTCACTTGGAAGCAGTACCAACAACCGGCACACTTTCGCGTCACGCGAATGACTGATGAAATGATCCGTGCGTACTTGGATTCCCGAGTGCTCTATGGTGTCTGTGCGGCACTCTGTATTCTGTCGGTCGCTGCTTCGATCCTGATTCTGATCTGGAACGGAGTTGGTGCGCTGGTGGTGGTACCGTTTGCTGTCACATCGGTACTTGTCCTCGGGATTCTGTTCCTTGCGGAGATGATTCAGCGTCATGAATTTTGCCGCCCGACGCGGTCAAAGAAAACGACTGCGTGAGACGGTGTCACGAGCGCACTACGGTGCTCGTAATGAAAGGTGGACGGTCCATTCTGGGACCGTCCTTTCTTTATGTCTTTTTGGTAGTACTTATTCTGAACAGGCAAGACCTGTGCAAAATCTATTTGTTATTAATAGGAGAGAGGCTAGACAAAAAGGTATAAAAACGGTATTGTATTCGGGTTTTCGGGCGCGCCCATGTTAGATGCGCGCCTTTCTCTGTTTAGTAAGGGCAGGAAACGTTAATTTTTAATCTTTATATGTCTAAGGAAATTCGTAACATTGCGATTATTGCGCACGTTGACCATGGTAAGACGACGTTAACTGATGCTCTCATGGAGCAAACTGGTTCTCGTGAAAAAGGAGCTTCAATGGATAGTAACGCACTCGAACTAGAGCGAGGTATCACTATTTACGCCAAAAACACTTCGGTTGAATATAAAGATACTAAAATTAACATCGTTGATACGCCAGGCCACGCCGACTTCGGTTCAGAGGTGGAACGAGTACTGCGTTCAATTGATTGTGTGCTTCTCGTGGTTGATGCGCAAGAAGGACCAATGCCACAGACCCGGTTTGTACTCAAGAAGTCACTTGAACTTGGTCTCAAGCCAATTGTGGTCGTGAATAAAATCGACAAGCCAGCGGCTGATATCGATCGCACCGAAGAGCAGGTACTTGAACTCTTTCTTGAACTCGGAGCAAACGATGAGCAGTGTGACTTCACGACGGTGTATGCCATCGGTCGCGAAGGAAAGGCGAAGCGTAAAGTAACCGACGAAATGGTAGACCTCTCACCCCTCTTGGATGTAATTTTGGAATTGGTACCACCAGCGCGAGCATTTGTACCGGGCGAGGCTTTGCGTGCTCAGGTATTTAACCTCGGCTACGATAACTTCCTTGGTCGTCTTGCGATTGCTCGTGTCTACGAAGGTTCAATCAAAGCGAATCAGCAGTTATTGATCAAGCACGAAAACGATGAGACGCGGAAGGGTAAGGTTGTAAAACTTTCAACCTTCCACGGTATTTCTAAAGTAGAAACCCCCGAAGCGTTTGCGGGTGATATTGTGATGATTGCGGGATTTGAAAATATTAATATTGGTGACACACTTACCGATAGTGATGCAGCAGAACCACTCCCGGCGATCAAGGTTGATGAGCCAACAATTGCGCTTCAATTTATGCCGAACGCCTCACCATTCGCTGGTCGCGAAGGTAAATACGTTACCTCACGCCAAATCAAAGAACGTCTCGAGAAAGAACTCGAAGTAAACGTTGGATTACAGGTTGATTTTGCTTCTGGCGATACGTTTGAAGTCCGCGGACGTGGAGAAATGCACATTGCGATTTTACTCGAGAATATGCGTCGTGAAGGCTACGAACTCGCGGTCTCACAACCACAGGTAATTATCAAAGAAATTGATGGGGTAAAGTCTGAACCGTTTGAAGAAGTTACTGTTGATATTCCATCTGAATACCAAGGAGCCGTCATTGAACGATTGGGTACCCGCGCGTTTACGATGACTAATATGATTGTGCATGAAAACCAGGTCCGTATTATTCTCGAAGGACCAACTCGTGGACTTTTGGGCTACAAAAACCAATTTGTGGTTGATACGAAAGGTGATGGTATTTTGGCCTCACGAGTGCTTGGATTCCGTCCATACGCGGGTGAAATTAAGAAGCGTCAGGTTGGCTCAATGATTTCTATGATTCAAGGCAAGGCACTTGGCTTTGCGCTCTACACGCTCCAGGATCGCGGCCAACTCTATATTGGTGCCGGAACTGAAGTGTATGAAGGAATGGTGATTGGTAACACGAGTAAAGGTGAAGAAATGACGGTAAATCCAACCAAAGGTAAGCAGCTTACGAACATGCGCTCGGCGGGTACTGACGAAGCAATTAACCTTATTAATCCCCGAATTATTACGATTGAAGTTGGACTCGAAATCATGTCTGACGATGAATTCCTCGAAGTAACACCGGAATCAGTTCGTCTCCGTAAGGCAAAACTTAAAGAGGGTGACCGCAAGCGAGGGTAATTAAATATAAACCATAAAGACAAAAACTAAGGGTGAGGAAGCGTTCCGCTTCCTCACCCTTAGTTTTTGTTTATAAAAAGAATATACTTAATACTAGCAGAAGTGTGGTATAATATTAAAGTTATGGATTTAACTAAATTCAAAAATGTAGTTTGGAAAGAAGGCGAACACTATGTTGCGCAGTCTTTAAACGTAGATGTTTCTAGTTTTGACGACACCAAAGAAGGCGCTCTAAAGAATTTACGGGAGGCACTCGAGCTTTATTTTGAAGACGTAGACATGGATACCGTTCCGATGATTGCAGAGGTCGAGTTTGCGAGTGTATAAATATGCCAAGACTGCATTCTTCGATGCAGATTATAAAAATGCTCAACCAACATGGTTTTATTTTTATTTCTCAAAAAGGCAGTCATGCGAAATATCGAAAATTGGTAGGAGATATTGTTTCTACGGTCATTGTCCCGACCCCGCGTAAGGAAATTCCTCTCGGGACGTTTCGTTCGATTGTTCGACAGTCAAAGTTGAGCATAGAAGATTTTGATTGATGGCTATGTGGTGAGTTTGGTATATTAGATATACTAAGAGCCTATGTTAGATATTTCAAAAAAGAGTTTATTGCTTGGTGGATTGTTGCTCGTTGCCTTTATTGGAATAGGATACACACTTTTTATGTCACCAGAACCTATAAAGATACCAGTGGTAAGCGATAATATGGAATCTGAATCAGAAGTAGTGGCTGCGAGCCTGCCGAAAGTTACGCCAATTGAGCATGCGAGTTTTTACCTCGAATGGGGTGATGAAGTAATCTACTTTGATCCGGTGGGTGAAGTTGCTGACTACAGTGCCTATCCAAAACCAACCGCTATTTTTATTACTGACATTCACGGTGATCACCTGAACAAAGATGTCATTGCGGCACTCCTGAGTGAAGGGGTTGATTTGATTGTTCCAGCGGCCGTAAAAGACGAGCTGCCAACTGATTTAGCGACTCGCGCGACGGTAATGGAGAACGGTGCCGTTTTTGCTTTTCGTGATATTACCGTCACTGCCGTTCCAATGTATAACCTCCCGGGAGACAGCGAGAAATTTCACATCAGCGGCCGTGGTAATGGCTATGTGCTCGAGCGTGATGGCGTCCGTGTCTATAATGCGGGTGATACGGCGGGCACCCCTGAAATGAAAGCACTCGAAGATATTGATGTTGCATTTGTGCCGATGAACCTCCCGTACACTATGGATATTGCTGAGGCAGCCGAAGCAGTTCTCGCCTTTGCGCCAAAGGTAGTGTATCCATTCCACTATCGTGGACCAGATGGATTAAGTGATGTTGAAGCCTTTAAAGCGATGGTTACGACAGCTAATCCCAACATTGAAGTTTTTTTGGCAAAGTGGTATCCCGAAGCAGCTGAGTAATTACCTGTGTAAAAGGAAACGACCAGGCCAAGGAGGCTTGGTCGTTTTTCGTTCTGCAGTCGCCTGTTCAGAGATGACGGGCATACACGCGGCTGGGACTGGTGATGCCGGACATATACATGACGGCGAAACTAAATTGTTTCAGTTCGGGGAATTCCCGAAGCAACCAGTCACGCAGTTGGTCGGCGTCGACTGATGTCGTTATTGTCGGGTTGGCCGTCAAAGCGAAGTTGAAGGTGGCGCAGTTGGTACTGTAGTGTTGATCAAGACGGGTGATGACCTGCGTTTTGAGAACAGTCACTTCCGCTTGGTCGACATTGAAAACCGTGCCAAAATAGTGACAGAGCGCGGCACTGTTTTTCTTCAAGAATTCGCGAGCACGCTTGCCGTCTTCAGGCGGCAGAAAAGCACAATCAGTCATGAACATCAGACAACTCCAGTTGGATCAGGGGACGATTCTCTCGGTACCGTACTCCAATCGCAGGGGTTCTGCAAGCTCTTTAACTCTGTATGCAGGTATGATAGCGTAATGAAAGATATTGGAGGGTACGAAAAATGGCCAAACGAATCACCGATCACGACCAAGCTCGACGGGTGAGACTGAACCAAAAGCGGGCTCGTAAAGCCATAGCGAGGCGACAGAAGAAAGAAAAGCAGCTGCTCGAACAAATGCCGTCGCTGTCGAATCTGAAGCGACTGAGTGCTCGCGATATGCAGTTTTTGGTAGATAAACTTTCTCCCGGAACAATCTAAGGCGCTGATACACCGGCCGTAGCCTCGTTTATCTGGCTACACAAATCAGATCCGGTATGAAGAAGAAGTGAGACGAGACGAGAGGCCGCCCTTCTTCAAAAGGGCGGCTTTTACTTGCAGAGTAGTCGCGGCTTTGCTAGTCTCTTTCTTAGGCAACCAACAGGAGGTTTTATGTCCACGAAGAAGCTTACGATGGCACAGGAAGCGAATCGCAGTGAACTGCTGCGTCGGCGCGCGAAGAAACGGGCGCACCGGGACGGCTCGATGGCCGAAGAAGAAAGTCGGGTCCAGTCCGAGCAGGGAAGCGGAAACGAAGCTTCCCAGATGGAAGGCTGACCAGGCCAGGCGGTAAAAAAAAACGGCGCTCCCTAATTCTCTGGGAGCGCCGTTCATTCGTTTTTAGTTGATACCAAGTTCCTGTAAAAACGCCTCCAGTTCTTCCCCTGCTACTTTTCGATATTGATTCGGTTTGAGGTTCTTGAGTTCAATATTGGCAATCCGAACTCGCTTTAAAGATTTTACTTGGTACCCCAAGGCTGCACACATCCGTCTGATTTGGTGCTTCTTGCCCTCGGTCAATATAATATTAAATTTCTTGGTGTTTTTTCCTGATGGCGTTACTTTTGCTGGTTTGGTTGTATAGCCTTCAATGTCCACACCGTTTTGCATCAGGTGGGCAAAGAGGGTAGAGATGTCTTTATCGACTTCTACACTGTATTCTTTTTCGTGGCTATTGTCGGTGTCTAAGAGTGGTCCAACGATGCGTCCGTCGTTACTGAGGATGATCAGGCCTTCTGATGCCTTATCGAGTCGTCCAACGGGACTCACATCGGTAATGCCAAAATCACGTTCGAGACGCATCACGATATCAACCTCTTTTTCGCCTGGGGAGTGGGTGATAGTACCACGACCTTTGTAGTAGGCGAGGTATTTTTTGGTTTTAGTTTCGCCTTTAAGGGCGACTTTGTCTCCTTCATTGATCGATTGGCCCATTACGGCCTTTTTGCCATTCACCGTAATTTGGCCACGTTCAATTAAAGTATCGGCCTCCCGCCGTGAGGCGATGCCGGTATGAGCGAGATATTTGTTGATGCGCATGGGGAATTCCATAAGACAAAAATTATAGCATAAAAAACAGATTTGGCAATTTTTATGAGTGTAGTCATTTTTACCACTACACAGTATTTTTTATAGACACAAACGGCACTTGTTGTTACCGTATAAATAGAGTCTCGAACAAGAAGGGAAACTGAAATGACTCCTGATGAGTTTATGTATAACTACGTCGCGACAGCGCAGTCACATTGTGCCTTAAAGGCGTTTGATGGTGACGGCACTATCTACGCCATTACCAGTTTGAACTATACTTTTGGTCAAGCTTTGCAAATGGGGGTTGATCTCCTCTATGCCGGCTTGATTGATCGGTATATCATCTGGTGCGACTTTGGCATCATGATCTGAACCGTCAAAAGAAAATGGCCGGGACTATCATTGTCCTGGCCATTTCGTCCTTCAGGTGATTGTTGGTTATTCTTTGGCTTTGAGGGTGTACGTAATCCCGGTGACTTTAACCATATCATTACTAAATAACTTGGCGTTCATGCCGGCTGTCGGGGTGACATAATACTGCAGTTCTGAGGGATTCAGTTGTGCGTTAATCTTTTTTCCTTTGTCTACCATGATAAAGGGTAGTGCCGTCATCTGTGTCTTATAGTCAGCTACTTTTGTTCCGGCAGGCATCGTGAGGGCGACGACAAAGGTAAAATCAGCAGCTTTACCAGCGGGGAGGTAATACATACCATTTTTAATTTCTGCCGTACTTACTACTAATGCCGACATTGTACCAAGGTTACTGGTCGTACTCCCCGTCATGAGTTCGTAGGAAACAGCATCCCTTGTTGGCATAGCTCCGCGTACAGCACTGATCGGAATATATAATTCCCGATTAAGAAACCCAAAGCGATACGTAATAGTGTAAAGCGCGGTCGTGTCGCTATACTGGCGAGCAGATTGACTGGTAGTTTTGTATGCGAACGACAGTTGCGGAACCGCGATAATAACCATTGCTGCGCATATAAAAGCTTTCATACATGTTGTTTTCATAATCCCTAGTGTAGCACCGGTCTATCTGATTTAACAACCGAGAAAGAAACTGCGGTATACTGCGTAGTAAACTATGTCACCTGAGCTCTATCCAAACGACATGACCGACCGTGACATTGTCGCGGCGGCCCGCAAAACGCCAGACGCGTTTGCGGTTTTGGTGGCACGCTATGAGGCGAAATTAGATCGCTATATTATGCGTTTGGGGGTGAGGCGGCCAGAAGATCGCGAAGACGTGCTCCAGGAAATTTTTATTAAAGTCTATCGTAACCTCAACAGCTACGATGCAGACTTGTCATTCTCGTCCTGGATTTATCGCATTGCCCACAATGAAGCGATTACGTTTTATCGAAAATTATCGGTCCGACCGGAAGGACATCAAATCGATGACGGTGACGAGTTATTCTCTTGGCTACTTGATTCCGAAGTAGCGTCAGCGGAACGTCTCTTTGACGAAACCGTTAGTAGTGCAGTTTTACATAAAGCCCTACAGGCCCTCGAGCCAAAGTATCGTGACCCGATAATTTTGCGTTATTTTGAATATCGGGAGTACGATGAAATATCAGACATTCTAAAAATACCCATCGGGTCGGTTGGGACCCTCATCCATCGCGGCAAGAAGCGCCTCGCCGAACTGATACCACAAACCCATATCTCCCCAACACCATGAATCAAAATAATACACAACCAATTACCCCTGTCGCCTCGAGTGTCCTCGAGCGTATTCAAGCGGAGAACTTAGCACCCCGGCCACGCTATACCTTTGTGGTGCGTGAATGCGCACTTTGGCTCTTGTGGGGGTTGACGGTCCTCTTGGGTGCGGCCGCCCTTGCAGTGATGTTGTATGTCGGCATGAACGCGACCTATGCTCTGTATGAAGTGACGCATCGAAATTTTGTCACGTTTGTATTTACTGTCTTGCCGTACGTTTGGCTAGTTTTATTAGCGCTTATGGCCTATTTCTCGGTATATGAGTTGCGTCATACCAAGCGGGGGTATAAATATAGTGCTCTGCAATTAGTTGGGAGTAGTTTCTGTTTAAGTCTCGTCGGTGGCATGCTGTTTCATTCCGCTGGTTTTGGGTACTTCCTTGATCAAACCCTTGGCAAACAAATTGCGCATTATATGTCGATGGAAAAAATGGAGTTAAAAATGTGGCAGATGCCTGCCTCGGGCCGTTTGGTCGGGATGGTTGTGCCGCGTCCGGAGGTGATGAGTCGCGACGCGGTTCTACAATTTGAAGATAAAGATGGCATGAATTGGAAACTGAGTAGCACTGAACTCACTCCGTACGAGATGGAACTTTTGTCCACCAAGAGTCGGGTTCGGTTATTAGGCACCAGTACGGCTCCTGAAGTTTTTCACATTTGTGCCGTTTTTCCGTGGATGTTTGAGAAAGCCATGGGACGAGCTGATATGGAGCGAGAACGTGGTCTCTTTGAAGAGCGCATCAACTATCATTCTCGCATGACGACAACCAACCCCGGTTTAGCAGAAACTATTCCAACTGACGAATTGTGTGCCCATCTCGAGACGATGGGGCAGCGGGGACGATAACGGAATCTGATTTTTTAACAACTAGACACAAGCTTTTTTCTGTTGCTTGACCTTGCTTTTCTTCATAAAGGGGTATACCATTTCACAAAACGGAGAGAATCAACATTAACCATTTTACTTTTTAATAATTTTTATGAACATATTTACTAGAACCGGTTCAAAAATAGCGCAAATGTTTGCTATTTTAACGGTCTTCACCTTACTTGTCGGTGTTTTACCAATGAGTGCGCAGGCCGTCGTAATTGATGGTCCGCCCCCAACTATTATTGATGTTTGTTCAAATATTGAATTATCTCAGCTCGAAACACCGGAAGGAATGACAAATAATGATGGTATTTGTACCCTTATCGAGGCTCCTATCGTTGATATTTGCGCCAATCTTGAAGGTGATCAAACCGTTGTTCCGGAAGGACGAGTGCTTGAAGGAGACAATCAGTGTGTCCTGCGAGGTGATGAAATTGAGGAACCGGCAATCTGCGCCGATGATGAAGCTGTTAATTTTGAACAAGAAGGTAAGTGTCGTTATGAAGAAATCGACGATACGCCAACTCCCCCTCGAATAATTAATACTTGTCTTGTACCTAGTACGCTCGGAGATGAGAGTGAGTTCGTAATGGGCGATTCTGGTGAGAAAACGGTAGCAGAAATGCTTGCTCTGCACGGTTATGGAGCAATTGATACTGATGCTGATCAAATTAACTACCAGGTTTGGAATTTAGCTAATGATACTGCGGTGTCAGTTACTTTTACGATGCGTGTCCTTGGGAAGCGCGCGGGGAATACTCAAATTGTCGGGTACTACAAAGCGGGTGATGACCTGACTTTTACAACAGCCTTGACCCAAAGTCTTGATACTGATGGCGAAGAGTCTGTTTCGGTTACCATCCCGGCTGAGTACGCTAATAGTTTTGGGTTTGCCTTGCAATCAGCAGATAAGACCTGGTTTTCAGAGAAATCACTCAATAGCGACGAAGCAGACCATGTCGCAGTCTACAATCCATCTGCGAATACCTACCTCCTCGCGTTTGAAGACTTTAATAATCTTGGTGATGGTGACTACAACGACATTGTGATTGAAATTGATGAAGTTACCTGTAACCGAACACCACAGGTAATTAACTCATGTTTAATTCCTTCTACCTTAAAAGATAAGGGCGAATTTATTATTGAAAGTGATTCGGGTGAAAAGACGGTAGCTGAAATGCTCGCTGATCATGGTTATGCTTCAGTCGATATTGCAGCAGACCAACGAAATTACCAGGTCTGGAATTTAGCTGATGCAGACGCTGATTCGGTCACATTCACGATGCGTGTCCTTGGGAAGCGTGCGGGGAATACCCAAATTGTCGGATACTACAAAGCAGGTGATGACCTTACTTTTACTCCAGTACTCACTCAGTCGCTTGATACCAACGGCGAGAGCTCTGTCTCAGTGACAATTCCAGCTGAGTATGCTAATAGTTTTGGTTTTGCCTTGCAGTCAGCTGACAAAACCTGGTTCTCAGAGAAGGCCTTGAATGATGATGAGAAAGACCATGTCGCGGTCTATAATCCAAGTGCAAATACCTACCTTCTCGCATTTGAAGATTTTAATAATCTTGGTGACAGTGACTATAACGATATCGTAATTGAGATTGCTGGGGTCACGTGTAATCGTGATGGTGGTGATGGAGACAATGAAGACAAAGATACCTATGAAATCTTTGGCTTTGTCTGGCACGATGAAGATGAAGATGATAATCGTGATGAAGAGCCAGTCCTCGAGGGTTGGACCGTACGAGCAGTAAACGTCGAAAATAACGAAGCAATTTACTTCGATGTTACTGATGAAAACGGCCGTTACTCATTCTTTGTTCCAGCGGGAACATGGGAGATTTCTGAGTTGACTGAAGACGGGTGGGTATTACTCTCGCTCGCTGATGGTGATGGTACGTATACCGTAACGGTCCCTGAAGTAGAGGAGTTCACTCTGTTAGATTGGCTTGTGCCAACTGCGCACGCTGCCGTCCTTGGTTCATATGGTCCATACAACTTCGGTAACGACTTTGTCGGTCAAAATCGTGGTGGTGGAAACGGTGGCAGTGGTACACGCACCAAGCGAGCACCGCGTGGCGAAGTCCTCGGATCTTCAACGTCGAATCCTGCTGGACTAGTATTAGGTGAAGCGACCTCAACTATCCCGGTTGGAGCTCCAAATACGGGAGCTGGTGGAACGTCTCCACTCAGTATCAGTCTCCCGGTCCTCAACGCGTACCTTCCGACTCGACTAAAAATCACAAAATAAACAATGACTATAGACGGTACCCACAAAAGCACCGTACGCACACGTCACTACCGCAGGGTAGTGGCGTTTGCCATTGTGGCGATAGTGGTCGCTGCTCTCTACGTGGCACTCAATCTATTCGGAGTTTTAAAGCCAATGATTTATGAGGTGTCGGTTGATGAGAGTAATAGCACAACCACCTCATTTTATCGCCAAGTTCCTACTCGTTTAGAAATTCCCAAGCTGGCCGTCGATACGACCTTTGTTGAACCATTAGGCTTAAATTCTGACCAAACAATTATGGTACCTGACTCGTATACCGAGGTTGGGTGGTACAAAAATGGGGTGACTCCAGGGGAAGTAGGAGCTGCGGTGATTCTAGGTCATGTTGATAGCAAAGACGGGCCGGGGGTGTTTTTCTCACTCGGACAGCTCAATATCGGCGACGAAATCAAGGTCACACGAGCAGACAATACGGTCGCTACCTTTAAAGTGACCGAATTAACCCGCTACGCTCAGTCAGATTTTCCCTCAAATCGCGTCTACACAAGTGACGGAGGAGCGGTTTTGCGGCTCGTTACCTGTACGGGCACATTCGATCGCGGGGAGGCGCGGTACACCCATAATTTAGTTGTCTACGCGGAATTGCAATAAAAGTGTCCAAAGCACGGCCTAGTGTCTGGCTACCTTTGTGCCAAAACTTGCAAGAATCAATTTAGTGTGCTACTATTTTGGAAATACTCTCCTCGCAGTCTCACGTTGGCTCTTTGTTTGATCAGTCGTTGTTTATTAGTCGTTATTCTTTGTGTATGAATGTTTTATCCCTCTATCAAATCCACCGGAATGTCATAGTTTATGGCGTCATTGGTGTGTCTGCCATGGTGGTAGATGTGGGGTTTTTCCTCCTTTTTTATAACGTATTTGCAGTCCCTCCGTCGATTGCTACCTTGCTGTCGGTGTCAGTCGCGATGGTATATGCTTTTACCTTAAATGCGCGCTATAACTTTAAGACCAAAGACCTGATTCGGTCACGGTTTTTATCCTATGCGGTCGTCAGTCTCTTTGGAATGCTCACGAGTGCGGTCATTATTCAAATCCTCGTGCACTTTAATGTTGATGCGAATATTGCCAAAATTGTGTCGCTGCCACCAATTGTGGTGCTGCAATACTTTATAAATAAAACGTTTACCTTTAAAACCACCATTTAATTTCTGATTGTATGTCAACCAAAATTCAAAATGTCGTCGTCGAGAAAGGAGAGGTAAAAAACATTGCCGTCATCGGTGGTGGTTTTACTGGCCTTGTGTCTGCCTACACGCTCGCTAAAAAAGGTCACCAGGTGACCGTCTTTGAAGCCGAACAAACTCTTGGTGGTTTAGTGGCTGGTTTTGATATCGATGGGGTGCCGCTCGAGAAGGCTTATCACTTTTTATACAAAACCGACAGTCATATTATTAATATGGCCAAGGAATTAGGTATCGAAGACACCCTCACTTTCCACGCGAGCTCAACGGGCTTGGCCTACGGTGGGACGTTATATCCATTTATGACGCCACGTGACCTGCTGACTTTTAAGCCGCTTAGTTTTATTAATCGGGTTCGAGCTGGTCTCGTCGTGCTTTACCTCTCAAAAGCAACCCGGTGGCACAAGTTTGCTGAGGTCACTGCTATTGATTGGATGCGCAAGTGGGGTGGGGAACAGGTAACCAAGATTATTTGGGAGCCAGTATTACGAGGAAAATTCTTTGATTACTACGATAAGATTGCGATGTCATACGTGTGGGGTCGGGTCGCAGTCCGCGCCAACTCCAAAGACCGTGGTGATGTAACAGAGAAGCTCGGGTACTTTGATGGCGGTTTCCGCACGTTCACCGACGCCCTTGCAACTGAGTGTACGAAGCGTGGGGTTACCTTTATTATGGGCACCAAACCATCAGCTATCCTCCAGGGTGATAATACGGCAACAATTGTATTCAGTGGTACCGAACGGGTTTTTGATGCGGTGTTAGCTACGACCCCTTCTCATGTCTTTAAGCAATTAATTAATCAGCCGCAAAATGCGGTTTCTACCGCTGCCCTCGATAAGCTCTCAGCAATTGACTACCTGGGGGCAATTTTGATGGTATTTACGACCGACAAAAAATTCACAGATTACTACTGGCACAATGTAAACGACCTCGGACAGCCATTTTTGGTGCTCCTCAGCCTCTCGGCCCTTATTGGTACGGAGAAGTTAGATGGGAAGAATGTGTACTACATTGGGTCCTACGTGCCACATGATCACAAGTACTACCAAATGACCGACGAAGAAATCAAGACCCTCTGGATTCAGGGTATCAAGAATATCTTCCCTGATTTTGATGAATCAACCATTACGTCAAATCACATCTTTAAGTTTAAGAACGCGCAGCACATTGTTGAGCCAGGATACGCGGCCAAAATCCCACCGTACCAAAGTGAACTTCCGAATGTATACCTTGCAAACTACACCCAAATCTTCCCAGAAGATCGCGGTACTAATTATGCGGTCGCTGAAGGAATCAAGGTGGCTAATCTGATTGACGGTAATCTCCAGGGTGAATAATTAATTCAGATATGCACTTTGCGCGGACAATACAACCAAATACGACTGACGAGCATACGCTTTTAGTGGCTGGTGGTAACCCGCATGTCTCAATTATCCTCCCGACCTACAACGAATCAAAAAATGTCGTTGAGTTACTGCGTCTCATTAATGAAACAATGATGGCAGCGAATTACGACTACGAATGTATTTTTGTGGATGACAGTCGTGACAATACACCAAGTATTATCGAAGCGGCGGCAAAACTCTATCCGGGTCGTATTACCTTAATCAAGCGTTCAGGAGCGGCAGCGAAAACCGGTCTTACTATGGCGTTTAAGCGCGGCTTTGTGGCTGCTCGGGGAGCCATTGTTGTCTGTATGGATACTGATTTACAACATCCCCCGGCGACAATTGCCCACTTGGTCCGTACCGTGATGGAGAACCCGGTAGATGTCGTAGTTGCAAGTCGCTACACTCGTGGCGGTAGCGCTGAAGGACTCAATGGTTTTTTCCGTAAATTTGTTTCGAAAGTCAGTAACTATTTCGTGTGGGTCCTGTTACCATCAACGCGCAAGACGACTGATCCAATGACTGGCTTTTTTGCTTTTCGTCGGACGCTCCTCTCCCGGGTGTCATTCTCATCACTTGGTTTCAAAATTTTAGTGGAACTTCTGTCAGCGATTGATGAGCCGAAAGTCATTGATGTACCGTTTACATTTCTGAAACGTCAGGAGGAGGAGAGTAAGGCGACTATTCGCCAGGGTCTCTTAGCGTACCGAGATATTTTCTATCTCTTTTTAACAGGTGCGCGCGGTAGCGCTCTTGTAAAGGTGGTCATGGTTGCCGGTGCTGCCTTGGTCTTGCAGCTCATTGTGCTCCTCTTGGCATCAATCTTTATTCCCTCCGGTGCACTCTTTCCGTATACCACTATTACTGTTACGAATGTCTTCACGATTCTCTTGGTAATTTTCGCTATGATTCCGATGGTAGAGTTTGCTCTGGTTCGGTATCACTACCGCTTTAGTTCCCAAAAAGATTTCGGCTTGGTTGGTCTCTATGGGGTTATTGTGATGACAACGGCGCTCCTGTTGACTCCGTGGGTAACGGCACATGGCGGAGGAGTTATCGCTTCTGCGATTGCTCTCCATTTGTCTTTGGTTCTCGTCTACATTATCCTCCAACCGGTTTTGCAAAAAAAAAGTCTTAATCTGTTTTCACTCGAACGAGTTTTTGCCATCGCGGTAGTTACCTTTTTAGGAATCATTTTTAGCTTCTTCCTTGATTTTACCGTGTGGTGGAGCAGTCTTCTGCTCATGGTGTACGTGCTCGTCATTGCCCAAGGCTTGTTTGCGCTGTTTTTAATGATTTACGCGTGGGAGAATGAAGATAATACCAAAGCAGGCACAAGTGACGGGACGTTCCTTCCACCATTATTTTCGTTTACTGCGATTGTTCCCTGTAAGCACGAAAAGAATACCATTGCGGATACTATCCGTGCTATGCATGCCCTCTCCTACCCGGCTGACAAAAAACAAATCCTGGTCGTTATTCACGAAGGGACTGACGACGGGACCATTGGTATCGTCGAGGACACTATCGCTGAACTGCAGGTTGATACCATCAAACTGGTTACTTATAACGAAACCCCCGTTAATAAACCACATGGATTAAATAAAGCCTTAGCGCAAGCGACGGGGGACTTTGTGGCAATTTTTGATGCGGAGGACGAGCCACACACTGATCTCTTCAAGGTGGTGAATACTGCCCTCATTAAAACGCAGGCCGATGTGATGCAGAGTGGGGTGCAGCTGATGAATTATGATAGTAACTGGTATTCAATCTTTAACGTCTTGGAGTACTACTTCTGGTTTAAATCGAGCCTCCATTTTTATGCCAAAAATCGGGTCGCACCTTTAGGTGGCGTGAGTGTTTTCTTCCGTCGTACGCTCTTACAGAGTGTCGGCGGTTGGGATATCTCTTGCCTCACTGAAGACGCTGAGGTTGGTATTCGGTTGTCACAAATTGGGGCGAAGGTGTCAGTAATTTATAGTGCCGAGTACGCCACCAGGGAAGAGACGCCGCCGACAGTGGTTAGTTTTGTAAAGCAGCGGACCCGCTGGGCGCAAGGCTTCTTGCAGATTCTCGCGCGTGGTACCTTTAAGGAATTTCCGACCTTTAAACAACGCTTCCTGGCGGCCTACATTCTCTCGTGGCCACTCATTATCCCCTTTGCGGCCTTGTTGCTTCCGTTTGGAATTATCATGATGACGTTTGTTTCTTTACCGCCGGCCCTGGCCCTGTTGTCGAATATACCACTGTTGTTATTTACGGGGTTTATCATCACTCTCGTGATTGGTTTCTACGAATTTACACGTGAGTATAACTTTAAATTCTCACCTTACTACGTACTGATTATTATCGTGTTTTTCTACCCGTACACGTTACTTCTCGTGATTGCGAGTATTCGCGCAGTGTATCGAAATCTCGCTAATATCAACGTGTGGGAAAAAACCGAACATATTAACAAACACCGTGAAGGGAGAGTGGCATCTGTAATAGATGTACCATTATCTGCTTCAGTATCAGCGTCCGAATAGCATATGTTTACACTTCCCCCAAAACTCAAAAAAATCATCAAGACCATAGCACGTCACCAGACGAAGATTATTTTTGGGGTGATGATGTTGTTTGTGGCATTCCTACATGGGTACAACATGTTCTATTATCCGTACTTTGAAAGTGATGAGGGAACCTATATGGCCCAGGCTTTTTCGGTTAAAGAGAATGCTGAACTCACACCCTATGTATATTGGTATGACCACCCACCGTTTGGTTGGTTTATCTTGGCGAGCTGGGTAACCTTGCTTGGGGGCGATTGGGATACCTTTGGTAATTCTTTGTACACCGGACGGGTATTCATGTGGCTGCTCCATATTTTTCAGGCGAGCATTATCTTTTATCTGGTGCGCCGGGTGACGACCTCGCCGTGGCTGGCGGCGTTTGCGATACTGTTGTTTTCAGTCTCGCCCTTAACGGCGTACTTTCAGCGACGCATTCTCCTCGATAATATCCAGGCGACGTTTGTATTGCTGTCGGTGCTGATGCTGTATCTCCCGCAGGTAAAATTGCGCCACGTCCTTATGAGTGGAGCGTTCTATGGCTGTGCGGTTGTGACCAAGATTACGGCGGTAATGTTTGGACCAGCATTCTTGTTCCTCCTTCTAACCTCCAAGTGGGCAGTCCATAAAGGCTTCCGTACCATGGGCTGGATGCTCACGTCGGGGGCGATTGTGAGTCTCTGGCTGATTTTTGCGATGATTAAAACGGAACTCTTTCCGGGCGTTGGCCACGTGAGCTTGTTGGGTTCGCTTCAGTATCAGGCCTCACGGGGGACCGGGGCACACTTCTGGGAGGCGACGAGCTCTTTTCGAGATAACGTAGTGCACTGGCTGGTTTTGGATAGTACCTACGTGTACGTCGGGGCGTTTGGACTATTTGCTGCCCTCATCATCACGGTGTTCAAACCTCAGTACCGCTTCTTTGGACTCGCAGCCTTGGGTTATTTCCTCTTTTTGATTCGCGGCGGAGTGGTGATTGGATTTTATATTTTACCCCTGGTGCCATTTTTGGCGATGTCGATTGTATTTTTGATGGCGACAATCAAAACTGATATTCTCGATCGCTTCAAAGTCCCACAGTTAGTCTCGGTCGTACTGTTTACGGTAATGCTCATTACCTTTAGTGTTCACTACGCGCCGAAGGCCTATAAGTATCTGACAGTTGATGAAACCAGCAATCAAATCGCCGCCTTAGCATGGGTCAAAGAAAACCTACCCGCCGACGCTAAAATTATTACGGATATCTACGGCTTAACGGAGTTACGTAACCCAGAATATGTAAACAAAAAAGTCTTCAATAACGCCGACTGGTACTTTAAGGTGTCAATGGATCCGGCGATTCGCTATACCAAATACCGTGATGACTGGCGTAACTTTGATTATGTTTTGATCACGCATGAAATGTTGTATCAGGCTGACTTAAATAAAATGCCCGTTGTGTATGATGCGATTCGCAACTCGGTCCCGGTGACCAAATGGGATAAAAATAGTACCTCCTACACGGACATCCAAAATTTTCGTACCACCAATGGTGACTGGGTATCCTTACATCGTATCAATAACAACACGCGCACTCAGCTCTTGTATGCCTGGAATCATTACAAGCAGAACTTCATTGTCTCCTACGGACAGGTAGTTGATCCACAAACGGGATACACGACCTCAGAGGGTCAGTCATACGCGATGCTTCAGGCCGTCCAGATGAACGACCAGGACACCTTTAAGGGAGTATGGCTCTGGACGCAGCACAAAATGCAGCATCGCGTGAACGATTCATTACTCTCATGGCAGTGGAAGGATGATCAGCAAACGGATAGCGCCAACGCCACCGACGCCGACCTTGATATTGCCCTCTCCCTCATTTTTGCGTCGCAGCAATTTGATAACCCGGCGTACCTTGATGATGCGCGTAAAATCCTGGCCGACATCTGGAGCGAAACAGTCGTTTCTATTAATGGGACATATTACCTGCTCCCAATGGAAAAATCGCTCGCGGCACAGGCCGGTGGGTATTTGCTTAATCCATCGTATTTCTCACCGGCACACTACCGGGTCTTTGCTCAGGTGGACACCGAACATGCAAACGAATGGAATGCCCTCGCGACTGATACCTACGAAACGTTAAATCGTATCGAAATGCGCGGCGGTGTCGGTTTGCCACCAAACTGGGTTTTGGTTAACAATCAAACGGGAGCCCTCTCGTCAGCGAATCCGTATATTGCCGCTGGTGGCGCTGATTACTTTGGCTACGATGCCTTCCGGACGTTCTGGCGCGTAGGACTTGATGCTGCCTGGTACGAAACGCCACAGAGTATTGCGTACCTCAACGTCGTCTCGCCGCAGTTTGAACGGGAGTGGGCAGAACGTGGTTCGTTTGGTGATTTGTATCTCACGAGTGGTCAGCGTATCAGTAGCAATCCAAACTTGGCGGTGGCGGCCGGTATTCTTGCTGCGCTTAATATTTCCTCAGACCCCCAAGTATCAGCGGATATCTATAACACGCTCTTTGTAGATCAATTGGTGGTCGAAGAGGAGACTGAAACCGCCTATTGGGGTGATCCAGATAATTATTACTCTGCCAACTGGACGTGGTTTGGGATGGCGCTATTTAACGACAATTTCCCGAATATCTGGCAATTATATCAAAGTAATCAATAACTTAGCGTCTTTGTGATGGTGCATATTGTATACTAGAAGCTATGAAGTATTTTGCCCCTAAAAAAACGTCGACCCGTCTCGAGCTCACCATTATCATAATTTTGGCGATTCTTTTTACGCTTTCGTACGGTAATTTATTCCCGAAGCCTATGACTGAAGATAGGGCGATGAGTGTGCTGTGGCCCCAGCCGCTTGCGACTTTGACCGAAATCCAGACCTTTAGGGTAAACATTGACCCAAAGTATAATCCCAGTGAACTTCGAGTTATGTGGTCGGTTGAAGACTGGAAACAGTCAGGCGAAATGCAGTTTGATGGGACCGCCTTTGTGGCTGAGGTAAATACCGCCACGTGGGACTGGAAACGAGATAATCAATACCAGATTCACTTCACAACACTCTCGCGTAATAACGAGGTGATTGCCACGTCGAGCATGGCCGTGGTAGTCGGGTATTCAGCCGCCACCTTTGCTGATGCCGGTGTTGCGGTCGGAGCCACCACGACTGATACGCGCAGCCCAGCAGATTTTGCTGACGATTTTGTGGTGCCTGATTTTCAGATGGGCGCCGTGGTGACTGCGCCAGCTGCGAGTACTGCTACACCAGCGCAAAAATTCCGGGTAGAGTGGGTAGCTGGCCCAGTGCGTGGTAATCAGCAATTTATTTTTCATACTGAAGGATACGCCGGCCGGGAAGTGAGTGCCTTCTGGAACGCCGAGGGTGGACACCAGAATATTGTCTACAAAGACGCGAACGCAAAAGTATTTACCGCTGCCTTAAACGTCGGCGGGTGGTTATGGAAAGGAGCGGGACCATACCCCATTACGTTTTCGATTACTGATAAAAATACCTCAGCGCTCGTTGCGAGTGAAGTCTTAGAATTATATTGGAAAGGCAAACCAGGGGAGAGTGATATCGAATTTAAAAGCCGCGGTGTTGATATTAAAGTGCCAGCCGTCACTCCACCCGTTGTCCTCACCTCCGTTCCTGTAACGACTACCCCACAAACGACTACTCCCGTTAAGCCAGCCACCAGTACCACACCCAAGCCGGTCACAAATACTGCACCAAAACCCGTAACAACAACACCAAAGCCGGTCGTTCCGGTCGTTGCTTCATCGAGTAAGCTACCGGCTGCGACAACTGTCCTCGGGAAGACCTCACTCTATACGCCCACCAAGCCGGCGGTCGTAAATACGCTCGCCAAACTAACTAACCCAACCCAAAAGACCGCTCACACCTATATTCTCAATCAGCCCAGTGCTGTGTGGCTGAATGGTGACAGTTACGAAACTGATGGCTTCATTCGTACCATTATTACGGCTGCCACTGCCAAAAATCAGGTCCCAAGTTTTGTGTTATATAACATCGTGCAACGCGATTGCAACTCGTACTCATCTGGTGGAGCCAAATCCATGGCTGACTACAAAGCCTGGATTAATCGCTTGGGTGGAGTGTTTAAAGACTCAGCTGCGATTGTCGTGATTGAACCAGACGCGCTTGCGATGCTTAACTGTGTCTCGGGTACGCAAAAGGCTGAACGTCTCGAAATGATTCGGTACGCCGCTAATACGCTTAGTAAAGCGTCTCCGAAACTCCTCGTCTACATTGATGCTGGACACCCATTCTGGGTCAATGCTGAAGAGATGGCGTCACGCCTTCGCAGTGCAGGTGTAGAAAGTGCACGTGGCTTCTCGATTAATGTCTCGAGTTATGCGAGTACGCAAGATAACGTCACCTACGGTACGTATCTGAGTAATCTCCTTAGCGGCAAACACTACGTGATTGATAGTAGTCGAAACGGCAACGGCCGCGCCACAAATGGGGAATGGTGTAACCCGGGCGGTCGCGCCCTTGGTCAATCAGGGACTATTTTCCCTGGTACCAAAGGCACCCTTGATGCTGTCCTCTGGATCAAATTCCCCGGTGAATCTGACGGAAATTGTAACGGGGGACCAGGAGCGGGGCAATGGTGGGCAGATTACGCAACGGTACTCTATACCAATCGGAAATAACCATATTTTTAAACCTTATTTCAAAAAGTCAGTCAGCTCCGCTGATTGACTTTTTGTATATATTGTGGTAGTCTATTGCTAGTCTTGTTTCTGACCATCAACCAGCAGGGAGGTAGCACATGGGTGCTCATGCTTCGAAGACGGCTATCATTCAGGTGGCCTGTGGCTTCACTCGTCGTCCGCAACACTACGACGATTACCGGGCAGTTAGCCCGATTGACGCCGCTCGCGCTGAAGCGGTGCGTGCCCAGTATCAGACCGGCAATCAGCTCTGGGTTACCGGCATGGTCCCCTACGGGACTGACTATCCCGACAGAACGCTGGCCAACATCAACGCCGATCGTCTGGCTGTTCAGCATGGTCTGCCTACGATCAATGCTGCTCAGGTTCCGGGCCTAAACGCCTTTAGCGAAAGCTGGAACGCGTGCCGGCTTGCGCGCAAGCGTCGGCTCACGAAGATTATCGTGGTTGCTTCCAATTTCTATTTCGAAGCCTACGCGCGTATGTGGCTCGCTGCCGGCAAACGTAACGGTCTCGAAGTTGAAATCGTGGCGCTTGACCACGGCTCAGCTGTCTCGGATTCCGTCTGGAATTTCTACCGTGGACCCAAAGCCCAAGGTCTGTCTCGCATAGCAGCGAGCAATATCCTTGGGCACTGGCTCGCCAAGACATTGGCCGACCGCATGACGGCCAAGCGCGCAACCGAAGGCTTCAAGATCGACGGCCATACCGTCATCGGCTGAACCAGCCAAACCCTAATCGGTAACAACTACAGTTACTTTCCACCCGTCCCCTGATACTCTCTGGGGGCGGTTTTTTGTTAATAATGTCCGTTCTCGTCCGTCTGTATGTGGGGAGTCTTTATTGTCAGACATTGACATACCTGCTAATAAATGATTTAATTACACAATGAAAATGCAAAAAGTCACGGTCGTTGGCCTCGGCTATGTTGGGTTACCTTTGGCGCTCTTGGTTGAGCGTAAGGGTTTTTCTGTTACCGGCGTTGATATTGATACCGCCAAAATTGCCTTATTACAAAAACGTGAGTCTCCCTTTCTCGAAGTCGAGATTGATAAATATCTGCCGCTCGCGGAGAACCTCTCCTTTGCCTCAGATTTCAGTAGTGTTGCCGAAGCAGACATCGTTATTATTTGTGTCCCTACTCCCGTCCACAATAATCACACTCCAAATTTAGAACCAGTGATTGGCGCTACGAAAGGTATTGCGCAATATCTAAAAAAGGGTCAATTGATTATCCTCGAATCAACCGTGAATCCGGGAGTGAGTGAAGCAATAGTGTTGCCAATTCTTGAAGCTGCTTCAGGTCTTACGGTCGGCGTTGATATCTCTCTCGCGCACTGTCCCGAACGGATTAATCCCGGTGACCCAAAGTGGAATGTCGAAAATATTAATCGTGTGGTTGGTTGTTCAGACGCGGCTGGTCTCGCTCGGGCAGCCGAATTTTATGAATCAATCATCACCGGTTCAGTAAAGCAGATGAGTACACTCAAGGCGGCAGAAGCCGTAAAAGTGGTCGAGAATTCGTTTCGTGATATTAACATTGCGTTTGTAAATGAACTCGCGATGTCATTTACCAAATTAGGGATTGATGTAGTAGAGGTAATTGACGGTGCGGCCACCAAGCCATTTGCGTTTATGGCGCACTATCCAGGCTGTGGTGTCGGCGGACACTGTATTCCCGTTGATCCGTACTACTTGATTGAGTACGCCAAAGAATTTGGTTTTAATCACGACTTCTTGATGCTTGCTCGCCGGATTAACAATGGGATGCCCGAATTTGCGATTGAACGTCTCCAACACGGCCTTAATGCTATTGAAAAATCTATCAAAGGGACAATAGTTGCCGTCTTAGGTTTGTCATACAAATCTGATATTGATGACTGTCGTGAAAGTCCTTCGTTTGAAATCATCAAACTCCTTGAAGAAAAGGGCGCCACCGTCCGCACCTTTGATCCGTTTGTACTCGGTCGTTCAACCCATGATAGTCTCGAGTCGGTACTCACAGGTGCTGACGCCGTTATTGTTGCGACCGGTCACACGATATTTAAATTACTGACCCCGACGGTGTACCTGAATCACCAGGTGAAAGTGGTGGTTGATGGTCGAAATTGTCTACCAGCGGCCGCGTATACTGAAGCTGGTCTCGTCTATCGTGGCATTGGTAAGGCATAATCAAAAATGAAAGTACACCCAATTATTACTCACTATAAACTCCCAGCTACCCGGCTAGAGAAATTTGTGCCCTTTTTAAGGACGCTGTTCTTGCAAACCCTGATTATGCTCGCTATTGGGTTCTTAATTGTATTGCTGTTTTTCATCAAGACGGAGCATATGTCGACCGTGAATAAAATCCTCCTCTCATACACGATTTTTATTACTGCCTTTCAGTTTTTCCGTTTATTTGCCGCAACCATCAACCCCTCGACCGTCGCACATCTTATCAAAGAAGGGCGGAAGACCCACCGCGGAGGGTATTATCCCTTTGTATCGATTGTAGTACCGTGTATGAATGAAGAGGTGGCAATCTACCATACACTCGTGAAGTGTTTTGAAGCGGACTACCCCAAAGATCGTCTCGAGGTGATTACCATTAATGACGGATCAACCGACGGGACCCTCAAAGAAATGCGCAAGGTAAAACGTAAATTCCCCCAACTGACCATCATCAACTTTAAGAAAAATAAAGGCAAGCGCGAAGGGATGGCGGCCGGCTTCCGGATTGCGACCGGGGAAATTATTGTGCAGCTCGATAGTGACTCATACATTGAACCGAGTAGTTTCTATGAACTGATTTTGCCGTTTATAAACCCTGAGGTAGGCGCTGTGTGTGCGCATGCGGACGTCGATAATGCTGATACAAACATCATTACCAAAATGCAGTCTGGCTACTACTATGTCGCCTTTAAGATCCTCAAAGCGGCTGAATCAGCCTTTGGCTCGGTGTTTTGTTGTAGTGGGTGCTCGTCAGCCTACCGTAAGACGTTGGTCTTACCAATTATGGATGAGTGGCTGAACGAAACCTTTATGGGAGTAAAGGTAAAACACGGCGACGATCGATCACTCTCTGGCTGGGTCTTAAAGCAGGGCTACAAGGCAATCTACACTGATAAAGTCCACGCCTACACCATTGCGCCAGACACGAGGAAGCAACTTATGCGCCAGCAGATTCGTTGGAAGAAGTCATGGGTCTCAAATGGCTACTTTACTTTCGGCTATATTTTCAAAACGGACTGGCTCGTGGGTGTGTTTTATTACACGCCGTTGATTCTGATTTCTTTCCTCACTCCCTTAGTAGCGTTCTGGAATATTTATTTCCTCCTCTTTGTCTACGCGCAGCTGCCCTTAATTTACGTTGCTGGGGCGCTGATTGTGGCCGGAATTTATATCCTTGTGTCATTGTTAATTGGCGGGAAGGGGAATCGCACCTACGTCGCGTACTTCATTGCTTGGCAGATCTTGGCGTCGTTTGTGTTTAGTTACATTTTGTATTACTCATTTTTCACCTTCCGTGACCAACGGTGGGGGACCCGGTAAATCATTAGTATGACATTCATTCGCATCAGTATTGTTATTGTGTTCTTAAGCCTCTTGGCCGGGCTAACCTTCATGTTTGTTAATCCTAACGTACGCTCCTTTATTGAGTTTCAAAAGAAGCAGATGTCGTTTTTCTATAGTGAGTTTGTGGGGGGATTAAATGATGAAACTTCGGTCGTGGATGAACCGCTTCCGACACCAAATGAATATGCCTTCACAATTCCCGTGTTGGTATATCACGGCTTGATTGAAGATGGTTCGGTGTATTCCATGAGTGAAGAGATGTTTGATAATCAGTTGCGTACCCTCTACGAGGCTGGCTACACCACGGTGACCTTGGCGCAGCTCGATCAATTTCTAAATAATCAAACCCCTGTCCCTAAAAAGTCTTTCATAATTACCTTTGACGATGGTCGTCAGGATAGTTTCTATGTCGGCGATCCGATTATCAAAAAGTATGGCTTCACGGCCGTGATGTTTATTCCGGGGGTAATTTTAAATAGTGATAGCTTTGCCTCGAGTTACTACCTTGATAAAAACGATCTGAAACTCATGAGTCTCACCAATCGGTGGGAGCTCGGTTCTCATGGCATGCAGCTTGATGGGGGCTTTGTTGCTATTGATGCGAATGGCACCAAAGGACAATTCTTAAGTAATAAAATGTGGTTAAAAACCAAAAATCGACTCGAAACTGACGCGGAGTATCAAGCACGCGTGAAGGCTGAACTCACGAACTCTAAAATCTTGATTGAAGCCAAATTAGGACAGCCGATTATTGCGTTCTCTTACCCTTTTGGTGACTATGGGCAAGATTCAAAAAATGCGCAAGGGCTCGCTACTTCGACCATTGGCGAAGCGGTCGCGGCTAACTACCAGCTTGCCTTCCAACAGGTACGACCACTCAATGGTATGCATGTGGGGGTACAAGAAATTGATAACCAATATTTCCTCTCCCGCATTGAACCAAAAAATGAGGTAAATACTTGGGCTGCCGAGAAAGTTCTCTCGCACTTTCGAGCGGGGGAAATAAAATCGCTGCCGTATACAAGCGCTGCAGCATTACCAACTGATTGGAAAACGACCTGGGGTGGATTTGAGTTCAATGGTTCAACGCTCAGTATTAATGCGACCGAGCAATCAGAGGGGGCCTTTAGTTTTATTGATGGGACCTTTACCTGGCGTGACTACATTTTTGCGACCGATATTACTTGGGAAGCGGGCAGTCATGTCCTCTTGGTCGCTCGAATCCAAAACAACAGCAACTACGTACAGTGTTCATTTAATGAAGATATGTTACGGATAGAACTCTTGCGCGATAACGAGCGCTTTATCTTGCGTGAGGTGAAACAAACTACTGTCATGAGTAAAGTCCAGGCGAAACTCGCTATTGCGGTGCAGGGCGATATTATTGAGTGTTACATCGATGGTAATCAAGTGATTGCAGCGAATGTAGCGGGGGTAATCCCTCAGAGTGGTGCCGTCGGGGTGAAAATTTGGGACCAGACCCTTGGTACCAGCCGCATTACCCTCAATTCCTTCCAAATCAGTGAATATACTCCCGAGAATATCATGCAAATTTCTCAAATAAGCCAATCAAATAACGCTCAAATTAGCAATTAGGAAATATTACAATCGCTGGTATACTAGTGACAAAGATCTGTACCCGGTAATGACTATTAAAATTTTTAGTGTTGAAATGTTGTTTATGCTCTTCCTTGCCGGTCTGGTGGGGAACCTACAGCAACTGGTGAATGTGAACGCCGCCAGTGTGGCGTCGGCTATTACCTTGCCGTATACCTATCCCTTTGCCCAGGCGGGTACCTTAAATGAGAGTGCCTCAATTGACCTTTCCTCCAGTCCCTATTGGTACGTTAACTCGGGAGCATACCTCAAAGTAACTAACGGGGTGGGGGCGACGGTCCAGGGTGACTTGCCTGCGACGGCTAGTTGGCGAATTTTGTATGCTAGTAATAATCCGACTGATACTGATAACGGCTACCATCCCCAGAACATCTTTCGTTTACTGACGCGTACCAAATGGCAGGATGTCGCGCAAAGTAATTACTTCCGCGTTGATAAAACGAACCTGAGTGCGAGCCCCAATCGTAATGCCTCAAATGGACTGTTACTCTTTTCACGCTACCAGGACGCGAACAATCTCTACTACATTGGACTCCGGGTTGATGGTACGGCGGTGATTAAAAAGAAAAAGAACGGCACCTACTACACGATGGCACAAAAGAAAGTATTACCAGGTACCTGGAATCTGACCACAAACCCCAACCTGTTGCCAGCGAAAACCTGGATTGGTCTCAAGGCAGTCACTAAAAACGTCGGCAGCCAGGTTCGCCTTACCTTCTATACTGATATCGGCAAAACCGGAAATTGGACCGAAGTTTTCTCGGTTATGGATGACGGAACAAAATATGGAGGAGCGGCCTTTACCGCCTCAGGCTACGGCGGCATGCGGACTGACTTTATGGACGTATCATTTGACGACTATCTCCTGACGCAATAAGCTCACTACCAGCTATTTACAAAGTAGGTTTTGTGTGACATTATTATAACCAGAATCAAATCGTTCAATCTCACAAACCCGATAGGAGAGACCCATGTCCTCACTTCCGTATGCCAAGCTTCTCTGCAGCGTCTACCAGGTGCCCAAGGCTCAGGCCGAAAACATCGCGCACTTGTTGACTGCTGAAGATAAGGTAACCATCAGGGCTGCTATTGCCGCCCTCGAGACCAAACCGAGTGGCTATCGTTTGCCGGAAATCATAAATCGGTATTTCGGTATCGATGGTGAACCGACGACCATGATTGCCATTGGTGCGACGCTCGATGTTCCAATTTCGGCCTCATACGTTCAGCAACT
>JANPCG010000014.1:0-27435 GCA_031430855.1 Candidatus Kaiserbacteria bacterium
GGAGCCACTGGTATCTCAAGTCCAGCAACTCAGGTAACTATCAATGGCACCACCTGGATCTACGTCAACTTCACTACGGGATTTGACGGCTACGTCTCAGCTATGTACCTCGCGGGGTCTGGTGTAAGTACTAATAATCAAGCCCTTATCACAAGTCTCTTGGCTCAACTTGCAGTCTTGCAAGCAGCACTGACTGCATTACTCGCCCAATAGATACAAAAGAGATTAGATTTTTCTTTTATAAAACACCCTACCTCTGTGGGGTGTTTTTGAAATATGAGATTTTCTGGGCAAAAAATGTTTTCATGGTACTATAAAAAAGCTGATCTGATACATTGGCATATTAGTATGTCTGATACACATACGTAACTTAATTTTTATGAGTAAACAACACGGACGAGAAAATGATAGTGTGGCGGTAGTGCCTGAAGTAGAGAAAAGTGAAGTAGCGAAACGCGAAGAAATGATCCAGCAGTTTTGGCTGGAGCACGATATTTTTAATACATCAATAAAGACTCCGGCGAGTGGGGAACCGAAAGGAACGTTTATTTTTTACGATGGGCCGCCGTTTGCGACCGGAACGCCTCATTACGGACACATCCTCGCTGGTACCATTAAAGACGCTATCCCAAGGTTCTGGACCATGAATGGAATGCGGGTCGAGCGCAAGTGGGGCTGGGACTGTCATGGGTTGCCACTTGAAAACCTGATTGAGAAAAAATTGGGGTTAGCCACCAAGCGAGATATTGAAACGTACGGAATCAAAAATTTTAATGAAGCAGCTCGCGCGACGGTCATGGAGTACGCGGATGTGTGGGGAGAGGTAGTGCCGCGGATGGGACGATGGGCAAATATGGAGGATGATTACAAAACGATGGATAGTACCTATACCGAAAGTGTGTGGTGGGTTTTCTCTGAGCTCCATAAAAAAGGGCTGGTTTTTGAAGGCTTTAAAACGATGCACCTGTGCCCACGGTGTGGGACAACTCTTTCTAATTTTGAAGTAAACCAGGGCTACAAAGACATTAAAGATATTGCCGTTACTATCAAACTGCCATTGTTAGATGAAGCTGGTCAGGTAACGGACACTAGTCTTTTGGTGTGGACCACCACTCCGTGGACCCTGCCGGGCAACCTCGCCGCGGCAGTTAATAATGATCTCGAGTACGTAACTGTAGCTGTTACAACCGAAGGAGCGACCGAAAAATTTATCCTCGCCAAAGGCCGACTCGCACAGCTAGGAGATATTTCGTATGAAGTAGTTAATGAAATGAAAGGTAGTGAACTCGTTGGTCGGTCATACCAACCGCCGTTCTCGTACCTAAATGAGGAGGTCGTAGATCAAAGTACGACGTGGAAGATTTGGCATGCGGACTACGTCGAGTTAGGAGAGGAGGGGACCGGTGCGGTCCATATCGCTCCAGCGTATGGTGATGATGATATGAAATTAGCGCAGGCAAACGCCGTTCCGATTATTCACCACGTCGACACGAACGGGCACTTCAAAGAATTTGTTGCAGGATTTAATTGTGTATTGGTCAAGCCAAAGGATGACGATGCGGCTGGTATTGATCACAAAGATACCGATATTGAAATCTTAAAAACGCTTCAGGCTGTTGGGAAGGTATTCAAAAAAGAAAACATCACGCACAGCTACCCACACTGTTGGCGTTGTGATACACCGCTTTTAAACTATGCGACGACGTCCTGGTTTGTGAACGTACCAAAAATAAAAGATGAGCTAGTCGCGGCAAATCAGGCGGTCCATTGGGTGCCTGAACACGTGGGAACCAATCGGTTCGGAAAATGGCTCGAAGGGGCGCGCGATTGGGCAGTCAGTCGACAGCGTTATTGGGGGGCACCACTACCAATCTGGAAAAATCCTACCACGGGTGGATACCACGTGTTAGGTTCCTTGGGTGACCTCAAAATGTTTATTCCAAAACGTAATAATCAGTACCATGTGGTCCGTCACGCCGAAGCAGAGAGTAACCTTATGGGTACCATTAGTGCGGTGATGGGGAGTAGTAACCCACTCACGGAGCGCGGTCGTGAACAGTGTCATTCCATTGCCGAAGCAATGAACAATCATGGTATTACCATGATTGTTCATTCTGGCCTCGAACGTGCCCGAGAAACGGCCGAACGTGTTGCGTCAGAGCTCGGACTCGACCCCTTGGCTATCATTGAGGATCCACGCATTATTGAGTTTCAAGTAGGAGTAGAATACGAAGGAAAAACCTGGGATGAATTTAATGCTAATTACGAAAATGAAGAAGAGAAATTTACCAAGGTAATCCCAGGGGTAGAAAACCGCCGCGACTTAATTAAGCGAGTAGGAGCTTTTCTGTATGGTTTTGAATCAACTCATGAAAATGAAAATGTATTGATTGTTGGTCACGGGAGCTCTATTTTTGCCTTGGAGTGTGTGGCTGAAGCAGCTAATATGGAGCGTACAATTGAGCTCAAAAAAGCAGGCTATCTTAAAAATGCCGAAGTGAAGCCACTTCCGTTTACTCCTGTGCCCCACAATGACTTTTATGAATTGGATTATCATCGGCCATACATTGATGAGATAGTGCTCGTTGATACTGACGGCACACCACTTGTACGTGTACCAGACGTATTTGACTGCTGGTTTGAATCAGGCTCGATGCCGTATGCGCAGCATCATTACATGGGTAAGAACACTGAGGATTTCCTGGCGCAGCATTTTCCGGCTCACTTCATTGCTGAAGGTCTTGATCAAACCCGAGGCTGGTTCTATTCTCTGATTGTTCTAGGGACGGCACTTTTTGGTATGGCTCCGTTTAAGAACGTGATCGTGAATGGGCTCGCATTGGCCGAAGATGGCAAGAAGATGTCCAAGTCACTCCGTAATTATCCTGACCCGATGGAGTTAGCTGATCGAACGGGTGCTGATGCGATGCGGTACTATCTGTTAACTTCACCGATTATCCGGGGGGAAGATTTAAACTTCTCGGAAAAAGAAGTCCTCGAATTACAACGAAAAAATATTGGACGATTGCATAACGTGCTCGCCATGTATGAGATGTATGCCGATGGGACAGCGGCTTTTGCCACTTCAGATAATGTGCTTGATCGCTTTATCCTCGCCCGACTCTATCAATTAATTACTGAAACAACCGCAGGATTCCATGCGTACGAGCTTGATAAAGCGACGAGGCCAATTGCAGATTTTATAGATGATGTCTCGGTGTGGTATTTACGTCGCTCCCGGGAACGATTAAAGAATGACGAGGGGGGTGATAAAACGCTCGCCCTCAGTACCTTGCGATTTATTTTGCGTGAGCTCGCAAAAGTAATGGCACCAGTGATGCCGTTTTATGCTGAGTATCTCTATCGTGCTGTCCGAACTGAGGACGAGCCAATCAGTGTCCACCTCACGGCGTGGCCCACAGCAGCTGCGGTTGATGAGGAGTTACTATTAGCAATGAATGAGGTTCGTCGGATTGTCACCGAAGCCTTAGAAGTCCGGACGAAAGCAAAAATAAATGTGCGGCAACCGCTCGCCAAACTCACGTTTGGTACCGATGTACCTAAGGTTGAAGAGCCGCTCTTCTTTTTGTTGCAAGATGAGGTGAACGTAAAAACCGTCGAGAAAATGAGCACTCAAATGAAATCTCCGGTTATCCTTGATACAGTGCTGACACCAGAGTTGTTAGCTGAAGGGGCAGTGCGCGAACTCATGCGTGCCGTTCAAGAGATGCGGAAGCAGGCTGACCTCGAGCCATCCGATCGTATCACTTTAGTGATTGCAACTGATGAAACTGGTGAGGCTGCGGTATCTCTCCACCATGAACTCATTCGCAAAACGGTTGGAGCGAACCAGATAGAATTCAGAGAGACAATGGGAATCGTGATAACTGCGAGCGAGTACACGTTTAACGTTTCGGTCCATAAGGTCGATTAATACGCTTGATTGAAAAAGGTCCTCTTCGTTCATGTATGTCATATATTGTCTATACTACAGAAGCAATCGTGTGCGGTAGTTTTCTCAGTAATACCGCGGATAAAACATTTCTTCTCTTTACCAAAACTGCAGGAATGTTGTATGCGAGTGCGAGGAGTGTCCGTGAAGAGCGTAGTCGTCAACGCTACGCCCTGCAAGATTTTAGTGTGATTACGGTTTCCTTAATAAAAGGGAAGTCCGGCTGGCGGATTGGGAGTGTTGATGGGGAACAAAATCTATTTGCCCAAGCCACATCTCGAGAAGCTCGCGGTAGTATCGTGAGGGTTCTTAAGTTAATCCGCCGGTACGTACAAGGTGAAGAGGCACATCCTGAATTTTTTGCAGAATGTAAAGCAGCTTTGGTACATTTGGCTGCTACAGAAGTGTCGGATCGACCCCTGGCTGAAGAAATTATCGTGGCGCGCATTCTCTATGAATTAGGATACATGAGTGATACACCACAACTTACGTCACTCTACACGCTCGATCTCCCTACGGTACTCACGACCACGCTACCGGCCGTTCTTCCTGCACTTCAGACAGCCACAGCTCAAGCGCTTGCGGTCAGCCATCTCTAAGAGAAGTGGTATACTAGTATCACCATGCCAGATTTTAAAGACCCGGAAAAATTGCAAGACATGCGCCGGCGTTTGTATGAACGGGGCACTGAGTCGACTCCGGTTGTGCGCCATGAGCTGTCCGCTACTCCGCACGTCGCTCCGGCTGCCTGGTCAGACCAACCAGAAATTTTAACCCTTCAAAACCCAGTTATCGATCCGCGTACGGGTGTATTAACTGAACCGACCGTTGATGTAATTCCGCCAAAGAAACGGCGTTTGTCATATCGAGCGATTATTCTCTTGGTGAGCGCAGCCCTCTTTTTGCTCGTCCTGGGTTTATCAAGTTTATACCTCATGTTTGGTAATACACTTATTTCGAGTAATAACATTGGCATCTCAATTGCTGGCCCGTTAACCATTGGCGGGGGAGAAGAAATGAAGTTGCAGGTTGGAGTGACGAATCAAAACAAGGTCCCGATTGAATCGGCGGTATTAATCGTGAGCTATCCAGCGGGCACAAAATCCGTCGGCGAAGATAGTAAAGAAATTTTTGAAGAGCGGGTGACACTTAATCGAATTAGTGCTGGGGAAGCCGTGAATGTTCCGGTCAGTGCCATTATTTTTGGTGAGGAAAATCAAGAGCAACAAATTCGCGCGACGATTGAATATCGGTTGGTTGATTCTAACGGAACGTTCTTCAAAGAAGCCGATCCACTGACGTTTAAAATTAATTCATCACCAGTCGTTATCCGTGTTGATACTGTTAAAAAGGTTTCAGCCGGACAAGAGATTGACGTAAAACTAACTATCCAATCTAATTCGCCAAACCCACTCAAAAATCTCCTCGTCTCAGCGAGTTATCCGAGTAATTTTGAATACACGACAGCGAGCCCAGAACCAATGTATCGAGAGAGCGAGTGGTTAATTGATGAAATCCTCCCAGAAAAATCAACTACCATCACCATTAAGGGTGTTATCGTTGGTAATCAATCTGAAGAGTTTCAGCTTCAATTTAGTATTGGAACGCCACAAAAAGATAATCAGTTCATGATTGGTTCAGTTTTGGCTAATGCTACCGCAGACTTTTTAATTGAGCAGCCTTTTATTAATGTGGGAATGGAAATTGACGGAAAAACGAGTGACGTAGTCACCTTGGCGACAGGGAAGTCTACGGCAGTCACGGTGATTGTTCAAAACACCCTGACCGAAACCCTCTACGACATGGTGGTTGAAGTTGAAGTAAAAGGAAATATCCTGGTGCGTGAGTTAGTTGAAGTAGAAGATGGATATTATGACTCCGTCAAGGATGTGATTCGCTATGAACCGTCAGGAAATCAAAACCTCGTTCAAATTGATCCGGGAGCGACAAAAGAATTCACTTTTACCCTCAAACCAAGTGATAAAACCGAAACCCCTTCATTTAGTCTCACTGCAAATGCCTACGCTAGGCGAGTGTTTGAAAACCGAGCAACCGAGCAGCTGGTTGGTACCGTAAAGCGTGAAGTCAAATTTACTTCCTCAGTGGGTATTACGAGAAAATTAGCTCGGGGGGTACCCGGATTTATTGATGGTGGTACTGTCCCGCCCGTCGCTGATGCAGAGACGACATACACGGTGGCCCTCCAAGCAAGCGCTGGAGGAAATGACGTCACGGGAGCGGTTGTGACCACGTCACTCCCGCAGTATGTGAGTTGGAAGAATCTCGCTCTTGGCGATGGATCTATTGTATTTAATCCAATTTCAAAAGAAGTAACCTGGACGATTGGCGGGATTGATGCCGGTTCAAATAAGAATGTATCCTTCCAAGTTGGGTTACTGCCAAGCCAAAATCAAATTGGAGTGACGCCGGCAGTAGTGGGGGCGCAACGGTTCAGAGCGACCGATCGCTTCACCGGGGCGGTGGTGAGAGCTGAAGGAGTACCACTCAGTAGTGAACTGGGTATTGAATCAGGTTTTGAAGAGCAGAATGGACGAGTGCAAAAAACACCGCTGCCGTAACCGAGACTTTTAGGTGAATCTAGGGTATATTTTTTGGTATGACTGAACAAACCGTAACGACCATGGAAAAGATTACCGCTCTTTGTAAGCGGCGAGGATTTGTGTTCCAAGGCTCAGATATCTATGGAGGACTCAAAGGGACATGGGATTTAGGTCCACTTGGAGTGGCGCTTAATAACAACATCAAACGTGAGTGGTGGAAGATGTTTGTTGATGGCAGGGAAGATATGTATGGATTAGACGCGGCTATTTTAATGAATAGCAAGGTGTGGGAAGCGTCAGGGCATACCGGTGCCGGATTTTCTGATCCAATGGTGGAAGACCTTAAAACGGGTGAACGATATCGCGCCGACCATCTCCTCAAAGAAAATGGGGTTGAGGCCGAAGGGCTTACGCTTGAACAGATTGACGCATTAATCCGAGAAAGAGAAGTAAAGAGTCCAAAAGGGAACGAGCTCTCCAAAACAAGACAATTTAATATGATGTTTGAAACCCGGATTGGGGCAGTGGCCGGTCCCGAAGGACTTGTCTATTTACGACCTGAAACCGCTCAGGGAATATTCGTGAATTTTAAAAACGTGGTTGATTCTATGTCACCAAAAATGCCTTTTGGGATTGGACAGATTGGGAAGGCCTTCCGCAATGAAATTGCACCACGAGAATTTCTCTTCCGGGTACGTGAATTCGAGCAAATGGAAATTGAATACTTTGTACATCCGGACGAGTGGGAGAGTCGGTTTGAAGAATGGCGTCTCGCGTTATGGACGTGGTTTGATCACTTGGGTCTCTCACGCAGTAATGTGCAGGAATTTGAAGTTCCAGAAAATGACCTCGCTCACTACAGTAAGCGTACGATAGATTTTGAATATAATTTTCCTGGGAAAGGCTTTGATGAATTGGCGGGGTTTGCCTACCGCACTGATCACGACTTGCGAGCTCATATGACCGCAAGTGGTAAATCACTTGAATATATTGAATCAGATGGGAGTCGGTACGTACCCCATGTGATCGAGCCCTCGTTTGGTGTGGGGCGCGCGATGACTGCGGTATTATGTGAAGCCTATACTGAAGATGAGATGAATGGAGAGGTACGAACGTACCTCAAGTTGCCAACACATCTCGCGCCATATCTTGCGTGCGTGTCACCTTTGCTCAAAAATAAACCGGAATTAGTAGAAAAAGCGCGTTCTGTATTTCAGCTTCTCAAAAAAGAGTTTAGCAATGTCGCCTGGGACGATAATGGAAATGTGGGGAAGCGGTATCGTCGTCAGGACGAAATTGGCACACCGTTCTGTATTGTAATTGACTTTGAAACCCTGGGACAAGAAGATCCTAGTTTGGCTGATACGGTGACAGTCCGCAATCGAGATACTGGTATGCAGGAACGGGTGACTATCGCAGACCTCGCAAAGAGAATTAAAAACTAAAGTTACGGTATCTCTGGTAAAGATGATGGGCCCATGTGCGTGATGCAGATGGGCCCATTTTCATTTCGCTAAACCCTCCATCGGGGGATCTGTGTGTGGTTTGATCAACGGTTTGCTGATGATTTCGCGCAACTCCTCAAGGTCGATAAAGTTATCGGCCTGCCTGCGTAGCTCATCCGAGATCATCGGTGGCTGGCTGCGGAGAGTGGAGACAATCGAGACCCGTACTCCTTTCCGCTGGAGACATTCGACCAGCGGTTTGAAGTCTCCGTCGCCTGAAAAGATGACCGCGTGGTTAATTGTCGGTGCCAACTCGAGCGCATCAACCGCGAGGTTGATTTCCATACTGCCTTTGACCTTTTTTCTCCCTAGGGAGTCAGTGTATTCTTTGACGGTCTTCGTAACTAAGGTGTAGCCGTTGTAGGACAACCAGTCGACGAGCGGTCGAATCGGTGTGAATTCTTCATTCTCAACGATAGCAGTGTAGTAGAACGCCCGGACAAGTTTTCCTCGACGCGAGAATTCTTGGCGCAAGAGCTTGAAGTCGACTTCAATTCCGAGCGCCTTGGCCGTCGCATAGAGATTTGCGCCGTCAATAAAAAGCGCGAGCCGCTCATCTTTATAGAACACCTCAAGTCCTCCTTGAAAATTGGTGCAGACAACATCGTCCACTTTTACTATAGTACACATATCAATTTTGTCGAGAGTCTGTTCTTTTGGTCTACTCGTGCTACAGTATTTTAACTATGAATAGTAATAAACCCAGGTACATAACTACTACCTTGCCATACGTAAATGCTGATCCCCACATGGGTCATGGGATTGACTTTGTACAGGCAGACACACTCGCGCGGTATTGGCGTCTGATTGGAATGGAGGTTTTTTTCAATACGGGGGTAGATGAACATGGTCAGAAGATTGCTCAAATAGCTGACGAAAAAGGTATATCGAGACAGGACTACGTCGATCACTACGCTCATGAGTTCCAGAAACTAAAAGAAGCATTTAATCTCTCATATGATCGTTTTATCCGCACTACCGATCCTGGTCATCAAACCGCCGTCCAAGCTATTTGGGAAAAGTGTGTCAAAGCCGGAGATATCTACAAGAAGAAATATACCGGACTCTACTGTGTCGGGTGTGAGGTATTTTACAAAGAAGAGGAGTTACTAGATGGTAAAAAATGTCCGATTCATCTCAAAGACGCCGAGGAAATCGAGGAAGAAAATTATTTTTTCAAACTTTCAAACTATCAGCAGTATCTCGAAGAGTATCTGTCACCTGAGGGGGTTGTTGTACCAGAGTGGCGACGCATTGAGGCTCTCAATTTCGTACAAAATGGTTTGGAAGATTTTTCAATTTCTCGTGAGAAGTCACGGATGGATTGGGGCGTTGCCGTGCCAGGTGATGATACTCAGGTTATGTATGTTTGGTTCGATGCTCTCACTAATTACATTTCAACGCTTGGCTGGCCAGAAGATACGGACGGCTTATTTAAAAAGTTTTGGGTAGATGGTCTGACACTGCAGGTCGCTGGTAAAGACCAGGTGCGTTTTCAGTCTATTATGTGGCAAGCGATGCTCAAGTCTGCGAATCTTAAAGCCACCGACCGTGTGGTGTATCACGGCTTTATTAATAGTGGTGGCCACAAGATGAGTAAGTCGCTCGGGAATGTGATCTCTCCGTATGAACTGGTCGCTAAGTATGGCACTGACGCCACTCGGTATATTTTACTTCGCCACGTACACCCATTTGATGACTCTGATTTGACCTGGGAAAAGATGGACGAATATTATACGGCCAATCTCGTGAATGGTTTGGGTAATTTGGTTGCTCGAGTCATGAAAATGGCAGAAACGCATCTCGAGACACCAATTGCTCGACCTGAGGCTACAGAATTTCCAACCGAATTCACTGAAGCGCTTGATACGTATAATTTCCAAAGCGCATGTGACTATCTATGGAGTCGCATAGGGGCGCTCGATGAACGAATTGCAACGGAAGAACCTTTTAAGTTGGTAAAAATTGAGAGAGAAAAAGCGTTGCAAATCATTGGTGAATTAGCGGCTGAGGTATACGTCATTGCTCGACTACTAAATCCTATCTTGCCTGAAACCAGTTACATTATAAAAGAGGCCGTACTCGCTAATAGAAAACCCGACAACCTTTTTAATCGTCTCGAAAGCTAATGTCAGAAAAAATCCAAATTGTGTTTATCGGGGGCGGCGACTCATTTGTAAGTGATGAAGAATTTTATGACGCCCTGCGATCATGGTTGTACAATCCCTATAAGCCCGAGAGAAAACGCTGGCGCGATGAGATGGCACTAGTACTATGCTCCACTCATGAAGTGATAGTACCTGCAATGCCGAATAAACAAAATGCCGATTATATCGCGTGGTCAATTTGGTTTGAGAAAATAATTCCGCATCTTAATGACGGAGACATCCTGATGGGACATTCACTTGGTGGGGGATTTTTACTGCGCTACCTTACTGAATACCGGCTGCCCGTTTTGATTAGTCAGCTACATCTCGTTGCCCCAGTGGTAGTGGGCGGAGAATCAGCTGCGCTTCGAGAATTTTCGATTGATCCGTCGACGTGGTCAGGATTTTTAAGTTCCATGAGTGGCGTGCACCTATGGCATTCGATGGATGATGCGTTCGCACCGTTTACCGAGAGTCTGACATTTAAAGAAATTTATCCCACCGCAGAGTTACACACATTTACTGATCGCGGACATTTCTTGGTGCCGGAATTTCCGGAAATTATTGCGTGTATTAAAGAAAATACGGTACGCGCCTAGGGGCACGTACCGTTATATTGAAAGAGGGGCCACCATATCCGTGTGTACCACGGGGTGGCAAAAGTGGGATCAGTCGGGTGCTCAAATGACATCAGGTATCCTATTGCATTAGTCCTGGAGCCATTCTACCTCATGTGGTCAATCCGGCGAACCGGTGTATACTTTTCTCTATGCAGCACCTCATTATATTACCCGGAAATAGTGTTAAAAATCGGACCTGGGGCGAAGTCATGCGCGATCACTACGGCCCACATTTTGCTTCGGTACATTTGGCAGAGTATGACCATTGGGAGAGCGCCGCCCCCATGATTGATTTTGATGCCGAACTACAAAAACTCCACGAACGAGATACTTCGCTGTTTGCTGGTAGTGAGTTAATCGTAATGGCAAAGTCAGCCGGTTCATTATTAGCATTTGTCGCGTGTGCTGAAGGCATTCTGACTCCCACCAAATGTATTTTTTTTGGCATTCCATTTGATCTCGCAGCCAAAGATTTATTCAAGGATGATTGGGGTGCTGTGAGTACACTTATTGCTCCGACTTTGGTATTTCATAATGAGGCCGACCCGACCACTGATTATCGTTTTACCGCGGCGACGCTTGCTCACTACCTGCCCAGCGCTACTCTCATAACTACCCATGAATCAGACCATTGGTATGGTGATACCAAAACCTATGATCCTGTTATTACAGAATTTCTTTCCTCATAAATATGGATACACCATTTATTGATACCCACGCTCATTTGAATCTGGCTGATTTTGACGCTGATATTGAAGTGGTGGCAGGTCGATGTTTATTTGAAGAGGTATCAGTAATTAATATTGGTACCAATGAAACAACGAGTGGGCGAGCAGTAGAACTCTCTCTTCGGTATAAGCATATGTACGCTATGATTGGATTACATCCGATTCAAGTGTGTGGAAGAGGGGGGGAGGGAGAAACTTTTAATGATGAGTATTATCGTAATCTGATACGTGTTGCAAAAGGTCGAGTGGTGGGGATTGGGGAGTGTGGTTTTGATTATTATCACACCACACCCGACACCTATGGAATACAAGAGGCAGCCTTTATTTCCCAAATCCAATTCGCAAATGAAATGGGTTTACCGCTCATGATACATACCCGGGGTCCTAAGCCGGGTGAGACGAGTCCTACAGGACGGAGTGTGTATGCTGATGTGTGTGCGGTTTTGAAACAGTACGCCAAGGTACCTTTCAATGTTCATTTTTATGCGGGTACATACGAGGAAGCAAAATTCTTTTTTGAGATTGGTGGCACCATTTCGTTTACCGGAGTTATTACGTTTGCCAAGGTGTACGAGGATATAGTCTGTGCCGTCCCACTCGATTTGATGCATGCTGAGACCGATTGTCCGTATGTGGCACCCGTGCCATACCGGGGGACTCGCGGTGAGCCATGGATGGTCAAAGCGGTATATAAAAAAATCGCAGCTATACGAGGGGAGGATGAAGAAATGGTACGACAGGTTCTGCGGGCGAACGCTGAGCGCTTCTATAAAATCTAAGTCGGCGTAAGACTAGGTTGAACGTAAGTGGGGGACAACTCTCCCGTGGGTGAGTATCTGTTCCTTGTATACTTATAAAGACCACTTTATTCCTAGTAACTGTATATGGAAATTCTCATACTATTGGTTGGGGCGTACGTCTTTTATCTCTCTCGTCGGATTGACTCCCTGCGGAAGGAAATCGATAAACTAAAATCTGGCACTGTCCATGAAGTAGCGGAAACCCAGACACCGCTCTATCCACCCGGCACGTTTGAGGCGCGAGTACAGTCGAGTGTCACACAACCCTCGCCTACCTTTATGCCTGCGTCCTACCAGGTGCCTCAGGATTCTGGCTTTAATGTCATTGCGTGGCTTCAAAAAGATTTCTTTGTTAAAGTTGGCGCCTTCTTGCTCTTGCTCGCATGTGGGTGGTTTGTGAGTTACGCTTTCGCGAATAATTGGGTAGGGGAGGCGGGTCGGATTGCTCTTGGGGTACTCGCCGGTATTATCAGTATGGTAATCGGGGTATGGAGGCTACCAAAATCTGTTCATCAAGGAAGTATTTTTACTGTTCTTGGTTCGGGTATTGTTGTGATGACTGTGTTTACGGCGCGAAACCTTTATGACATGTTTACGCCCACTTCAGCGCTGTTTGTGATGTTTCTGTCAGTGGCTTTTGTGGCATTTATTGCGGTTAAAGCCCGCAGCCAAGCCTTGGCAATTTGTGGTCTTTTGATCGGTGCCGCGGCACCACTATTAACTAATACTCCCGAACCATCAGTAATGGGGCTGTTTTCTTACCTGGCGGTGATTGTGGTTGGTAGTCTATGGGTCATGTGGATGATTCGTGCGAACGCGCTCCCGTTAATAGCACTCGGTCTGGTGGTGCTGTGGGGGGCGCCCTATATGTCGATTGGAATAAGTGACGATACTCTGTTGGCGTTACTGTGGAGCTTTGGCTTTACGGCCCTCTTCTTCCTCTGTAGTCTCTTGGGTCTCGCGAGTCGTAGTGAGATGAAGGTTCACGCTGAACACCTCGCCCTTGCCGGAGGAACTGGATTGTATGTAACGCTATGGATTGCTACTGCTGCACCGGAGGTATGGCAGGCTGGATTGTATGCGATATGGATGGTGGTATTTTCTTTTGGTGCGTTTGTGATGTTCCAAAAAACCCGTGACCCTCTACCATTTTATATTTACAGTGGGGTCAGTCTAATTCTCCTGGCGGCTGCAACCGCAGCCCTACTTTCTGGACCCCTCTTAACGATTGCATACATCATTGAAGTGGTAGCACTTATTATGCTGGCAACACGCCTGCCCGCTGCTTCCGGCATTGCGTATCGTATCAGTTACCTTTTTGTGGTCCCCTTGTTGCTCTCAGTTGAACATCTTGATTCTCCGCTATGGCGAGAAGGGCGGGTACTCCACGAGGACTTCTATGTACTGCTTCTCTTGATGGTGTCCTTGGGATTCTCCGCCATGCTGTTACTTCAGTCAAAACAGCCAGCCCTAAGTGATGGAGTGCCGGTACCAGGAATCTTGAGTGTGATTGCCGGAATATACGGATTACTGTTGGTGTGGTTGGTCTCACATAGTGTCTTCTCTGATGATCAGGCGGTATTAGTTTCACTCGTTCTGTATACTCTTGGTGGAATTGGATTGTATATCCAGGGTGTCAGTAGTGAGAATAAAACGATAAAAATGTGTGGCTCTGTTCTGATTGGATTTGTGGTTGGGCGTCTCTTATTAATTGATGTGTGGGACATGGCACTCGCTGGCCGAATCATCACCTTCTTCGTGGTTGGGGTGCTCTTGATGTCGACTGCCTTTATGCGTAAGTTTAATCAAAAGTAATATGTTTATGCGGATTATATTGATGTTTGTATTGGTTGCTTCTGTCTCACACAGTGTTGCGCTTGCGCAGCCAGTTATTGATGAGATGCCTTTTGAAGAGACTTCTCCGGTGGCTTCCTTTCGATCATTTTTTGAAGCACCTCCCTTTGGTGCAATCATTGTGCCTACTATCGTCGCGCTACCAGTAGAAAATCTCTCCTTTAAAGAGACGAATTTTGTAGTGTATGAGCGAGAAAGTGGTGAGTATCTGCAGTCTTCTTATATCACGAACGCTACCATGGTAAAAACACCATCGGTCATTACCGAGGCTGGTAGTGGTGAGGTATTTAGAGCTCTCTCTGATAATGATGCACTGACCATGTCTGAATTTACCGTATCTGATGATGTTGCAAAAACAACCACCCTCGTGATAACGCACCCACAAACGATTACAAGTGCACAACTTGAACTGACGCTCGATCGAAATGTAAACCTCCCCGACACTGTCAGTGTGAGGGCTGTCGTTGATGGTTCTGAGCGAGTGGTCTTGGCGACAACTCGAGTGTCAGGCACAAAAATTTCATTTCCTCCGACCAATGCCGCTGCCTGGTATGTCACCTTTACCTATGGCCAGCCTTTGCGACTCAGTAAACTTTCACTTCAGAATGAAACCGCTGAAGTTACGCGGATGAAGCAAGTACGATTTTTGGCGCAACCTGACCGTTCGTATCTTGTTTATTTTAATGCCGACCGTACCGTCACACAATTTGGGAGAGAGCGGGGTAACCTCGACAGTGGAGCCATGATAACGACGACTCCTATCAATGTGCGGCTCGTCGTACCAAATCCAGATTACCGACAGGTAGATCAAGATAGCGATACGATTCCTGACGAGGGTGATAACTGTAGGGCGGTGTCTAATATTGACCAGGTCGATATTGATGGGAGTGGAGTAGGTGATGCGTGTGAGGATTTCGATCGAGACGGGGTGGCAAATGCGAGCGACAACTGTACGAATCTTCCGAATCAAGATCAGCTCGATACTGACGGTGATACGCTTGGTGATGCGTGTGACGATGCGGAGAGCAGGCTAACTGAGAAATACCGTTTTATTCCCTGGGTAGCGTTGGGGGTCGCACTCATAACAATCATCGGACTCTTTGCCGTGGTTGCAAGACGACCGCTAGAAGAAACTGAAGCTGACGTTGCGGGGATACAATAAACCACAACACATAATCTGTGTTGTGTACTACTGTGAGTAGTTAGTCAAAAATCGAAACCAAATACGTATCAATTTTTCGTTGTTCCCAGTCATAGAAATTGGCGTCGTCTTTATGTAGGTCACTCGCGAGGTCTTCACCCACAAAACGCCAATGCCACGGCTCAAATACATAAAACGTATTATTTTCGGGGTATGATAAAATAAACCCGTATCGATGTGCGTTCTCTTGAAGCCATGTATAGGCTTCGGTATTTTTAAAACTGAGGTATGGTCCATTGGTGATTGGGTCAGAGAGGTCTAGCGTGGTTCCGAGTTGGTGTTCAGAATACCCCTGGTCAGCGGAAAAGGCGTTCGCGCCACTACCATACGATTGCGTGTAGGCACCCTTGAGTTGCATTTGTTCATCGAACGATCGATACGCTGAAACAACTTTTAAAACGATATCATCATCAGCTGCCGCTTCGATCATGTCTTCGAGGTACGGGAGGGCATTGCCATGGAATGATTGACTCTTTCGTCCGGGTAAAAGATATGTACTCTCTATTTGTTTAATATTAGACGGAATGTAGTTTTCGTTCAGAAAATACACCTTTGAGTATTTCTGCAGTAGTTCTTTGTCAGTTTTTGATAGTTTGTCGAGCACTCCGACCGTTCCGGAGATTTTTTTGATTTGGTCTTCAAATTCGTCATTTTTGTTTTTCTCTTTGCGGTAGTCACCCTCGATGTCATCTAACTCTTCTGCGGTAAGCGACAGTCGGCTCGATAGTTCGGCGATAGTACTGCTCGCCGTCTCGCGTTCAATCGCGAACGCCTCGCTACTTGATGCGAGCTGCTGAATTAAAATAGCGTTTTCACTAGCTAAACTACTACGGTCGTTACTCACTCTGTAGGAGAGGGCGGCAAAATAGCCGGCGGTAAATAACAAAATACTCAGTCCGGCCAAAACCAGGTAGTGTGCGCGCGGTAAAGGACGGGTATGCATGACGCTATTCTACCATGCGGTAGGCGCTTGAATACCCACTTTTTTTGTGGTATCGTACCCACGTTATTAGAACGTGTGATTACTCAGAAAATCCCTTTGATTTTACTGCGTAATCTCATAAACAAACAGTACGCATGAATGAAACAACAATGCCAGCTGCCGAGGTAACAATTGAAGGAAATGAGGTTGACCTCGCATCCTACGAATGTGCCTTCCACATACTTCCAACGGTAGCTGAAGGGGAAGTGACTAGTGTAACTGAAGAGTTACAGACATTAATAAAGAAGGCTGGAGGAGAAATCTTTGATACTGAAGCGCCTGAACGATTCGAACTCGCCTACGAGATTGATAAATATCTCGAAGGGAAGTACCGAAAGTTTACAAGTGCATACTTCGGCTGGATTCGGTTTACCTTAGCTCCTGCTGCTTTGGCAGAACTCACTGAAGGAATCGATGACCACAAGATGCTGCTCAGGTATCTCCTCGTTAGGTTGACCAAGGTAGAGGAAGCAAGTCCGTTCCGTTTTCACGAAGCTCTCGAATCTTCACCAATTCGAACCATCGACACTGACGTAGTAGAAGATGAAACGGGTGTCGTTGAAGGAGGGGTGGTTGATACTGAAGGTGTAGTTGATGAAGTGGTTGAAGCGGTTGAAGAAGTAAAAGTAGCGTAGTTTTATTTCGTAATTTGTTCCTAGTATGTACCTCAACAAAGCCATGGTTTACGGAAACCTTACCCGGGATCCAGAAATGAAAGCCCTACCAAGTGGTATGCAAGTGTGTTCGTTTTCGGTTGCGACCAATCGTACCTATAACGATCGTGACGGGAAGCGTCAAGAAGCAGTTGAGTATCACAATATCACCGCCTTTGGTAAACAAGCCGAAGTGATTGCTAAATATTTAACCAAAGGGAGTGGCGTCTATGTTGAAGGGCGTCTACAGACAAATAGTTGGGAAAAAGATGGAGTAAAGCAATACCGAACAGAAATCGTCATTGATAAATTTGAGTTTGGTCCAAAGTCTGGCGGTGGTGGCAGTGGTGCCGCAGCCGCTTCCGCTGGGGCCACAGCGAGTACGGGTAGCGATAGTAGAGGAGGGGCGCCGGTTCTACCAGAGTACCCATCCGAGGACATCAACCCCGAGGACATCCCATTTTAGGATGTGAATGTACCCAATCTACTTCGTTGCAGTTTCAATTTTACTCAGTCACGGTAGTAATCTACCGCTCCCTCGAAAATTTCACTGCGCCTCGTATCTTGGGCACCTCACCCCCTAAAATCTGAAATTGAAAATTTGAATTTGAAAATTTATTAGCCAAATATTGAATGTATGGAACAACACAACTTACACAAAAAAGCGACCCTCGAACACATTGATTACAAAGACATTACCAGTCTTTCAAACTACATCAATCCACACGCTCGCATGAATAGTCGCCGCCGTACTGGTTTTTCAGCCAAAGCCCAACGTGACTTTGCTCGAGCCATCAAACGGGCACGATTTATGGCCTTGATGCCGTATATCTCTCGCTAGTCAAAATAAGTCAGTAAAAGACTCTATTCCTAGTCTAAAAAACACGTTTGCTTACAAACGTGTTTTTTAGATATTGCCTAGAACTTGAGATCAAAATTAAACCGCCTATATGGTAACGCAGGCCCGTAATAGTGCAGCGCTCGTTTATGCTATGCTTATACAAATGGAAATAAATCAACCAAAAGAAATTACCGAAGGTCTGCTTTTGCAGGAAAAAGGGCAGATAGTAGAAGGCGGTTGGTCAATTGTAGCCGGGATGCAACGTTTCACCTTAGAGCAATTTGCAGAGAGATGGGAAAGCCTGCTTCCTTTGGTGTATAGCATGCTCGATAAAGGTTGGCAGGTAGAAGCTTTCAAGGTGGTAGCTTATAATGCATTTTCTGCTAATTTTGATTACGCAAAAAATTTATGTGGCACCTTTTCAACTCAGCAGTTTAATGATATTTGGTACGCCAGCTTCTTAAAGGCAAAGATGTCTAGGGAGGTTCACGAAGATATTAGAGGTCTCATAATTGATGAATATTGTGATGAAGTTTTTGGTATCGAAGATATTCATGCGCGCGAAGATGTTATTTCATTAATGCTCGTTAATCCAGAGTATTATTCGACTCAAATGCTAGCGAAACTACGTGCTAGTTACCAGGAATATTTCCAAAAGTATGCAATCGAGCCTGAAGCGAGTGATTCAAATTCTGATAAAATTAAATAGACACAAAGTCTAAGTAAGTTATCTTCAATTATGTTTTCATTTTTTCATAATCAAGCCCCGTGGTTTAATTTGCCTAGATGCATCATATTTCTCATTATTGGTATTGTAGCAATTGCATTATTCATGATGTTGTTCCCTAAGGCTGGAGGTAAACCAGTGGTCAATCCTAATTCAACTTATAGTGATATGTCTTCTACTTTTTTTAAGAAACAGGCGGCAGGAGAAACGCAACAGCCTATCAATGTCGCAAATTTTTCTGAACCAGATTTACTTATGAAGCCTGCCCGGAATGATGAGTGGATTTTAGCCGAACAATTACTTGAGGCTGGGGCAAGTATGTATACTGTTACTGACCAAGGTCTCACTTTTGTGAGGGTAGTTTTTCAGTCATCCGTAACAGGGGATTCACTAAATGCTGAAGCTCTAAAAAGAGTTCAAACGAAGGTCTCGCAGGAGGGTCCTAGGTCTTGGAAAAAATTTCGCCCGTAAGATGTGAAGCTTCTGGTAGACGCGGGAGCTTGGCCACCGACTGCTGATGGGTCGCTATAAATGAGTTCAAGATACCTTATTTATTCTAATGACTCACCAGTCTCAGTAACTACATCAATTCACACGCTCGCATGAATAGTCGCCGCCGTACTGGTTTTTCAGCCAAAGCCCAACGTGACTTTGCTCGAGCCATCAAACGGGCACGATTTATGGCCTTGATGTCGTATATCTCTCGCTAAGTATTAAAAAACAACTCCCCTTACCGGGAGTTGTTTTTTTCGGGGTTTAGTCTCACTAGCAGTCTATTGCGAATTAACTAGTGGGTGTATACTTTTATTTGGATTGCAAACAAAGGGGGAGTCGTGAAGCTAAAGACGTTCTTAAAAGTAAGTATTGTCATTGATCTAAAAGCGACAATATTGTGCGCTTTTCTCTCGGCTGTTGCCGTATACGTCTGGACCGATTCGGTGCTATGGGGATTTGTAGCCTACAGCCTGAGCGGAACGGTATATCTGATTTTGTACATGGTTCTGTCTGCCGAGAAAGACGAGTCGCCGCCGAAGAAAACCCGTCGTGAAGTATTCACGACCAAGAAAAACCAATAAACCCCGCCTGCGTGCGGGGTTTACCAGTCTATTTTGGATAAAAATTACGCTTTCTCCATTCGCTCTGAATAGTCCCCCGACTCAGTATTGATTGAAATCACATCTCCTTCATTAATAAACATAGGTACCATGACCGTCGCACCTGTTTCGACGGTCACTTGTTTGAGGGCGCTACTACTGGTGTTTCCCTTAACGGCCGGCATGGCTTCCGTTACCTTTAATTCAACTTTGATAGGGAATTTAATCCCAATAATTTCTTCGTCAAAAACGAGTGCTTGTACCTCACTGCGGTCCTTGAGATATTTCCCCTGGTCACCAATAAAGTCTTCAGTAAGTGAAAATCGCTCACCTGGCTTGCCGACGGGATGGAACCAGTATTCGCCTGGTTTGCGGTAGATGAATACCACTTGCTTATTTTCGAGATCAGCTTCTTCAGCGGTCTCGCTCACATGGAAGGTCTGCTCGTAGAGACGGGCAGACTTCAGTCCTTTTAATCTTGTTATGTTCACCGGCTTACGTTGTTGTTTACGGAAGACGTGACACGATAAAACCAGACAGGGTTCGTCATTAAAAATGATAACTTTCTTCTGGGTAATTTCGTTGTATGAGAGGACAGCCATGTAAGTGAGTAAACGAACGTAGTGACTATTACGAACTTCGTTCCCAATTTGCCTCTTTCCCTAAGGCAAATTGCTGGAACATCAACTCGAAGCCGTCATTACACTCTTAATAATGAATAAATGTGCCCCCAGTTATACCAAAATTACACCCGAAAAGCAAAGTATGTATAGTCATAAATGCTCATTTAGAAGTGATACTATAGAGATATGAAATGGTTCTCAAATAGTGAAGATGCTCGGGAGTTGCCGGACGAAGAGCTCCTTTTCCGTTCCCAAACGGAGCCGTGGTTATTTGCGCTGCTGCTAGATCGATACCAAGATGCCTTTCTGCGGAAAGCGCTCGGCATTATCCGTGACCCGCGTGATGCAGAGGAAATTGTGCAGGATACCTTTACGAAAATTTATGTCCACGCGAGCTCATTTGCTCCCCAAGAAGGAGCGAAGTTTTCATCGTGGGCCTATCGAATTTTAATGAATACGGCCTTTACGTATTACCAAAAACGAATCAAGCTCGGCAATCGCTTTACGTCACTCGATCCTGAATTTGAACAGTTTGTGGCAGACAAGACGACGACGGTCGCTACCTACGAAGTTCGCGACGGGGTGGAGCGTATTTTAGTGAGACTACCGGGGCATTTCTCCTATGTACTTCGCCTTCATTATATAGAGCGGTGGTCACAAGAAGACATTGCGGCCGAGACGGGAGAGGCGGTTGGTACTATCAAAGCGCGTATCCACCGGGCGAAGGCTGCCTTCCGCCGTGAAGCTCGTACCGAAGAAGTCGAAATTATATTGTAACTTTACCCATTAAACCCTAGTTATATTTATTGTATGCAAAGCCATCTCAAATTACGAAGAACTATCATGCGCCGCATCTGGTATACCTATATGCTCAGCGTTTTTGTGCGTAGTTCAACCGCCCTCGGTTTTCTCTTTGGTGCCAGTGTCATTGGCTTATGGAAACTCGTTTCCCTTACGAGTATTGCGAGCAATGTCCTCAATGTGCGAGTAGGGCAGTTGCCTTCCTATATCATTCAGTCCCTCCTGCAGGCGGAAATATTAGCGCTCGTAGCCTTTGGTATTATTGTCTTTACGGTACTCACCTTGGGTATCCGTTTGCCACGTTTTGCCCTCGCCCATACCCACTCCACCCAGTCGGCTTAAATCATGCAACAAAAAATCCAGTCCTCAGGGGCTGGAGTTTTTTGTATCGTCCTTCTCAATTACTTCGCTGCGTGCTCAGCCTTTAATGCTGCTCGTACGTGCTTTAGAATTTCGGTTTTAACCTTTGGATTCTCTCGCAAGAACGTTCGGGCAGCATCATAGCCGCGTCCTAACTTCTCCGTAGCCGATTCATCAGCTCCTGGTGGGGTAAAGCTGTATGAAGAGCCTGACTTGGTGACGAATTTATACTTTTCACCGAGCGCCAATAGCTCACCTTCAAGTGAAATCCCTTCATTGTAAATGAGGTCAAACTCAGTTGCGCGGAATGGGGAAGCGACCTTATTCTTTACGACTTTTACGCGGTGACGGCCACCAACCACTTCCTCACCCTTTTTAATTTGGGCAATGCGACGAATGTCGAGGCGGACTGAGGTGTAGAACTTCAACGCCTTACCACCCGGAGTTGTTTCAGGGTTACCAAACATCACGCCAACCTGCATACGGATTTGGTTAATGAAAATTACTACGGTCTTTGATTTGGCAACGATTCCGGTCAATTTACGTAGCGCCTGACTCATGAGTCGAGCCTGCTTACCAACGTGGTGCGCACCCATCTCGCCTTCAATCTCATCGCGGGGAGTAAGCGCTGCTACCGAGTCGATGACGATTACGTCAATTTTGCCGGAACGGACGAGCGACTCTACGATTTCAAGTGCTTGTTCACCATTGTCAGGTTGTGAGATCAGGAGTTCATCGAGTTTTACTCCGAGGTTGCGGGCATACTCAGGATCCATCGCATGTTCCGCATCAATAAAGGCACAGATACCATTCATTTTTTGGGCTTCGGCGATGGCATGGAGTGCCAGTGTCGTCTTGCCTGATGATTCCGGTCCATAAATTTCAATGATACGTCCACGCGGGAAGCCGCCGATACCGAGTGCATCATCGAGCCCAATTGAACCGGTTGGAACAACGTCGATATCAACCCTCCGACTTTCACTCAGGGTCATGATTGCGTCATCACCAAACTTTGTTTTAAGGCTTCGTAATGTCTCAGCAATATCAGCGAGACCACTTTCTTTAGAGGTGGCTGCTTCACCAAGGGTCTTTTTCTCTTTTGCTACTTTTTTTGGTTTCATAATATTTGTTGTTACTGAGGATTGATTGATAGAGGAGTATACACAAAAGGGCGTACGACTTGTGTCTCCCGTCCATATCGGTCAGTTGCCGCAATGGTAGCTATAGTATACCCGTTTTCGAGCACAAGTGCCTCAGAAAAGTACCCAGCTCGATCGGTAAACATCGGTCGGTCATTGATGGTTATCTTCGTGATATTGCGGGCATAACCGGCAATCGTCACCCGGCGCTCATTTTGTACACTCGATGGTTCATTTACGAGGGTAATCCGTGGTCCTTGGAGTAAAAACCGAGCCTGAAATACCAAATACCCCAAGAGTACAACCAGCCCGATAACAAGCACGCCATACATCAGGATCTGTCTAAAGGTGAGGGTGGGTGTATCGAGTCCTGTCATGTATTACCGAGAATCGTCATCATTAGCACCAGTATCTGTATCGCCATCATCAGCGTCACCAGAGTTGCTGCCGGTGAGAATGGCTCGTGGTTTTGCGCCGTCGGCGGGACCAATTATTCCTCGATCCTCTAATAGGTCCATCAAGCGGGCCGCTCGTGAGTAGCCGATGCGGAGTCGGCGCTGGATATATGAGGTCGAGGCCTTACCGGCTTCAATTACGGCGGCTTTCGCATCCCCATAGAGCTCATCGTCGTCATCACTGTCATTATCTTGCATCATCCCAATGAAGCTGTCTCCGGTACCACCCGAGCGCTCTTCAAAATTGAGCGTATCAAGTGAATGAGCTGCATCCTGTTTCTTGAGGTAGGCGACCACATTTTTGGTCTCTTCTTCTGATACGAAGGCAGATTGGAGTCGAATTGGCTTTGGTGAATCACTCGATAAATACAACATGTCACCACGACCAAGGAGTTTTTCGGCCCCCACACCGTCGAGAATGGTCCGCGAGTCAATCTGCGACGCCACGTTAAAGGCGAGCCGAGTTGGGATATTGGCTTTAATCGTCCCGGTAATAACGTTCACTGATGGTCGTTGGGTGGCTAATATGAGGTGGATACCAACCGCTCGACTCATTTGCGCCAAACGCACAATCAAAGCCTCGAGTTCTCGTGGATAGGCATGCATCAGGTCGGCCAACTCGTCCATCAAAATAACAATGTATGGGAGCGGTTCAGGGAGGTTGGCCTTATCTTCTTCAATCGAGCCAGCCTCCTCCCAAGCTTTTTTGGCCGGTTGATACACATTCGTATGGTATGAATCCAAGTTCTGAATTTTTTCAGTCTGCAGGATGTCGTATCGCCGCTCCATTTCCTTAGTGGCCCACTTCAGTGCCAATAGGGCTTTCTTCGGCTCAGTGATAACTGGTGCCAAGAGATGTGGGATTCCTTCATAGAGGGTGAGTTCAACTCGCTTCGGGTCGACCATAATAAACCGGAGTTGGTCGGGTGAGTTACGGAACAAAAGGGAGACCACCAGGTTGTGAAGCATAATCGACTTACCAGACCCTGTCGTACCAGCAATCAGAGCGTGCGGCATCCGGGCGACGTTTGCAAAGTGAGCGTGACCGGTCACGTCTTTACCGAGCGCTACATATAATGGGTGGGGTGAATCGGTGTATTCCGGCGTCTTTAAGAGAGAAGCGAGGCCTACGGTAGCGCGCTGCAGGTTCGGAATCTCAATACCTACGAGCGACTTACCTTGAATTGGTGCCTCGATTCGAAGGGGACCTGAGGCGAGATTTAACTGTAGCTCTTGCTGGAGTCCGACGATACGCGCGATCTTTACTCCTTGCGCTGGCTTCAGTGCGTAGCGGGTGATAGTCGGTCCAATCTCAACCGCGTCCATCTCGACGTTAATCCCGAATTCCTTGAGGGTTCGTTTGATGATATTCGCGTTTGCTTTAACGTCACCGGTTTGTGGCTTACCCATATCTTTGCGTAAGAGTGAGAGTGACGGCGGGGCATAGGTCCCACTAAACGTAGAGACCACAAAGTCAGCCGATTTGCTTCCCATGCCCATACTGCGAGCAACACTTTCGGCCACCTTATTACGAGATGATTTGCTTGGCGTCTCGCGGGCGGTGTCATCTTCTTCCGTTTGTTCGTCATCAGTGTCGCCGTCATCAAAACCATTCCCGGGATTGGGAATCATTAGGTTATCAATATCAGCATTTTCGTCTGCCGGAACCCCCCCGCCAAATCGGGGCAGCCTCAGTCCAGTATTAAAGATGAGAAAACTACTAATGAGAACAAATCCAAACAGGGCCACTCCCGCGACGGTGGTACCGACGAGGTACGACAGCGGCCAGAGAATGGCGAGCCCCACGACGCCACCGTACGTCGCTGCATACAATTCGAGGAATCCCAAGAGTGAGACAAACAGTATCGCGATACCGATAATTTTTGAAATACTGACCGCCTCGTTCTCCTTGGGATTCAAAAGTGCGTACACATAAAACCCACACACCAAAGGTGCGAGGTACGCGCCTGACCCAAAGAGCCAGTAGAGGGCCACCTGCGTCCAGCCGCCGATGAGTCCACCAAACTCAAATAATGAAGCGGTAAAGAAAACCCCAACGATGGCGATGGCGACTGCCCCAATTGCCTGCCTGGCCTGTGGGCTCAGGTCATCAAACATGGGTTTCGACTCCTTGAAGTCCTTGTTGTTTTTCACTGTCTTGCGCTTTGCCATTTTGCCATGTTTTGGATTATCGATACCTATAATATGGAACGATTATACCACGGGAAATACAGAAGGCTGGGCTGGAGAGACAACGTAAGAAGGGTGTGTCTAGGACAATCCGACATTCAAAAAACCCTTGCAATTACCGACAAATGTCTCTATAGTGAATGTGTCCCACAGACCAAAAGTCGTATAACTATTATTAAAGACAACTATCAGACATATGCAGCTACCGAACGAAAACGACAGTCTCATAATACTCAAACGTTTGTCTTCAAATGATGACTATTACAATATAGTTTTTAAAAAGACAGAAAGAATTGCATCAGCTGTCTTTTATATTTTGTCTCACGTTGAACTAACCGACACGAATCGTATCCACCATATACGCCTAAGCGACAAAGCGATGAATCTCCATGAGTCCGTGATAGCGTCCTTGGATCTCTTTGAATACGAAGTAGTGGGTAAAATCCATACCCTGCAGTCAGCCTTGGTGTCCTTAGGAAGTACTGCGCATATTGCGACCGCGGCCGGATTACTGACGCCTGATATCGAAGCCATTATTACCGAAGAAATCGACGTCGTTCTAAGGTACCTGCGCAACCATTATCTTATAGATAGCCGCAGCCGATTAACCACCACTGCCCAGACGGCAAGTGCTGGTCGTCCGGTGACGAATGCACCCCGCGCTGTCCGTCGTACTCGACCCCAAATCCCTTTAAATGATCTCAGCTCAGACGCGGTTCTTGTCTACAGTAACTTAAGCGACCGGACGTCCCGTATTAAAACTGTCCTTGAAGCGAAACCAGAGGCAACGATTAAAGACCTATCCGAAATCATAACGGACGTAAGCACCAAGACTATTCAAAGAGACTTAAATAGTCTTATAGACAGTGGTGAAGTTATACGACAAGGAGAAAGACGTTGGTCTAAATACTCAATAGTAAAGTAAAAGACAGTAACTATCAGACATGTTTGTGATACATAGTTAGGGTGGGGGAAAGAGAGTTTCTCCGAGCATTGTCCCTTTCAGATATCTTCCTAAACATAACAGACGGGTACCACGGTGCTGTCTCGTATGAGCTGAAATGTGTGATGAAACAAAGTAATGTGGCCCTACTTGCATCACTTCGTAAAGCATTATGTAATTTAATTGTAAGTAAGAGTCATATTACTGGGACGTCATCTACTACAGCGCACGGGTTCTGGCTGAGTGTGGAGGAAGATTATAGTGAGGTATTACTTCACTTTCCACAGCCGAGAAACGTGCAAATTACCAAGAGTTTGCTATACTCTTTGGTATGCGCTTAGGCGCTTTTTTCCTAGCTTACCTCAGCGGTATTGCCTTACGGATTCAAGCGACTAACCTTAGCGTTCTTTGTTCTTTTACAATTGGAGCTGCTTTACGGCCCTTCATATATATTAAGTAAAACAATGAGCGGAAGCGAATATGCTTTTGATTAGCTCTTGATTTGACCCTTCCTAGAGCAAATTACTAAAGCAAACAACTCTCACTGCTAAACACAGTGTTGTGAAATAGTTATTCTCTTCTCTCAAAAAATTTCTGAACCCTCCCTTTACCCTACCTGTCTGCTTATCCGCCTGACCCCCTTCCTTACAGCTAACCTCTCGGTTGGAGCGTAATACACTCCAGCATGGGAGTTAGTGATATTACATAACGGGGTGACCCGTTATGAATATGAATTAATTCATATTATCAGTATTAGCCGGTCCCGCTAATGGGACATAACTCGCGTTCTAAAAAAACGCACAAATAATTATAATTATGACGAAAACTACAACTGTAGCATCAAAGGCTTTCGTAGCCGTTGTTGCTGCCGCTATGGTGTTCTCTCTCGTTGCTCCAGCTGCTAAAGCTGCAACAGCAGAAGAACTTCAGGCACAAATCGCTGCTTTGATGGCACAGATTACTGCGCTTCAGGGTGGTAGTACAACTACTACTACGACGACAACATCGTCTACTGGTATGTACACCTTTACTCGCGCTCTTACTATGGGTTCAACTGGTGCAGACGTAACTGCTCTCCAGAACTTCCTCATCAGTAAGGGTCACACAATTGCTGCTGGCGCAACTGGATACTTCGGTGCTCAGACTGCTGCTGCAGTAGCTGCGTGGCAATCAGCAAACGGAGTTTCTCCAGCTGCTGGTTACTTCGGTCCAGTGTCACAGGCTAAGTACGCTGCTATGATGGCAGTTACTACTCCTAC
>JANPCG010000015.1:0-160369 GCA_031430855.1 Candidatus Kaiserbacteria bacterium
TTGATATAGGCTCCGAAGCCTGCATTTCCTGCGTTAGTTACACCAGGAATACCTACGAGGGGCAGAAAATCTGCAGCATACGAAAGAGTTGGAACAGCGAGTATGACGAGACAAAAGAAAACGAGGGGTTTAGATTTCATACTGCCAAAGCGTATTATCGTTTTTGTTTCTAAAATAGAGCTCCTTTTCATCAGCTCCGAGAGAAATATCAATGATGTCAACGTCTCGTCCAGCAATCACCAAAGGACTCGCTATTTGTTTGGTTTGATTGGTGTTTAAGTTGATTTGCCAGATTCTGTCAGAAAAAGACCGCGTACCTTTATACCAATCATCGGGAAAGTCATTGCCATATTGGGTAATTTCATATCCACAGTACATTATGCTGGCGTATTTTACCCCCAGAACACACTTACTTGGCTCAGTTACAATGGCGCTCTGGGTCGTTGACCCACTACTAATGTCTCTAAAATAACTAATCGGCTCGACTGAACTCACTGTAGTGAATGTAATAAACTGAGCATTACCCTCTGCGGTGAGACCAGGACCCGAAATTGGTTGACGATTAATCACGCCGTTTTTAATGGCGTAGAGGTAGCCTTGTAATTTTGAGGTAGCTTTAGGATAAACGTAATGTGGTGTCGTGCCGTCACTACTCCACAGTATGGTAGCTGACTGAAATGGCACGTTGAATATCGTTCGACTAATGCGAGTAGAAGGCATGAGAGATTTTCCGATAATTCCCTCAGTCGAAAGCTCACTAAAGAGAAGTTCATTATTGTATGAAAAAGCAAAATCTTTCATCTGTGGTGCCAGATTGTAGACGATACTCTCTTCTCCTCCGACTAACTCAATCAATACGACTTCATTCTGAGTTCCATACCCAGAGCGAATAGCCACATATTTTCCATTTGGGCTAAATGCGGCCGATTGCGCGTTAACAATAGTTGTTTTAGAGAGCCGTTCCTCAACTCCGGTCTGTAAATTGATTTGATACACATGTCCGGTACCCGCTTCTGCGTAGCGAACAAATCTAGGTTCACTTGTTGTCGCTTGGTAATCACGAAATCCAATCACCGGTTTGGTGGTAAGTTGTCGTAGTTTGGTGGTGAGGACATCAACGGTAGTGGGAGGCACCGACTCTTCTGGGGTTTCGATAAATTCACCAGGCGTATCTGAACCTAGGCCACTAAAGTTAGTAAAAACGTCAGTCAGTTGTTTTGGGGTGCCATAAAACAACAAATATAACCAAATGGTAAACAGAACAACGACCGCTGCAATTCCAATGAGAATAAGGGTTGATTTTTTCATAGACTAAAATTGAACACGGAATGACTCCTCGTCACCCTGGAGTAATTCGGATAGATTACGAATCTTGAACCCAACTCGGGCTTCCCCGCCCCCTTCTCGTTGGATATTGATTTCAAAGGGATCTCTTGTTTCGGTGTTGCTTATTTGGCTATTAATTCTCCATTCGGTAAAGAGTGAGCGTGAAATTGAACGGGTGTCTAGGTTATAGGGCACTGCTCTGATGGTGCTACTATTTCCCACAAGGGTAAGGGAATCACCAATCGCTCGCTCGGAGAGTCCGTAGAGTGTGCTGTTTTCGTAAAAAATAACGTCAACCTCTTGGATTGGAATAGATACAACCTTACGACCAACTACCTCCCCACTTTTGCTAGTAATCGTCAGGCCAATTAAGCTGTTGCGCCCGAACGGCACCACGATCTGGGCCCGATTATTCCCCGCGCGCGGACCACCGTAAATTGACTTACCATTAAGTTGCCAATTGTAGGTATATTCCTGTGGGTTAAACATTCCGTTACTGCCTTGGATTAAGGTCGTGAGATTTATGATACTTCCATGTACTGGTAAAGCGCGACCGTGGTAAAAAACGGAAGTATAGGTTTGTGGTTCAACTACCAAATCAACGTAAAGGGGTCGAATGGTAGTTTTGGCCGAAATGGTTGGTTTGTTAGAAAAGACCAAACGCACTTCGACGGTAATAGTTTTTCCAACCGTTGGTGAAATGAGTGAAATGGTTCGTAAATTTTTAAATGTGGGAGTTTCAATACCGTCCAGGATCCACAGAATAGTAGCGCCACTACTATCGATAGAATAATCATCCAGCTCAATACTAACGAGCTCGCCAGGGCCCGGAAATTGTGGACTCAGGGTGATATTTACAGCATCTCCGATAAAGCTAGAGTCGAGTTGAGCCGACGCGTTGTTTCCGAGGCAGAAAAAACCAACCAGTAAAATTAAAACCAATATTCGCATTACTCTATTGTAGCAAATGTTTTTTGCCATCATGTCGGTTTTACCGCTATTTTGGGTTAATTACTACCGCCGCTACCCAGAGTCCTAAGAGCGGCAGCATATTAAGTAAGGGTACAAATGAACTAATTAAAATCAACAAAATGGAAATAATTTTAAATGCCGCCCCCCGACCGAACCAAGGATGGATAAAACCAATTTTAAATAACACTGTCCCGATGATGATTTGGCAGAAATAAAAAAAACAAATTAAGGCACTAAATATTAAGTAGACAAACATAAACATATCAACCGTAAAGCCTCCAATCAATTCCACGGTTGCAGCAGCAGCTTCCGCGACAAAGGAACTGTCGACTAACAATTGTGCTGCGTAGGCGAGACCAAAGAAAACACTCGCGACTACTGCTAACGGGAGCTGGATTGTTAAATACCAAGGAATAGCCCAGGCAGAAATACCGGCGGCAATAGGAGTAGCACGGACCCGGGCTAAATTAACTAGTACTGTTTGTTTGAGTCTCTTTAGGCGACTTTTTTTCTCGCGTGGTAGGGGGGATGGAGTGGGGGCAAAGTTTTCATTAGCTGCCGCTGACGGTTCGTTGTAGCTTTGTGCGATCTCATTTTGGTATTTAACCCGGGGTCGGTTTGGCGTATTTGCTGCTCTCCCCGGCTGCACATTCCGTTGCATGGTTTGTAGTTGGGCATTCTGGACGCCCCATTGATTTTTGGGGTAATTTTCTGCCTCAAATTGAGACGCAATGTCGGGATGAAGCGGATTGGAAGCGGCCATAACACCCTCAGTATACTACAGCTGAGTGCCCTCTAGTTCACGCCTCGCGTTTTTTATCTGGAGGATTTGTGACGGGTCAGAGGTGATAATCTGATCCTCGGTATAGGACGCAATGACTTTAATTGCCACGTGTTTTAACCCTACAAAGAATAATCCTTCCCCCACATCGGATTCGAGCAATAAGAATTTTTCTTCATCCGTAAGGTTGAAGGTACGTTGAATGTTATCAATCGCGGTTGGTGATTGTTTCATGAGAAATTGAAGAGAAGAGTTGGTAATCATTGGTACGCCATAGGGGGAACGAAGAAAGTCATCCACATCTTGGGTAATGGTCGCAATCCCTAAAAAGTACTTCCGTCCTCGTTTAGCGAGACTGAATAAAAACGATGCGGTATCTTCTGATTTCATCATCCACCACGCCTCATCAATCACCAGGAGTCGTTTAACGAGACGGCGCCTGATGGCAGACCAAATATAATTAGTCACAATAAACATCCCAATAGTTTTGAGTTCATCTTCCATATCGCGCAGTGAAAACACCACAAATTTTTGATTTATATCAACGTTTGTTGGGTGGTTCATAAACCCAGACCAGGTTCCCGAGGTATATTTCTGTAGCCGACTGATGAGTGACCCACTCCCATTCATACCTGCCAACACCATTTCAAAATCGGATAACAAAGGCGGCTCGAGCTCGCTAAAATTACTTTGTTCGGTAATGTCTTTTAGTGCGTAGGTCTCGCGAATTGCTTGATCGACGATCGTTTCCTCTTCGGGACTGAGTCCGCCTAACATCAGTCGGAACAACCCAATGAGGTGCACGATTTGTGAGCGAAGGATGTCAGCCGGCTCCTCGTCTTCCCCAGGGGCTGGTAAATCAAACGGGTTAATGTGGTGTTTTGACGAAAGCGAAATATTAAAGAAACGTCCACCGGTTGCTTCAGCTAGGTATTCATATTCGCGCTCAGGGTCGATCACTATCACTTCTGTTCCAAACATTAGGGACCGTAGAATTTCCAACTTAATACTGTATGACTTACCGGCACCAGAGGTCGCAAAGGTAACCGAGTTGTAGTTCGTGAGACCAAATCGATCAAATAGTACCAAAGATGAGTTGTGGCGGTTAATGCCGTAGAGGATTCCGGTGTCTGAGGTGAGGTCAAATGAGGTAAAGGGAAAAAAGCTCGAAAGGGGTGAAGAATTAAATTTACTATGGACCATTAATTCATCAGTACCGGTTGGAAAAATACTTCGTACCCCTTGTTCTTGCTGAAACAAAGCCGGTTTAATATAAATTAACTTAGAGTCAAGTGAACCTTTGATGTCATTTTCGACCTTATTCAAGGCTGTTTCGGTGTCACCATAGACGGCAATATAAAGCCCTACATCAAATAACTTTTCCTCAGCCTGTTGAAGTTTGTCACGCAGCTCTTCGAGATTGCGGTAGGCTGCTTCGAGCTGCGGGTCACGCACTTCCCCACGATTGGCACGGATGTTAATTTGACTCTGTACCTCGGCTACTTTTTTTTGGAATTTTTTTAGGGTTTCTGCCGTACTGATAGGGTGAATTACAATCGTGACATCAAGTTCCTTCTCGAGGTTAAGAATTGGTTCAAGCCACCCATCATTTAAATAGCGCGGGTAGGACACTGCGTAGAACACACGAGCTTGCGTTCCGCTAATGTTAATACTCCGGGGATTGATATTAATTGCTGACGGTGCAATCACATCAGTCAAGGTCAAGAGACTTTCACTAATCGCGTCCTGGCTCGGAGTTGTTTTAGGTTTAGGTTTTAAGTTGTCGAATAATCCCATGTTGTTCTATTGTATCGTAGGTGCGCTCCCGGTGATATCACCCGGATTGTATATGTGGTAAAAGAGTTCAACTAATTCATCGGTCTGGAGTGCAATCGTGCGGACTCCGATTCGGTTGAGTCCCTGTTCAACAATTGCTTGGCGTTGCTCGAGCTGGAGGCGCTGCTCTTCGATGGTCATATCATTTTGGATACTCATGCGGCCTTGAGAAATGATACTCCCAAAGCTTTTCGTGAGGTTTACCTTGGCGGCTGTGTAGGGAACCACAACAAAAAAGTTTTTACTCATCACATCCACATCAGCCACAAAAGAGCGAATAAACTCAATGTATTCACGCAGCTGGATTCGCATTAAGTCGTTATCTTGATCGACGTTTCGCTCGTTAAGCATCGCTAAATACGGCTCAATATTAAGACGTCTTGATTGGACGTAAATCTGCAGTGAGAAATCAAGCGTGTTGAGGAAGTTTTGAAACTGAAACAGAATGGCTCGTTGTTCATCTTGAGATTTGAGCGCAAAGTTAACCGAAGAAGCTAAAAGAATCTTGCACAACTGACCACTTTTCAGTATGACAATATCATCGCGAATATCACGAATGGCAACAAATTCTTGGGTGGCTGCATTAGGGGTTGGCATAGATTATTTTTTTTGAAGAGCTTGCAATTCGAGACGCCTGGCGAGCGAGGTGATATCTTTTTTTGGACTACTCGCGGCGGGTATATAGCCAGGATTACGAATGGTTGTCGTGGGTAAGAAGCTTTGCTTGTGAATTATTTCTCGTTGTTGCTGCCAGAGATAGAGACGGTGTCGCCTAAAGTAATTATAAATAGCTTCTATAAAGTACGAAAAAGGTCGATTGTTGATAGGGTAAAAAGAGAGCGCTCCCGCGAGAATTCCAAGTGGCAATCCAATGAGTATAAACACAATAAACGGAGCGGTGAGAAACAGTACGACCGCCATTCCGGCTCCCCCACCGAGATAGAGAAATTGCCGCCAAGTAAACGGGCCAAAAATTTTATCTTCAATTTCGATGAACTGCGGCACTTCAAATTGCATACCCGTATTATACACGCACGAGGCAGTGTGACGAGAGCACTATCCCAAAATGTATTTCAGTTTATTAGGCGCCCCAGCGTGGTGTTTCAATTGATGTCGCAGGCGGTGTCGTTGGTTTGGCGTCAGGGGTAGAGGTGTATGCCGGCAGGTCAGAGAGTGGGGTGCGCACTGGCGGTTGCTCCGAGGTATAGACCGGTGTTTCAACGTCAGCGATTGGTTCATAACTGGTTCGCTCTGGTGACCGCGCCATATCACTCGCCATAGTACGGATTTCAGGCATATGCGGTACTTCTTCAGTCGGAATGGGTGTAGCGCCGGTGACGGGAATACTCACGCTTGATGGTGGAATATAGAAGGTTGCACTAGAATGAGTGCTGGGGGCAGGTATAGGTGTAGACACTATGGTTTCTTCGGTTTCCGCATCTTCCTCTTCTGGTACAACAAAAGTTGGGTCAGAGAGTGGCGCCAAGAACTCGAGCACATCTGCCCCTAGTAATCCCGCGGTCGTCGCGTCTAGCCCAAGCTCTTGTTGGAGGAGTGGGACGGTGTCTTCAGTTCGGTAGAAGCCGAGGATGATGTCCCCCAGAGTTAATATTAAATCTACGTATATTTTTTCAAGGTGGTATTTTGTACTCATCATGATGCTAAGCTCAACAAGTCTTTTGTTGTAAAAGAACTGAATTTTTTCTGAAGACTGTTCGAGCACCTGTAGTCTTGAGTTGTGAGTTGTGTAGTTATGGTCCATATTTCTTTTTTCCTTCTTCGCTTCTGAAGTACGCTAATACACCTGGCTGAATTCCCCACCGAGCTGCATTAAATTCAAACACCTGACGAAGTTGAAATCGCTGCGCTTGATCAAGCGTCCCTTCTTTTGCGATTTCTTCAAGTATACCAGAGGATATTTTTGGATATGCGGAAGAGTATGAAGCGTCGAGGAAAACCTCTTTCGGTAGTTGGATAAATTCCTTAGGCTTTTTGGCAAGCTCTGTAAGTATTGCGTCCGCACCACCTCCAGGACTCTGAATAAGATCCAATATACGAGATTTCTTGTTTTGTTTAATTGAGTCATTAAGTTCAGGGGTGGTTTTCTTAGAATTCTTTGTCCAGTCATCCAACTGAGTAGCTGATAGTAAATGGCTGTTGGTGGATACCCATTCAACCCCAAGTGTGTCGAGCTCGTCTCGTGTGAGCTTTGAGGTTTTGCTTGGTGAAGGGGTTGCAATGCCTCCAATTTTATTACCAACGGCAGTTTTTCTTGCGCCAGCAATACCACCCTTTTCACTGGAAGAGATCTTTTCGCTGTCCATTAGTTTTGAGGTTTGATCAGTAGTAAAGGAAGAAGCGTATTTTGCTCGTGTTTTAGAATCAAGATCTTCGATATCACTTTTTGAAAGACCTGTAATGTATTGTTTGGCTTTAGCCTCTTCTCCCTCCAGTGATACGAGTTTACTTCTATCGTCTGCTGACATACCAGCGTATGTTGCTGGATTAGCGGCAAGAGAACGGAGACGTTCCAATTCAGGTCGATTTTTATCGGTATCTTTGACTGCAGCCCGGCCTTTCTTGGTGTCCTTAATTCCCTGCATTCTTGAACGGTTTTTTGTTACGTCAGCCTTTTCTGATTCGATTTCACTACGTGTTTTAGCTAGACCGGTTCCGCCGGCGCCGTACTCGTAACCAGACTTAAGTCCGTTACGTAAAGATCGAGTTCCCGGCAAATTTGACATGCCAGTTCGGTCCATTATGTTCAGACCAAGCTTTGATGCTCTTCCGCCTGTGTTTCTGTAGAGAACACCTTGGGTATTTTTACGCAACGTATTTCCCATCGAAATTGCCGTTGAGGCACCAACTGCTCCCATACTACGCGCAACAGACAGTGACATAACCAAGAACACCATTGCCATAATAAAGAACGGCAAAACAGCCAGCGCACTCTGACTGGTCGCCGGGTCGGGAGAAAACATCGCGGCGTAACTTTGTGCCCCTGGGCGAGTACTGTAGGCGTAAAGGACGCGGAACGAAAGGTACAACATCAGTAAATAGGCAGGAGCAAAAAATGCTTGTTTAAGAAATCCAGTCCAAAACTTACTCGAAGTCCCGGAGAAGGCAGGAAACACCCACCCGAGGAACATAACCGGTGAAAACACCATATAGACATTAAGCGCAATAAATCGAATGATAAGTAAGATACCCCCTGCAGCAAACACAAAAGTGGCAGTTGCAAGGAATATCATTAAACCGAATATATACGCTAATGCCCCACCATTCCCAAATGCCGTTATCTGGCCTTGAGAAATCTCGAGGGTTGTCTCAAGGTTAAGAATGTTTATGAAGGCATTTGCAATGTCACCGCGCGCTTCACCAAAACCGTCAGCGATTACCGATGATGCCACGTGGGAGAGATCAATGATAAATTTGGTAATAAAAAGACTAAAATTTACCAAGAGGGCCGCTCCGATTAAAGACACGAGCATGCTGCGTGCGCGTGAGTCACTCGAATCAAGAATCATCTTAAAGCCTATGTATACTAACCCAAAGATAAAGGTGAGGTTAAAGAGGTCTCGAATGATTCGCCACACTTCTTCTACTGCAAAGCCAATCCCGTCATTGTAGTAGCGGTCACCAAACCCGAGAAGGAAAGAATTAATACCAAATGTCATCAAATATCCAGCAAAGGAAAAGAGTGTTGTAAACACTGAGTAGACGAATTCATAGAGCCATTGGTAGAGTGGGTTGGCAAACTGAACGGTTGGTACTTCAGTGGTTTGGGTCTGAGTTTCTTCGGGTGCAGCCGCGCCCCCGCCAGTAGTGCCGCCGCCATAGGTGCCAGTTACGGGGTCATATGTTGGAGCAAAGCCGGGTCGGTTAAATTGATCAGAATAGAAACCGCGATCAATAGGGTCTGTCACTACCGGCGGTCTCGGACCAAGGTCTCCGGCGTAAGCAGTTTGACTTATAAGAAGAAATCCAAACAGTAACAAACTACCGATCAGTATCGCTATAAAGCTCTGCATTTTTGTTACCTGTCTAATCATTTCGTTTTTACTCCAATCTCTCCGTTATTCTAACACCCCTCCCTTAATTCCGTGCAGAAATTATGGGAGTATACGACGCCACTCATTCACTCGCTGGGAAATTTCACTCGCTGAGGTAAGGGTGCCATTGGCAGTGAGGTCAATAAAATCAACTGCGACGTCCTGCCTAATCGCTCCAACCGGCTGCTGAGTCGTGGCGGTAGAACTTGCCGTGTCGTGACGGGTAATCATGGTGGTGAGGGTGGTTACATTGGTTTGTACGCCAACTCGAATCGTAGTGGCGCTACTAATGAGGCTCACCAATTGGGAACTTGGTGGTGTAGTGTCAGAAGAGACGGTAGAGGTGCCGGCCGGCAGACTGGCTCCGGTAGGGCTCAAACCACGAGACCTCAGTTCAGCAGTAGCTCGAGCAATGTAGTTGTCAATAATGGCCAAGAAATTTTGTTCATTTTGGAGAGCGGTATTTATCTGAGTCCTAATCGTTGAGGTGTCAATAAAAATCCTATCGTTTTCTTCGCGAGCAGCATCTATATATGAACTGGTACCATTACTACCAAAACTATTATCCGCATACGCTGAGTTTCCACCCAAGCCTAAGAGTCCGTTAATACCACGCATCGCCTGGAGCGTGAGTTGACTAATCAGGGCACCAATAATTTCATTAATTTCGTCTGCTTCAATTAAGGTTCGCTGTCCGGTTGAGAGCTGGAATGTTAAGGCTTCACTAATTACCTTGCCCGGTGTGGTTATTTTACAATTAGCTCCTTTTCCAGCCGGTTTACCTTCAATGGCTTCACAAACACGTTTTGAGAGGAAACCATCACTCCAGCTCGCTATTTCAATTTCTTGACCAGCTTCATTTTTGAGTCGAATGTCGAGTTTTGCTTCAGCTTCTAGGTAAGCTCCATACGGGGTGTTTTGGGGGTTGCTACTCATTTCAAGCCATTCTTCCCAACCCCCATTACTGACGCCGCTCAAGAAACCCTCGATATTGTTTTGAATATCGGAAAGTCGACAAGCCGGTGCTGTTGGTCCAGACGGCATGCCGCTCCGCGCCTGCTGGTAGTTAATTGCCAAAGCGGCCTGGACATCAAGTCGGAATGGTGAACAAATAAATTCACCAATTCCTCCCAGACTACGAATATATTCACCGGCGGCAGTATCAAGTGCATCAAGTAAAAAACCATTTAAGTCTGTAATAAACGCTGGGCTACCTTGAAATCCAGAGTTAATCCAGTTAACGAGACTCTGGGTCATTTGACTCATAATTTGTTTGGCAATGGCCCAACCAATTCCATCAAGGAGCTCTTTATTTAAAAGACCGGCCGTAGACACCGCTGTGATACCGGTATTAGCAGCAGTGAGCGTGTTTTGTACCGCTGAAACAGCTAATTCTGCCTGTTGGGTAATCTGCATTCCTAATGTAGCGTTTCCTCCAGCGGCACGGGTATAAGGAGTTGTTGCAGTAGTGATAGTAACTACGAGCACTACCGCAAGGAAGCTCGTACCAAATTTTTGTAGTAAAGAACGTGTCATAATAATTATGTTATTGCGGACTAAAGGCAACAAATACATATACCGGATCGTTTTGATTAAACACTTTGACATGTGGAATGAGTACGTTGTATATATTTTGAAGAGCAAAGGCGAGGCCGGTGGCGTCGTCCTGATAACGCTTCACGCGCAACAAGGAAACCACCGGATCTTTAAAGGCAAGTTTTAATCCATCTAAACTTGCAAACATAGCTTGATATACATTAATGAGATCGAGGTGCTGCTTCTCAAAACCGCGTGGTACGGGGGTAGCAAGTGCGTCATCGCGCAGGGCTTTGTACATGGCAATTAGTGGTTCAAGTTTCTCTAATTCAGCGGGGTTTTCGGTCTTCATCGCGCGATCAATAATCACCAGCTCTCCTTCTGAATTAGGAACATTCCGCGCTGAGAGGCTACTGCCGAGACTGTTCCCCCAGGCGCGAATTGCTTCCGGGGTGTTTTCTACAACAGTAATCATACTTCCATTATAGATAGTGTCACGAATGACGGTATTTCTGAGGATGTCGGTCGTTTCGGCAACGACTTGTTCCGGAGTAGGTCCCACATTCCCCCGCCCTTTTGCCCTTAGGACGGATTGAAAGAGTTGAATACTCATTTGATCAGTAACCGTATTTGGCACTTCGTAGACTGATGCGCTTTGGGGCTCAATATCAATTTGGAGTGGTGTTTGGGGGGCAAATTCTTCTTGCCAATCCTCAATTCCGTTTTGATCGCTGTCAACCACTTCAATGAATGAACGCTCAGGTGCTGTGGCGGCAACGGTATACACCGATGGGTCTGCTGTTGGTGGAGTGAGGGTCGTCGGTCGAGTTAGGCTACTGATAGTATATGAACCACCAACGAGCGCCAAACCAACCACAAACGCGCCGAGAATTTTTGGGTTAGGTTGCATACCCAATAAGTATAACAAGGTAGATGCTATAAAATTGATACAGCGTGTATAACATGTGCTTAACGTGGGGAATACGTTAGATGATTGGTTGGGGAAAACGTTGGGGATAGGTGGAGAGGTCTTTAAAAAGAATCAACCATTTTTCTAAAGGCACTACTTCAGCCCGTACATCAAGCAGTAGATTATTTTTTTGAAAAAGGTCTTGCAGGTACCTTCGATCGTATTGATGACTTAGGTTAGAGAGTAATTGTTTCCGTTTTTGTCCAAAGCCGAGGTGTAAAAGGTTGAAAAATATAGCCATTTCGTCTAAATCAGTAAAATGTGTTCGATTGATGTGGCTAACCTGGAGAATGGCTGAGTCAACCTTTGGGACCGGATTAAAGTGTCCTCGACCAACCGTTTTAAGGTACCGGGGTATTCCAAAAACTTTTACCGATAAAGAAAGGAGTGATTCTTTAGGGTCGCGAGCGATTCGCTCCACGACTTCTTTTTGCATTAAAAATACTAGTGTTGTTGGTTGAACTGGTCCTTCTAAGAGGGTACGCAAAAGATATCCAGAGAGGTAGTACGGAATGTTAGCCACTACTTTAAAGGAGTGGTCGACTAATCCTAGGATGGACATATTCAGTTCGCGGGCATCCCCGTGGTGAAGCATGAGTTTGGATGATGCAATTTCTTCCGTAAATTCAGTCTCTAATATAGTAATTACCCGCACATCAGCTTCGACCGCAATCACTCGCGCGCCTGTTGCTAAAAGGGCTCGGGTGAGTGCACCGGTACCGGGGCCAATTTCTAGTATGGTATCGTCCGCCGTAACCTCTCCTGCGGCCACGAGCCACCCAGGGACAATAGCACTCGTGAGGAAGTTTTGTCCAAGAGACTTTTTATGTTGAAATCGTTCAGTTGACTCATTGGTGTCAGACTGCCTTCCTGCTCTGTGTCGTGGCTTCATGCATCGAGCATACCTATATATGTATGTGGGCGCAAGCAAGGTTGATTGTTAGTCTAGAAAAATAGTTGTTTCGTAGCCAGAACTGGTATTTCCCCATCCCTTTGGATTACTGCTCTCAATATAATCAGTACTAATGTCATTTAAAAAGGATGACGGCACATTCACTCGCTGACTGCCGTAAATAGTACGCATGTGCGCGTAGGTAAGGTACACCTTTTTCTCAGCTCTCGTGAGGGCCACATAAAACAGTCGGCGCTCCTCTTCGTGGTCAATTCCCGCATCATCAAGTCGTTCATGAGGAAACAGACCTTGCTCCAATCCACAAATGAATACATACGGAAACTCAAGACCTTTCGCTGAGTGTACCGTCATTAAACGGACAGCGTCTTGTTCTTCTTTGGCTTTTAGTTCATCTTGATCACTTTGCAGTGCTGCATTCTCGAGGAGAGCCTCGACCGCGGCTTCTGGCTCGAGCTCGTCATAACGAATTGCCAAGGTGACTAATTCCCGCAAATTCTCCAATCGTGACAGATCATCTTCGGTGCCATTTTTTTTCAACTCAGTTTCTATTCCGGTTCGTTTAATAATAAATTTAAGGGTCTCGGAGAGCGGTTTGGTCCGTGCTTCATCAGCAATATCCATCATGATTTGATCAAATCGCTCAACTTTCTCAAGGGTTGCCCCTTTCAGTTCGCCCCGCTTCCCTTCCATAACTTTAAGCATCGTAACTTTCCCAATACCGCGCACTGGCTCATTGATAACTCGAGCGAGGTCAGCCGTACTGCCGGGATTTAAAGCGAGACGCAAATACGAAAGAACATCCTTTACCTCTTTTCGTTCAAAGAATTTGGTGCCCAATAATTGGTACGGTACATTAAAGTTAAGAAACGCTTCTTCTAAAACTCGTGATTGAAAGTTCGTTCGATATAAGACGGCAATCGCGGACGGGGCGATGCCGGTAGCGACTAGTTTCTGTGCTGTGTGGGCAATGTATTCCGCTTCATCAATCCCGGTCATTGCAGCGTAGAGACTTATTTTTTCTCCTTCACTATTGGTAGTAAACACCTCCTTCGCGACCCGGTTTTTATTTTTTTCTATCACATCATTAGACGCTCCGATGATATTTTTGGTTGAACGATAGTTTTCTTCGAGGAGAATCGTTTTGGTGGTTGGAAAATAACGTTCAAACTGTAAAACATTTTTAATATCTGCCCCCCGCCAGGAATAGATATTTTGATCAATATCTCCTACGACACAGAGGTTGTGTTTGGTTCCGGCGAGGAGTTGGGCAATCTCAAACTGCACCCGGTTTGTATCCTGGTACTCATCAATGTGAATATATTGAAATCGCCGCTGCAGTGTTTCGCGAATATGTGGGTAATTCTCCAGCAGTCGTAACGTTTTAATAAGGAGGTCATCAAAATCAAGTGCATGCTCTACTTTCATAATCTCTTCATAGGTAGCCCATACTTCAGCTGTCACCCGATCAGGGTATGATGAAGCGGCTTCTTTAAAGGCGGCAGGGGTTTTGGCATCACCCTTAGCGCGTGAGATTTTCCCAATAATTTTTCGTGGTTCAAATTCTTTGGGGTTATACCCACCGCGCTCCAGGGCAGTTTTTATCGCTCGAATGCTATCCGCACGGTCATAAATGGTAAAGTGCCGACGGAGTCCAAGGGTTTCGTGATGTTCACGCAAAATCCGTACCCCGAGCGCGTGAAAAGTAGTAACGGTCGGCAGAGAATCAAGCGCAGCTCGATTCGTCGGAGGAAACTCACGAATTAACTTTTCGACCCGTTCACGCATTTCTTTAGCTGCTTTATTCGTGAATGTCACCGCTAAAATATTGTGTGGGGCTACCCCCTCGTGAATTAAATGGACAATCCGATGAGTAATAACACGGGTTTTTCCAGAACCGGCTCCGGCGAGAATAAGCAAAGGTCCTTCCGTGTAGAGGACGGCTTCTTTTTGGGGAGGATTTAGTCCTTGGAGGTATATTCGATCATTCATGTCGCCGACTACTATACCATAGTGTCTGATAAATTTATGAAACGCATTTAATAAAAAGTCAATGTAATAAAAAACGGCCTACCCTAGGGTTCATTTTGGAGGTATCGACGCCAAAACGTTAAAAGTGCACTTCGTCAATTGTACTCTCGCGACAGTCTAGTAGAATTGTCGACATACCAATGGTGGTATGAAAAAGCGAACTTCGCTTTTTTATTTCTGAAAATTTTCTGTAATGGTTGTACTGCGGCGTGTCCATAACTCATTTCATATTCAACCTCAATCAAAAAATTCTGACGTAACCTATACTAAGAGTCCTCTGCGACAGAACCCATATACGGCAACCCACTATACGCTTGAGCTAGTTTTATTAGTGCTTGCTATTGTTGTTCCGTTCTCTGTGCAGGCCGGTGTTTTTCAAAATATCATGAGTAATGATAGAGGTGAGGTTGTTGTAGAAACAGCTCTTCTGTCTGATTTACCAGTTGATGCTCCCGTTTTGGTAGCGGCGGCAAATCCTGATCCAAACAATGCTCGTGGTGGGGCTGAGGTAACTGCCCAAGATGGTGTCCTCATTTCTACCGGTCCCGTTGGTAAAGATATAATTTCAGCTGCCCGAAGTAATAGTGGAGAGATTAGTGTCTACACCGTACGACCAGGTGATTCCCTTTCGCAAATTGCTGAAATGTTTGATGTTACCTCTAACACTATCCTCTGGGCTAATGACCTCCCCCGCGCCTCAGCGATTAAGCCCGGCGATGCACTCGTAATCTTGCCTGTTGCGGGAGTGCGGCATGTTGTTCGCTCGGGTGATTCGATTGCGGTTATTGCAAAAAAATACGAAGGCAATGCTGAAGAAATCATTTCCTATAATCAGCTTGATAACGAAAGTGATTTACGTGTCGGTGAGACCTTGGTGATTCCGGGAGGAGCGATTCATACCTCGCCCGTAAAAGCTCAGTCGAAAGCTGCACCAACCAAGTCATCAGGTTCAGTCGGAGGAGCGATTGGTTCCTTTATAAATCCGGTGCCAGGCGCTATCAAGACCCAAGGACTTCATGGCTACAACGCCGTAGATTTTGGTGGAGCGATTGGCAGTCCTATTAGAGCTGCGCAGAGTGGAGTGGTCCTGGTGGCCAAAAGTGGTGGTTGGAATGGCGGGTATGGAAACTATATCGTTATCAAACATAAGAACGGTACGCAGACACTCTACGCACACCTTTCTCGAGTTGATGTAGGCGTGGGAGCTACGGTCGCTCAGGGTACTACTATCGGCGCTCTCGGAAATACGGGCAAGTCGACGGGGCCACATCTACACTTTGAAGTTCGAGGCGGAAAGAATCCATTTTAGGTGAAACGTCCAAAACGGACGAATCTCTGCGTTAGATAGTAAAAAATGACAGTCAACGTACATGCGTACGCCTCCTGTCATTTTTTACTATCTGCCTTGACCTTCATTCCTTTTTGAACGTTTCGCAACTTCATGCGTATGTATCGTTGATCATCTTATGTGATGGTAAACTTATGCAAGTGAAATACCTAAGAACTACTTTTTCATTTTTTTGGAGCGCGCAAATTTATTTACTTGTGGGAGGATTTTTATTTTGGTTCCCAGATGATATAAATTCTTTATTTGGGTATCTTGCCAGTTTCGTATTTACTTCACTCGGTGCGTGTTTAGTAGTGCTCTCATTTAGAAGTACGTTGCGCCCCGTGGAGTTGTTACTCCCGCTGATACTTTTTTCGGGAATCACCTACTTATTTATTAAGTATTTTTACATGTCTGAGCGCACAGAAATGTTTGTTCTCGGAATGTATTCTATGGGTTTCACTATGGTAGAAACAGGACGGTTTCTTTATAACAATAGTAGTATTTCCGATAAACTACATGTCTTCCCTCTCAGTAGCCATTTAGTGGCTAGTACCCTTTCATTAGGAGTTTGGTTTTTTAGTGTTGACTTTTTGCCATGGCAGTCGGAAGTTACAATACTAAAAAGTATATTGATTACCTATATTTTGATTGGTGTTAGTATCGTTTTCCTCCAAACATGCGAAAAATATCATGTTATATCAATACAAACACTTAAAAAACTTTTCACCTATATTTTTGTATCCGTATTCATTATAACGACCATAAGCCTCTTTTCTTCTTTTGTAGTATTTGAACTCTCAAATACTAAATTTTAACCCGATATTGAAGCGCCTCCAAAACATGTGTGATTCCTATTTGCTCTGATTGATCGAGGTCAGCAATCGTCCGAGCGACCTTGATAACTCGATGGTAACTGCGCGGAGAGAGTCTTAATTTTTGTGATGATTGCTTGAGGAGGTCTTTTACTTCAGGCGAAAGTACGATGATGTCATCAATATCACGAGCGGTCATGCTTGCGTTCGTGCTAATCCCCCGCCCATGCAGTCGCTCGTGTTGTGTGGCTCGTGCTTGTGCAATAACGGTGCGGGCCATTTCTGTCTCGCGTTCGTTTCGATTGACATTGACGAGTGTTTCGTATGCAACATGGGGAACCTCAATCCATAAATCAATCCGATCAAGGATTGGTCCTGAAATTTTTCCTTTATATGTTTCTTGCATTGCTCTAGCTAAATCAGTTGTTCCGTCATAGTTACCTCGATAGGGATTCATTGCGGCAATTAAAATAAAGTCAGCTGGAAATTGAGCAGTCCCTTGCACTCGAGCAATGCTCACGACGCGATCTTCAAGCGGTTGTCTGAGAGCATCAAGTGCCCGTCTATCAAATTCGGGAAATTCATCCATAAAGAGAACTCCTTTATGGGCTAAAGTAACCTCTCCTGGTTTCGGGTTTGTACCACCGCCAACGAGTGCCGTGTATGACGCTGTATGGTGAGGAGTCCGAAATGGTGGTGCCGTAGTGATGACACTTTCATTATTTCCTACGAGTGAATGGATTGCTGAAACCGACAGTGCGTCGTCGCGCGTAAGGGGTGGGAGGATTCCTTGAAAAGCGCGAGCCAGCATGGTTTTCCCTGTTCCAGGCGGTCCCACTAAAAGTACATTGTGTCTTCCGGCAGCGGCAATGATGAGTGCCCGTTTTGCACTCTCTTGTCCTTTGATATCTTCCAGCTTAGTCTTTGAGTCGTGCCAATCATTTTCGATGGTAGTAATTTTTTGAACAGGAAGCGGTGCGTGTTGTGGGTTTTGTGGATCAATATGACGAATGATTGCTGTTAAATTTGTTGCTGAAATAATATTGATACCTTCGATTAAGGCTGCTTCTTTCGCATTTTCTTTCGGGACGATAACTTCAGTAAAGCCAGCTTCTTTCGCTGCAACTACAGCTGCTAAAACTCCGCGGACCGGACGAAGGGTGCCGTCGAGCGCCAGTTCGCCTACGTAAATCCTCCGGGTTTTGTCGACGGTAATACACTCAGCAGCCAACAGATAGGCAATTGCAATTGGGACATCAAAGAGCGGTCCCTCTTTTTTGAGGTCGCTTGGTGCTAATGAAATGACTATTTTATAGTTCTGACTTTTAGGTGATTCAAATCCAGAGTACTTGATGGCAGCACTCACCCGGTCTTTAGCTTCGAGGGTAGCTTTGCCCGCGAGCCCGACAATGGAAAATGAATGCAGACCCCGCGAGAGGTCTGCTTCAATACTGACTATAGTGCCGGAGAGAACATGAGGTTGGACAGTGTAGATTTGAGTAACGCTCATGATAGGTGCCGATATTAAAGGTGTACGCGGTACTCTTCTTCCCGGTGCAAAATACACGTCCGGGCGGCAGGGTTTATCTGCAGGCGCTCTGTTTCGATTACGTTTGTACATACTTCGCAGGTACCAAAGGTTCCGGTTTTTATTTTATCAAGAGCGTGAACAATCGCGTGGTATCGGTTTTCTAACTCAGCTAATATACTGACTCGTTCATCAGCCTCTTCCGCAGCATCTGCCAATAGGTCAGTATCAGCTTCAGGGTTGGCTGTATCCGCAGTCGACACTTCCCAATCATCAGTTTTGGGGTTACGCACAGCAATTTCTCGTAATTCATTTTCAATTTCAAATAGCATGGCGTCTAACTTTTTTCGTTGTTCAGGTAATTGTTCCATAATTATATTCTATCACGTGAAAGAACCATTGCTATTCTGGGAGGTTTTGTTGCAGGTTGAGAAAGGCGTTTTCACTCGTAGTAATAACGATAATATTAGGACGAATAAATCCGTATACGATGACTATCGCACCGCTCGCGTTTCGAAGGACACGAACATCAGTCGACGCAATAGATTCATCACGAAAAGCGCTTGTTTCAATATTGGTGCCAAACCACGAAATCAAATCTTGATTCATTCGTTTTTCCCAATTAAGCATACCGCCGAGAGCCGTTGCTTCATTGACTACTAAGAGCGCAAGGAAAGGTTCATTGCGGTAAGCTCCTGGAGTTACTACATTTATCGCTGCGGTAAAGGCAATTGATTCATCAATTTCTAGTTGCGTAAAGAACTCGGTCGGTGTGATCAAGTTGGTGGTGCTTGCGGCAAAGAGTTCTAGTTCGAGTAATGGCTCTGAAGACTGTGTCGTTTCGCGTAGTCGTTTCATTATTTCTTCGCGGGTCAATCCAGAAATGGATAACTGCTGTTGAACACTGGTGGCAAAAAGTGGCGCCCGTACGGCTGGTCCATCTGTGGCATTAGGGAATAAGATTGGAGTTACCATATTTACTGTACCCCACAACATAAGTAATCCAATCATAACGACAGCTCCCCCGAGTACAATTCGATTTGTATCAGCAAACCAAGATTCGAGAGTTGGATTTGTTTTTACTACTTTAGGTATGGTTGGAATAATAGCAGGGGTCCGTGGTTCTGGTGCTGCTTGGGGGGTAACAACCGGTACTACAATTGGTTGGGGCATTGTAGGAATGGCTACAACTATTTCTACCTGGGGCACTGGTACGGATGGTAAAACTGCGGGTAGAACCGGAGTTGGGGGAGGGGTGTGTGGTTGCGGGTTAGGTTCAATATGAACAGGTACGGTTGAAATATGCGCTGCCGGTAGAATCGGTTCTTTGATGATTTCCGGGGTGCTGTGTGCATGGTTCCTTTCGGGGATTTGGTAGGCATGCGCGACTACTGATTTCGTCGGTACGCTCGGGAAAGATATAGGAGTGTGTGATTCTTCTTTGTGTGTGGTAGAAGATTCACCCTCCCAGCTCGGTGCGGTTGATTTTGGTTCTATTACTGCAGGTACTGCTGTTGCAACTGCAGGATTCTTTTTATTGTGACGCAGTCGTTCCAATACTTGGGCATGGTCTGCCACTGAGGCTCGCCCAGTCAGTGAGGTAGCTTTCTGAATCACTCCTTTACGCCTGTCGGCTTGGGGAACTGAATACTTTGGTTTCTTTTTTCCGGTTACAATATCTTTTTTATCTTCAAACCACGACGTAATTTTTTTAGTAATGGAACTTCCAAGAGAAAACTGTCGGTATTTGGTATCTGTGATAATAGTAGCTGTTTGTGATTCCTTCTCCGCGTCTCCAACTAATACACCATGAGAAGGTGTCGTGAGTATTGATGTGCGCTGCTTACTTGCAATAGCGGTTAGTACCGCCGCATCGATAATGGGACCTTCTTCTTTAATGTGCACAATGGGTGCTTTTCGCGGTCCGGGTTTTTGAAACGCATGAAATGGAGGAATTTGAGTAGATGGTGCGTTACTCGTAAGTGGTTTTGATTTTTCTTCAGGCATTGGCTGTTCAGCTTTGAGCGGCATCTTTTTTTCAGTAACAGCTTTGGCCGCTACTTTTGCTATAACTTTAGATTTTGCACTGACGGCAGGGGTTGGTTGATTGGCAGCTAAATCAGCCGCAAAGGTCCGCACTGCAAATGCCTTTTTTTGATCCTTTGAGGAGTCACTCATATCTACTAGTATCTCATGTTTTTATTCTTTTTTGGCGTGTGGTTGGGTATGGTAAAAAACAGCAACCCCGTTAGGGGTCGCTAGTATTTATCGTCTCTCTATCACGCAGTCTTCAGACCTTTCCGTTCTGCAAAATCTTGATCTATCCGTTTAATGGAAAGTCCAATTTTTCCTTCGTCATTTTTTATAACAACTACCGTCAGCGCCTCTCCTTCTGTGAGAACACCATCCAGAGTCTCAAGTCGAAACGGAGCGACTTCAGAAATATGAATTAATCCTTCGTGATGTTTATCAAGTTGGGCAAACGCTCCAAAGGGTGTGATGCGTGTAACGGTAGCACATACAACCTCTCCTACTTGATATTGTTTGGTAAGCGCAGCAATTTCCTCAGCCGCTTTCTGGGCATTTTGTTTGGTGCCGGTAATATAAACCGCTCCAGAATCTTCAATCGTAATTTCAGTAACCCCGCTCTCTTGTTTTATCTTATTAATTGTTTTTCCACCACTTCCGATAACGAGACCAATCTGCTCGCGAGTAATAGTAAGCGTAATAATTTCTGGAGCTCGGGCTGAAATATTTGGGCGCGGACAATCGATAGCTTCTTTCATAACAGCGAGGATATGGAGTCGAGCGAGGCGAGTTTTGAAGAGGGCTTCGTTTAGTATCAATAATGTGACCCCGTGTACTTTGACGTCCATTTGGATGGCCGTTATTCCAACCGAGGTGCCGGCTACCTTAAAGTCCATATCTCCATATTCATCTTCTGGTCCTTGTATATCCGTCAGAACAGCGTACTCCTCTCCTCGAATCATTACCCCCGAAGCAATACCAGCAACGGGACGAGTAATCGGAACTCCTCCATCCATGAGAGCGAGTGTGCTTGCGCACACTGCGCCCATGGAGCTCGAACCGTTACTGGAGAGAGTTTCTGATACGACTCGGATGGTGTATGGAAACTGAGTTTCAGGGGGAATTACCGGCAGAAGCGCTTTTTCAGCGAGCGCTCCATGTCCAATCATGCGGCGATTAAACCCACCTACTCTCCCCGTTTCCCCGACTGAATAAGGGGGAAAGTTGTAGTGGTGAATAAATCGTTTCGTGCCACTCTGTTCTTCGATGGTATCAATTGTTTGGGCCGACTCTTTACCGCCGAGTGTGAGTACTGCCACCATGTGCGTTTCACCCCGATAAAACGTACCACTCCCGTGAAGTACAGGACTAATTCCTCCAACACCAGCATACAGTGGACGTACTTCATCGAAGGTTCGACCGTCAGCTCGTTCATGCCGATCGAGGGCACCGCGGTGGATTTCTTCATTTACCTGTTCGTCAAAAAGTTCACCCGCGCCCTCAGGAGAAATGTTTGCTTCAGTAAGTGTTTGGAGCCACTCTTTCTTGAGGGCAGAGATATGACTTTTCCCCGTCTGCTTTGAAAATAGCGTGGCACAGAGAGTGGATGAGAAGGAACTCTTAAACAACGCTAGTAATTGGGGGTCTGTCGGTCGCGTTTCTATGTGTCGTTTGGGCTTTCCAATTTTTTTGATGATTTCGCACTGAAAGTCTTCCAGGCGTGCGTGTAAAACACTTGCCGCTTCGAGAACAGCAGCAATGTCTTCTTCTGTCACCTCTTTCGCTGCTGCCTCAATCATAGTGATGAGTCCATGTTTGCCGCAGGCCAGTACTTCAAAAGCATGTTCTCCCGTCTCTTGCTTCGCATGACCGGGATTGATGACAATTGCTCCTGAGTCGCTACTTTGGGCAATTCTGACAGCCGCCACAGGACCGTTAAACGGAATATCAGAAATACCTAATGCGAGCGAGGCGCCGATGATTCCTAAAACATCTGGATTGTCTTCTCCCACTGCGAGAACGGTCGCTACAATCTGGATATCATGACGGAGAGTGTGGTCAAAGAGCGGGCGAATTGTTCTATCTATCATCCGTGCTGAGAGGATAGCTTGGTCACTTGGTTTACCTTCACGGCGCATGAAACGACTACCAAGGATGGCACCCGCCGCGTAGAACTTCTCTTCGAACTCTACAGACAGGGGTAGGTAGGGTAGGGACTGATTTGCGCGGTCACTCATAACGGCAGTAACTAATACAACCGTCTCTCCATATCTCAGTGTAATCGATCCATTTGCTTGAATTGCCCAGTCGTTCCACTCTGCAGTTAGGATTTTTCCACCGAGGTCGAGACTAAATGTTTGAGTCGTCATAGTGTGTGTATGTTATGAAGTGGTGAATTGAGCAGTGCGTTGATTGCGTTGTATACCCGTCATGTGTATATTTTGCTCTTGAATAAATACGCCTGAGTATAACAAAAACACCCCTCCGACGCATGTTGCGTCGGAGGGGTGTTTTATTAATTCTCATTAGAGATTATCGGTATCGGTACCGACAACTTTCTTAAGAGTTTTTCGGAGCGCGTTGGTGTTGTTATTCCGCTTGTGGCCGCCACCTTTATACCCGATCAAAAATTCGTGCGGGTTTTCATCCATGTCGATGAAGTCATCAACGGTCTCACGTAACTTGCCTGAAGCTGATCGTCCAAAGGTTATGACTTCAACCTGACAGCCCTGACTTTTAACATACTCTGCGAGTGGAATAAAATCTCCGTCCCCTGTTGCTAATACAATTGCGTCAACTTTGTGGGCGAGCTTAATTGCGTCAACCGCCATCCCGACATCCCAGTCAGCTTTTTTTGCGCCACCGTAAAAAATCTGTAGGTCCTTCGTTTTGATTTCAATACCAATCTTTTCAAGTGCTCCAAAAAAAGCGTTCTCTTCCCCGCTTTCAGTATTTACGACGTATGAGAGGGCGCGAATTAATTTTCGATTTCCGAGTGCGGCATGAACAACTGCTCCAAAATTCACTTTTGACTTGTAGAGATTTTTTGCGCTGTGATATAGATTTTGTGTGTCGATTAAAATGGCCACTCGTTGTTCGTCGTGTCTGATGACTCCCATATAAAAATTATTAGTGTTCTATTATTAAAAATGTTCCCTTAACTCACCTCGTTTTACTATACGCCAAAAAATAAAAAAGCTCCAGGGTAGTGGAGCTTTTTTATTTAGCGCTTGAGTCCAAGCTTCTTGATAAGAGCTTCGTAGGCTGTTGCGCTCTTTCGTTCAAGATATTTCAGGTGAGCTCGACGGTCGGCAACAAGTTGCAAGAGACCGCGGCGTGAGTGAAAATCTTTTTTGTGTTTACGCAGGTGCGTAGAGAGGTCCTCAATCTGACGAGTGAGTAATGATACCTGAGCTTCTGGAGAACCAGTGTCGGTGTCATGACGTTTTGTTGTCTTGAGAACATTTTCTTTTACTCGTTTTGTTAACATAAATATAAATATTGTGGTGATAAAGATATATTAGATACCTGTAGAGTTACAGACTATACCGCTACCTCCATTTAATAACCTGCGAAGGTGACTTATATTATAGCATATCCTTCAAAAAATGCAAGTATACACCCTATCATTCTGGCTTTGTCAAAAAAGTGAGTCGGTAGGTATGCATACGCGAAGATTGGTTAATCATAAAAAGAAACCGACCCCAGGGGGGTCGGCGACAGTGAGTCGAGGTGGTGACCATGTTAGCGATATTGCGCTTTGATGATGTTTTGGTATTCATCATAGCTCGAGAAAGGAATTGGCTGATTTCCTATTCCCGTAATCATGCCTGACAGTGAGTGTCGGACGTTGTGCGTACGCCACGCTTCCTTGCATCGGTGGTCACAAAAGTAGAGACCACCGAGTACTGCGTCAGCGATATAGGCATGTGAACCGTCCCCTTTGATGGAGATGTTGGTTTCGCAGTGGCGACATTGTGTGTGCATGACAATCCCCGGTTGATAATCCTGCACTAAGATGTCATAGCTCGCACAATGAGTCAAGCGAGTATGTGTCCGCATTATTTAAAAGATCATGTGGGATGCTTCGTCGCGAATCGAAGCGTAGGAAATAATTTCATTTGGAATTGCAGTTTGAAAAGGGTTTTGTTCTACGGTAAATTTTACAATTTCTGCGGTAGAGGCTCCGGCCCAAGCAAGCCAAATTTTTTCTATGTGTTTCAATTCTTTAGCACTCAAAAGAGAGAGAGATTTTTTGTTCGAGCCTCTCGTTTCTTCAATCTCGTACATATGATAATCATCACGATAGATTTGTTTGATGGTGATAGTTCCGTTTTGCTCCAAGTCATCAAGGAGGCGAAAGTACACATCCGCGACCGGTCCAAATTCACCGCGTCGGTACTGTATGCCACTCATGCTTTTGTTCGTCAGGTAGTACCATGAAAAATCCGCGATATATAATAATTTTGCCAACTTGGTTTTTTTAATTGACTGTTTGGATTTTTTAGCTTCTCGCAAATATGCGAGGAGCATTTGTTGATACCGAGCTATGTTTGGCGCCTCAGTTTCAAGTAGGGCGTCAAGCGTAATCCCGAATAATTTTGTCAGGCTGGACGCCTCGGCCAAAGTAAGTTCTTTGGTTCCCTTTTCAACTGCGACATAGGAAGCGCGGGACATGTTGGTATGTTTCGCTACCTGGACTTGCGCGAGGTTTCGTTCATCTCGAAGAAATTTAATCAGGTGTGCATATGAAGTTTTTTTCATAGAAATACAGAGGAAGTTACTTCCATAGTGTACCGTAACAAAGAAGAATATGTGTCAATTTTATTAACACCATGTGTCACTTTTGTTACCTCTTTATATCACTTAGTCCGAGTGTAATTACGTCCCCGCTTTTGATAGTTCCTGAAATAATACGTGAAGCGATAGCATCTTCAATCGTGTCTTGAATCACCCGTCCCATAGCGCGAGCACCAAATTGTTCATCATAACCCGCTTCTGATATATGAGAAATTAGTTCCGGTTCAATTTCCAAGGTGTAGCCTTCCTTGGCTACACGTGCAGTGAGGTCACGGAGTAAGAGAGCGGCAATTTTTTCTTGTTCAGGGCGTGTGAGCGATTCAAAAATTATTGTGTTATCAAACCGATTAATTAATTCCGGTCTAAAAATTCCGGCTTTAATAATTCCGGCAATAATTTCAATCTCGAGAGCTGGTGCTGCTCCTCGATTATTTTTGGTTCGGGCAATCAGATCACTTCCTGCGTTACTGGTAGCAATCAGTATTGTGTTGCGTACATTAACGCGCTCTCCTCGGTGGCTGGTGAAAAAACCCTCGTCAAGAATTTGGAGAAACAAGTCATGAACCATCTGATGTGCTTTTTCAAACTCATCAAACAGAACAACGGCATACGGATGTTCATGAAACGCATCAGTCAGTACCCCGCTGTTTTGGTCGTCACCAATCAGATGTGCGAGAGCTGTTTCATTGCTATATTCAGACATGTCAAATCGAACAAGGGCCGTCTCATCACCAAAAAATACATACGCAAGCGCTTTCGCTGTTTCTGTCTTTCCAACACCCGTTGGTCCGAGAAAGAGAAATGAACCAATTGGTTTATCTGCTCGTTCAATCGAGACGCGAGCGCGGCGCATGGTTTTTGCTAACGCCGTAATGGCTGCACCTTGTCCAACGATGCGGGTGTGTAACACGTCTTCAAGGTGGAGTAACTGATCACGTTCGGTGTCAGTGACAGGGCCGGTTGGGATTCCCGTCTTGTCCCCCAAGAGCTGGCCCACATACGTTTCAGTAATAGTTTTTGTGTTGCTTCGTGCTCCTATTTCTGCTACCTCTGATAAAAATTGAATTGCACGTTCAGGCATGTCGCCTACGGTAAGGTACCGCTCAGAGCCGCTCGCGATTTTTGCTATTGCTGCGTAGGTAAATCGAATACCATAGTAGGCTTCCTTTTTAATCACCAATGGTTCAAGGATAGTGATGGTTTCCTCGACACTGGCTGGTTCAATCAAGATTTCTTCGAATCTTCTAATAAAGAGCGCATTATTTTCCAAGTGTTGGTGATAAGTGTCAGGCGAGTCGGTCGCCAAAAGGTGAAGTGTCGGAAGGGTCAAATAAGAATCCAATAAGGTGGTCATATCTACTCCTCGGGCTTTGGTTGCTAAGAGGACCTGGCTCAGGTTAGGAATAATAATTGCATGGTTCCCCGCTCGTGCAGCCCCACTGAGTATCCGATGGAGCATTAATTCAAATTGGGTGGCTTCGGGGAGTTTTGCCATTAGTCGTTCAATATCAAGAACACTAAAATGGAGTGACCGAAGCGCATTTAATCCACCACCTCGCGTTATTTTTTTAGCAGCGTGCGCAATAATTCCTAAAGTACCTACCCCTGGGTTGCCAATAAGGAGTACGTTGGCTGCTCGACTGCGGGCCAAAGCAACTTCAATTTTTTCAATAGCAGCTTTTTGTTCAGTTGAGGTACCTCCCGTTTCAGTGTCCGCAGGTAACCGAGAAAGTGGCTTTGAAAATTCTTGTAGTTCGTATGGAATACCCTCGGATAACGCACTACCAAGTGCGCCGAGTCGTGACAGCTGATCTCTTCCCCACCAGCGCTGCTTTCGTACACTATGTTCGTGTGTCTTGGTAACAAAGCGGGTCGTGGCGAGAAACATTGTTTCATCGCAGCCAGCCTGGGTGCATACTGTGCGAAAACCAGAATCATATATATATATGTATGTTGCAATATCTACAACGGTAGTCATTCGCTCGGACTGCAGTGGGACTTCGGTAGCCGCTAATTTCATACGGGCAGCAGTGAGGTAGGCACTGATTGCTTCGGGAGTAATTTCGCAACGCTCAATTATTTCTTTACCCATAGCGGTTCCCCAAAAACCACTCACGATATCACTTTTATTCGAGAGGAGAATCAAGGCCGCTCTGTAGGTTAGTCCGGTGTAGATTTTATTAGCGCTGTTTCTAATTGAATCAAATCCGCGAAAATAAAAACTATTATGGTAACAATATAAAAGAACCTGCTCTAGCCAGAGCCCAAAAAACAATAATGAAATTCCAAACCAGAGCGGGAGCGGTAGTGCTAATGAAAATATAAACGTTGCTAAAAATGTCGTGATAGAAATTAAAAATACACAGAAAAATACGATGCGGAGTCTCTGCATCACGCTACGGGGGAGAATACGACTGAGTCTGATAATGGGTTCGAAGCTCTGCAATTCTGAGTTAATAGTTTTCATAGTAGTGATGTAATGCAGATATATCCACCACTCACGAGAGCACCAAAAGACACAATCGGAGCAATCAGCCAAAAAGCATACCCAGTGAGACTTACAAACGTAAGTAGAGATAGGGTTGTGACACCACAGAGTAAAAGGCTGGCTCGAATACATGCGCCAAGAATACGAGAGAGTGTATTGATAATAAACGCGCTTGACCAGGCAGCAATATCAAATATACGACTCGGCGGTTCGGTGATTCGGCGAAAGGGAGAAAAAAGAGTCCTGACTAATGTCGACATAGAGAAAAACTCCGTCACGAACCAGGCGAGGTTTCGATAAATCCGCACGTACAGTACTAACGCGTACCCATAGTGCCACAACAGATAATGTTGAAGAACACTTACGAAGAACATAATGTGTGGTATTAGTATACCGCATCAACATGCCAGAAATTATAGTTTCGTGGATACATATATACAAAAACAACCTGCGGCTTGCCGCAGGTTGTTTTTGTTCTACGTGAGTAGATTATGCACGACGTACGTTAGTAGCCGCTGGTCCTTTTGGACCGTCTTCGAGATCAAAAGTGATTTTGTCACCTTCGTTAAGCTCATCGTAGATGTTATCAACTACTGATTGTGCGTGGAAGAAAACATCCTTTCCGCCATCATCTGGAGTGATGAAGCCGTATCCGTTATCTTTCTTCATTCGTGCGATTGTTCCTGTCATTTTGTTTGGTTTATTTTATTAACACAAAACTTCACTACGCCTGACCACTCGTTACCTTGCTTTGAGGGAGTTATTGTTTCGCTAGTAGTATTAAAGCACATTCATAAAAAAGCACAAGCAAATTCCCCGCTCAAGCGACTAAAGTTTTTCTATCTCCTTTAAATCATGGTCTGGCAAATACAGAATCAAAAAACCCATCACAATACAGATTACCCCAATTAACCAGTTCGTAGCGTCGCCGAAGAACATAATACTCACGGTGTCGATTAAGGCCCAAATACCACGCCAAATCAGTACAATCCCAACAATTATCCCAAAATTCTTTACAAAATAACGTAACGTATGATGAGCGTGTGAATGGGATAGATTCATATATAAGCAGCGTACCATAAAAATACCATTCAATCTGATGATTCTTCAACACCTGTACCCTACATGCTAGTATAAAGGAATGAAAATTTACTCCTGGAACGTTAACGGTATCCGAGCGGTTCACAAAAAGGGTGATTTACAACGTTTCTTGAATACCCATGCACCTGACATTCTTTGCCTTCAGGAAACCAAAGCACATCGTGAACAGACCGACATCGATATGGGGGAGTATGAGGAATATTGGTGTTCAGCAGATAAAAAGGGCTATTCTGGGACGGCAATTTTCACTAAAATAAGCCCAGAAGAGGTGTTCTACGGTTTACCGGAGCATATTATGACAAAATATGCCTTGCTAGATGGTTATGGTGACACTACTAAAGAAGGTCGTGTAACCACCCTAGAATTTGAAAACTTCTTTGTTTCAACCGTATATACCCCGAATGCCAAGGATGATCTGTCTCGAATTCCCATGCGTCAGGCCTGGGACCCAGCCTACCTTGAATACATGCAGGAACTTGAGACGGTGAAACCGGTGATTTTTTGTGGTGATTTTAACGTGGCACACACAGAAATCGATTTAGCGCGTCCTAAGGAAAATAGTGGTAAGAAAGGTTTTACCGCAGAAGAAAGATTAGGTTTTGATGCCATGATACAGGCGGGGTTTGTTGATACACTCCGACATCTTTATCCCACTGAGTCAGGTCTCTACACCTGGTGGTCACATTTCGGGGGAGCGCGTGAACGTAATGTTGGCTGGCGGATTGATTACGTTATGACATCAGAAAGTCTTGTCCCGTTAGTCACCCACGCCCGGATTCATCCTGAGGTATTTGGGTCAGATCATTGCCCAGTTTCTATTGAAATATTGTTGGGTTAATAAGTGAACCAAGGAGGTATTTTGAGAAGTAAATTTAATTAAAAAAGTAAGGTTTGGGATTTTCAATAAGCACACGATTCATAAAAATGTCAACTCACACGAAAGGGTGGCAAATATATGGCTATAAATATGGATAATTTTACCTTATAAAAATATTCAAAGCAGCTGTCTTTTATAAAAGACATTCGTAAATGAGTTATTCACAGTTATCCACTATGATGTCCTTTACACACATCTCTATAGGACATACTATAGTTGTAGGCCCAGAGAGGGCGCGCAGGTAGCTCCCAGAGTTCCGCACTAAAGTTTCTTTAGTTCAGAACCCTGGGGGAAACCCCGTAAAGAGTACATTCAAAATTAAAAGTTTTTACCTCCAAAAACTCTAACGTTCACAGAACAAAGAACCCACTAGAAGAAAGGATCGAAGTGAAATCTTCTTACAAGATTAACCAAGGTGCAGAGACGAACCAGACCTTCGTAGATATTTGCAAGCAAAATCGATTTCAACAAAAAACATATGAGCAATAAACTAGGGACCGCTCCACCATAACGGAGCCCCACATTGAGACTACGTCTCACCAAAGAGTAACGCTCAGACGTAAAAGCCCGTAGGGATTAGCAGCCAATCATATCGATTAGCTCCTGATTCCTACGGGCTTTTCTATTTTCTTGCCCATATTTTCTTTGGATAGCTGTGTAAACTGATAGTTTTATTCCTGCGTCGTATATCTAATCGCCTTAGTCATAAAACTAGCAGTTTCCTTCGCTCTTCTTTGAAAATCTGACTGAGACCAATCCAGAAATAGTTTCAAGCTACAAAAATCCTACGCAAAAATCTAGCCAATTCCCTGTTTTTGACTAAATGTAATGCTAAAATGACTCAGATCAACCTTTTGTGTCACCCGTTCCCCTACCCAACCCTGTGTTCCTTGGCGATTTCTTTAAGCGCGGCAGCCTCTTCCTCCGCCAATTTATCCTTCCCTGCTTCAGCCATTGATAATAACGCCGCTTCCGGCATGACCAAAAGCTCTAGAACCCTTGATTCTAAATAGTTTTCAATATTTTTCCCCGGGTCTACCAACACCTCTTCCAACAGTGCATGCAGTATATATCCGAGCCTTTTCCCCGGCTTTTCCCCAGAAATAGTCATAATCCGGTCGCCGTTTATTTTGAGAAGTTTAACCGAAATTGGGTCACGTAAAGCCTCGTCAACCATGGCTTTGTACTTTCGAAAGCGAAACGGCTGTTCTTTCGGTCGGCCGGTACCAATTCGGTCGCACACCCGCAAATTAAGCAGGTTTTCAATGTTGTCTTCACCAATCCGTACGATTGTTCGTCGGACTGCACTGAGAGTTATTTCATCTGGATCGGAGAAAAACATATGCCAACGCACCAGTTTCTCCACTTCGAGGGTGGTTTCGCGGGGCAGCTTGAGTCGCTCGAGGATAATTTTGGTCATTCGTGCCCCGACGACCTCGTGGCCAAAGAAGGTGTAGTGTTTATTTTTACCTCCCGTTCGTCTCGTGGCTGGTTTACCAATGTCATGGAGTAAGGCTGCTATACGAAGATTAGTTGAATGTCCTTTATCAGCTGCTGCTTGTAGGGTGCGCAAGAGATGTTCGTATACATCGTACGCATGGATGCCGCCTTGCTCACAGCCAATTGAAGCTTTAATTTCAGGTAAAATATAATCAATCATCCCTAATTTCTCAAGCATCACCATGCCTGCCATTGGGGTGTCTGAGTTTATCAATTTTATAAATTCAGCCGCAATTCGCTCAATGGCAATATGCGACAAGAGTGCATGATTAGCCATAATTCCAGCCATGGTATCGGCATCAATCATAAAATCGAGTTCGGCCGCCAGTCGAACCGCTCTCATCATCCGTAACGCGTCTTCGCTAAAGCGGGCACCAGCTTCCCCAACCGTTTTTAACCGTTTATCTCGAATGTCTGCAATTCCATCATATAAGTCAACGGTTTCGTGAGTAGCCAAGCGGTATGCAATGGCGTTAATAGTGAAGTCCCGGCGCGCTAAATCTTCTGCCAGACTGACCCCAAAAGTAACAGAATCAGGTCGTCGTTTATCGGTATATTCCCCTTCCGCGCGGTACGGGGTTACTTCAATTATTCGCAGTCGTTCATCTTCGGTTTCGCTATTCTTTACTCCGACGGTACCGTAGTCATTATTACAAAAACTATCTGGGAAAAGAGCTTGAATCTGGTCCGGATGAGCATTGGTCGTAAAGTCCCAGTCTTTCGGGGTGCGTCCTACGACCAGGTCGCGAACGCAGCCCCCCACTAAATACGCCTCATAGCCAGCGCTCTCAAGTGTTTGTGCTACTTGTTTTACTTCGAGGGGAACTGAAGTAAGGGATATCATAATCTCGTCATTGTACCAGAATTACATTGCTTTTTCGCCTCAGTGCGCGTATTATTTCAACCACTACATTGGCTTCGCTTAATGTACTGCACCCGTGGTGAAGTGGATATCATTACTGACTTCGGATCAGTCGTCGGGGGTTCGAGTCCCTCCGGGTGCACAAATTGGCCGACCCTAATGCGCAAGCATTGGGGTCGTTGCCATTTGTCGCGACCGGAGGGACTCGAAAAGACGCAGCGGGGCCCCTCTGGGCCGCGGCGTCTGGGGTCGAGCGAATGAGGTAATTTATGAACGAAGTGAAATAAATTACCCATGAGAGTGACCGAGTCCTTTTGAAAAGCGTTACGCGACTCGAAACCCGATTGAGTTGGATTAGGAGCGAAGCGAACTAATCCAACCAATTGGGATACTGAACCTGTAAGGTTCGAGTCCCCTGTCCCAGGAGAGGTGTGTTTAATGCTACTTCTGGGGTCGAGCGAATGAGCTTTATTGCAAACGAAGTGTAGCAATAAAGCCATGAGAGAGACCGAGTCCCTCCAAAAGCATTTCTACACTCAAAAGGTTGCCAGCTATTTTAAAAATTACGATTCAATTCATCTTAATTTCCACCACCTTCCTTCTTTTAGTTGACTCCCCCTTTATTTTTGCTACTCTTTTGCCATATCTTGTTCCAATCAAGAGGTTTACGTATGGCAAGTGCTAATGGCAGCGGTAGGCTCACTCCCGCACAGCTCGCCCGTGAAGACAAAAAGCGCTTGCAGAAGGCAAAACGTCTCGCTCGCAAAAAGGCAGTGGCTGAATCTGCAAAGGTTGTCCCCCGCTCGGGCGCGCGCACCCTCTATTGATGTCGCGAAATGAACATCTAACCGCCCGGATAATATCCGGGCGTTCTGTTTATTACCATAAAATGAACACTGGTCTTAGTATATAATATACACACTTTGTTATGCCAAAAGTTGCTCACTATAAAGAGGAAGCCTATCAACAAGCCCTCTCCTTTCGACGTCGCGGTTTTACCTATCGTGAAATAGCGAAGATTTGCAACGTTTCTGTGAGTACATTAAGTAATTGGTTAGCGCACGAACCGTTCTCTACTGAGGTTGCTAAAGATAATATACGCAAAGCAACGAATGAAAACACCAAACGTCTCGTGCTAATAAACAAGGCTCGTATCTCAGAGCGTAAACTTCAATACAGTGAAGTGGTCCGTCAGGCTGTTGTTGAGTATCAGAATTATCATACCAATCCCCTGTTTATTGCGGGGATAATGGTTTATGCGAGTCAGGGAGATGTACATAATGAGAAAGTGATTCGTCTTTCAAACAGTCGAACTGACCAGCATCGTATCTTTATACGCTTCCTAACAACGTATTTAGGGGTTGAGAAGGCAAAAATTAGGATATGGCTGCTGCTTTATCCAGATCACGATGAAATTGCGTGTATGAAGCATTGGTGCAAGAAAACAGGCATATCAGTCGCCCAGTTTTATAAAAACCAAGTAATTACAAGTCGTAGCCACAAACCAACATTGCATTTTGGGGTCGGTAATACTATAATCGGCAGTACTCTTTTGAAGAAGAAGCTTAAGAAGTGGATGGAGCTAATGTCAAAAGAGCTTGAGAAATAAAAGCTGCGGCCATGGTTAAGTGGTATAATGAGTCCTTGCCAAGGATTAGTCGGGGTTTCGATTACCCCTGGCCGCACAAATCTAAAAAGACCCGAGCTTCTGCTCGGGTCTTTTTAGATTTTGCTTGGGTAATCGAAAGACCAATAGAGCCAGATTTGAAGCGAAGCGCACCAATCTGGCCAATTGGGTTACTGAACTCGTAGAGTTTCGACTACCCCTTAAGTTAGTAGCAGGTTGCGTGGCAATCGAAAGAACTTGTCTGCTATTTTTTAAGTAAAAACGAGAAAGTTGCGACAAGGTGTGCTGCTCCAGTAAGTAGTCGATTACCTATGTCTGGTTTGCAACTAAAAGTAAGTAAATGAACTACTGACCGTCAGTTTCAATCACTACAAACATTACCCTACGTTCTCTGTCCTCTAAAATTACGAAATATAAAAGCACTCGCACCTGTGCACAACTTGTCTAACATGTGTATAAAGGACAGTCGTAAAAGACACATATCTTTGAATAGTACGGCCCGATATATAGCTTTCGGGATTAATTCTGTGTATAATTATAAAATTTTGTGTACCACGTGAAACGTGTTACGTACACCTGTAATTATAGCCTTATATAAAAAAGTTACACATGAAACCAACGTATTCTAAAAAAAATTATCAAAAAGGCTGAATCTGGCTGCTATACTAGTTCCATATGGAACAAAAAGAGAAGTTAAAACTTAAAACTAAAGAAACTGGGAATAAAGGAGAGTTAATTTGTGCCCGGTACCTTAAAAGTGAGGGATTTACTCTAATTGCAATGAATTATCAAAAAAAGTGGGGTGAAATTGATGTTATTGTGCAAAAAGCCAATAAAATTCACTTTGTTGAAGTAAAAACAGTTTCATATGAAACGAAGGACGATCTTGATTATGCAGTTGCACATGGAACGTGGCGGCCAGAAGATAATGTTCATCAAAATAAATTAATTAAACTATCTCGAGTAATTCAGACCTGGATTATCGAACACAAGTGGTCTGGCGACTTTCAAATTGACGTTGCGGCGATAAGAATTGTACCACGTGAAACGTATGCACGTATTAATATCATTGAAAATATTATTCTGTAATGATTTCACGTGAAATGGTTTCATATGGAACTTTAAATTTTATTACTTATACAATCCAAACATGAAATTTCTCGTTACAGGAAGATCAACTAGAATCCCTGAAGTGATTGATGTTATGGAAAGGATAAAACACCTAGGATATAAGATTAGCTTTGACTGGCCAGTACTTCCAATGGTAAAGCCATATGAAGATAATCAAGAAAAAGCTGCGTAATTCGCAGAATCGGCAATTAATGGGATTATATCGGCAGACGTTTATGTTTTGTTTGCCCATGGAGATGGAGCCGGTGTTTTTGCAGAATTAGGTGCTGCTCTAGGTGTTGCGCAGTTACATGGGAAACTGAAAATTTATTCTTTTTCAAACTCAATTCCTCCTGCTATATTCCACTAACACCCTTAATTTGCTGGGTTAACAGTCTTGATGAAGTGTTTATTGATTTAGTTAAGTAAATTGATTTAGAAAACAATAAGAAAATCACTAGTTTCATATGAAACTAGTGATTTTCTTATTGTCGGGGAGCAGGGAATCGAACCCTGACCATCCGGTCCCAAACCGGATACACTACCACTATGCTACACCCCGATGTAGCGAGAGAAGTGTGCGGGCTTTAGTACATAATTCTGTATTACAGAAAATCAAAGTTCACTTTTATTTTCTGTAATACAGAATTATGTTGCAAGCTATGCTTGCGCCAGCACATTTCCGAGCAAAGAGGGATGTATCGAAGATACAACCCGTGAGCTGTATTTCTCTCTTACAACCCGTAGTTTTTTGCTCTCAAACCAAAGTTTCTCCTGATTTGTAACGAGAATCCTACCATGGTGTAGTAAAAAATGCGAGTAAAGTTGGTTATGATATTATCAAGAATATGGCTAATGCAACCGAGGTCCATTTTGAGGGGAAAATTGCGCAAAAGGTGATTATTGAAAAGGAAAATAAGGTTCTCTTGATGAGGGATCCCCGTGAAAAACAAATAATTTGGGAAATTCCTGGCGGTCGAATGAATATCAATGAAGAGCCGCGGGAAGCTGTTGTACGTGAAATCTTGGAGGAGTTAGGTGTAGAAATTAACGTTGGTGAAGTTGTCTACATGGAGCAGTTCATACATGTTAATGAAGGAAAGCGAGCATTTGTTATTGTGTATAAGGCAACCTTGGTTGATGAAACCAAGGATTTTGCTCTATCTGAGGAAGAGGTTTGTGAAATTGCTTGGGTAAGCGCAGAAGAATTAGCAAAATATGAGCTATTTCCAGAATATCAACGGGCAATTGATTGTTATTTTGCAAACTATCATAAATAGGGCACAATAGGGCCCTATGATTACGTACTATTTCCGAACGGTTAAAGATGACTCCCTGAAACAAGTTGAAACCATACGCACGGGTATCTGGGTCCACGTTGTGGCGCCAACTGAAGAAGAAATAGCCCAATTAATAAAGGATTTTGTACTTGATGAAGATATTATGGAGGATGCGCAGGACTTTTTTGAGGTGCCGCGACTAGAACGGTCCCAAGGCGCGTCATATTTCTTTACTCGTTATCCATATACGGACCAAAAAGAAGGAACTGATACCGCGCCACTCCTGATAGTTATGGGAGAGTCGTTTGTGCTCACGCTTGCACTCCGTGATGTCCCCCCATTTAAAAAGCTGCTTGAGGGCACAGAAATAGTAATTACAACCCAAAAAGCTAAGCTTTTTATTCAGATTATGGACGCCATTACCCATGCCTATGACACAGAGTCAATGCGTTTACGTAAGGCGGTGCAAAAAGATCGAGTTAGGTTGCGTAAAATCGGACCCCGAGAAATAGAGCGTTTAGTTGGCTATGAAACCAAACTAAATACCATGGTAGACGCACTAACGCCAACAAATACCTGGCTCCAACAGGTCCCAAAAGGGAATTACATGCAGCTTTTTTCTGAAGATATTGAAATGATGGAGGACTTGGTGATTGCTAATAACCAGGTGGTTAATTCAGCACGTTCAATTTTAAAGACAATTCAGAATATTCGGAGCTCAATTGAGGCAATTATGACCAGTCGTCTCAACAACTCGCTGCGGATGTTGACGATTGTTACTATTTTACTTACTGTCCCAATGGTAATTGCCTCGTTATTTGGTATGAATGTACCTTTGCCTTTTCAGGACGAACCGCTTGCCTTTGTGGGGATTTTAGGAGGAAGTCTCCTCGTTGTGAGTCTTGTAGTGTTGTTTTTTAAGAAAAATGACTGGTTTTAGGAAAGAAACTACTCTCTTCGAGACTGTGGATAAGTTGGTAAGAATTAGCCTGTCGCCCCGTCTACATATATAATGGTTTCCACATGTCGAGTCCACATGAGACAAATCCTAGCGGAAGCCACGAAGAACGTTTTTTGAAGGCTTTTGAAGAATATAGTGATGCGCTATTTCGGCATGCCACGCTGCGTATTAGTGATCGGGAACGAGCCATTGACTTGGTTCACGATACCTACACCAAAGTGTGGACATACATCCGTAGTGGTCACGATATTGAAAACTTCCGACCCTTTCTTTACAAGGTCCTCAATAATTTGATTATTGATGAATATCGTAAACAGAAAGAATCATCCCTCGATGCACTGTTTGAAAGGGATGGGGTAGATGAAGGGAGTTTCCCTGAGCTGTCGGAAAGTACCGTCGAGGCTTTGGCGGCGACGATAGATGGAAAACAAGCCTTTGGTCTGATTTCTCGATTGCCTGATGTGTACCGAGAGGTGTTAATCATGCGATTTGTTGATGGCCTCGGTCCGCGTGAGATGAGTACGCTGATTGAAGAGTCAGAGAATGTCATCTCAGTACGAATCCATCGTGGTCTAAAGCTTCTTCGAGACATTATTGAAGGAGAAATAACTGCTCGTGAAAACAACCGGATAAAACCAAAATAATTTATATAATGAAACGCTTTAGCGAACAACTCAAAAAGAAATCAGACTCAGTTATTTTATCTGTGTCAGAAAAGCGGGCGCTCGAAGCGAGAATAGTCTCGTTTATGGAGTACCATCCACTTCCAGTTACGTTAAAACGGTCAACCGTAAAACGAATGGTGACTGAACCAGGAATTTTCGTCGCTCTATCCTCACGGTATGTTAAAGCCTTTGCAGGAGCTTTCGCTCTTATCCTTATTGTTGGAGTGCCAGCCTTGGCAGAAAACACTGTTCCGGGAGATATTTTATATCCAGTTAAAGTACAAGTGACCGAAGAAATTCGTAGTTCACTGAATCGGGGATCATACGAAAAAGTTGTTTGGGAAACGACGCGTCTCGAGCGGCGTCTCTCCGAAGCCCGACAGTTGGCTGAAGCGGGACTGTTGACGCCAGAAGTTGAAGCGGGAGTAGTAAAAGCTGTTCAGACACATAAAGACGCAGCAGAACAACAAATTGCTTCTCTGCGCACTACTGATGCAGAAGGGGCAACCTTGGCACAGATGACCTTTGCTGCCGTACTTGATGTCCAGTCGGCTGTGCTTAAGGCTAACGACACGGCAAGTACCACTGAAGGGATGTCGATGGTCGCTCTGACTCAAATGCTTGATGCTGGCCGCGGGAAGGTGGGCACGGCTGATAACTTAGATGTTCTTACGATTGACCGCCTAAAGGCGCAGTTAGAAATTGAGACCACTCGCAGTTACGAACTGCTCAAAAATATCTCTCCCGTTGCAACAGAGAAAGAGCAAAAAGATATCGAACGCCGACTGGGAGATGTATCACATAAAATGGAAAAAGCTCTTGCAGAAAGTAATCAAAATCCAGTTGCTGCAAAAGAAAACCTCATAACGGCTTGGAGTGATGTGCAGAAATTGATCTCGTTTATGACTGACATTGATGTGCGAGCTTCTTTGGCTATTGAAACATTAGTACCCGTTGTGCTTACTGATGCAGAGCGTCGTAATATACTGGATCAAACATATGCGCTAATCACCAGCAATCTCGCCCGAATTACCACTGGTCTCGAAGGAATTACCGATGAAGGAATTACTGAGAAAATTAACCTTACACTCCCTCTCATTAGCGAGCTTCTTGTTAATGCAAGTTCCACACTTGAGACTGATCTCAGTGGAGCAGAAACCGCGATAGCAGAGGCTAATGCGCTTACAGAATCTATTCTGGGCCTGAGTGATTTTCCATCAAGTTCTGAAGTGATTGTGGCTGAGCCGGCTGCGTCCACAACTCTGTCTCTCCCTGAAGCGGTAGCAACCTCAACCGTGTCTGAAGCAGCTACTACCACCAAAACAGAAGTAATTGAATAATTTTCTCTCTACAAATCCCCCGTACTCACTTTGTACGGGGGATTTGTTATTTACTCATTTACGTTTACAATACGCGTATATGTTGCCGACCCTTCTTCTTATTCAGTTTAGGAAAAATGTAAAGGCGGCTGAATTAGAAGCGACAAGTGTAGAGAGAGAATGTTGTGGTGTGGCAGAGGTTGTGTGTATGTCCGCGCTTGATTGTAAGATTCCTTGGCATCATCCAGAAAAAGTATTGGCTTCGCATCAGGGAATAATTTTTGGTGGTTCTGGAGACTTTGATTTTGATGGTGGACGACACCGTGCCGATGAGGCGGTCATTACTTCTTACGCATTCCTCGAACAATTACGACCGTTGCTCAGTTATATTTTTTTACATGATGTTCGCACGTTGGGGATTTGTTTTGGTCATCAGTTGTTGGGCGTTTTTGCTGGAGCCGAAGTAATTCATGATACAGAGCAAAAAAAGACCCGCTCCCACCCGGTCACACTCCACACTGCTCCGACGGAACATGCGCTTCTCAATGGCCTCCCGCAGACGTTTGAGGCTCATTATGTCCATAAGGACTCACTTGACCGTGTACCTCCTGGGGCCGCATTGCTCATGAGCGGCGGCAGAGAGTGTCGTTTTTCTGCCTTGCAGTATGGGCATAATATTTACTCCACGCAGTTTCATCCGGAACTTACCTTTGAAGACCTACTGGCACGAATAGACTTATTTCCTGGATACTTAGATGAGGGAGTAACTCCAGAATCAGTGTTTTCTCAAAATACTGAATCCAACACGATTTTACGAAATTTTGCTCAGTTAGTTGGAAAGACTAAAACGTAGCACAAATAGTGTGTGAGTAGTATTGTCGTCTACTCCAGTTCGCCCGTTAATAGGTTCGTGAGAAATGGTGACATAGTATCGGCAAAGACCTTGGCTCGATAGGGGATGTCGCCGCTGACATTATTCCGTAGCGAAGTGCCCGTTTCTTCTGTAATGGTGCGGTCGACATGAGAGAGTGTAATAGCACGCAAACTGCCGGCTCCGTCTCGTTCGTCGTTTCCGCGAGTGGTAATCATTCCAATGACGCGAGCATCAGTGGTCAAGATTGGACCGCCTGAAGATCCTTGTTCGCCCACTGCGCTTCCTCGTAAGCCGATTACGTCAGCAAAATTAGAAGTGAAAGTATAGAGCTGGGATACGGTTGTTGTCGCCCGTTTAGGGAAGAGTCCAATATTGGTACCTTGCGAAAACAGGGCGCCGGCCGGGTATGCCGCAGCTATTACCGTTGAATCGGTGGTATCGCGCGGGACGAGTGTCGTATTGAACGCTAACGCAGGGAATATTTTCGGTAATGGGCTCCCATCAACGGTACGGGTAACGTACAACAGCGCGTAATCCCGTTCCCCTGTGCCCAGGGGCGCTGCTGCATCAATCAGGGATGCGTTGGCCTGCACCCATGCTGGAGAAATGTATAAAAGTTCTGCTGTATAGCGTGGCGAAGCCGGGTTGCCGTTTCGTATAACACAATCCGTTTTTCCTAGTGCATTGGTTTTTTCAAGAAGTAGAAACTGGGCGACATGAGCATTCGTTAAAATAATCCCCGACTGATCGATAAAAAACCCAGTCCCTGTCGTAGTACGAATATTTTTAGAGGTAATGAATGTGCAGTAGACATTCACAAGGGCGGCAAGAGGGTCTGTGGTAGTGATTTTAGGAACTGTTTCACTTTCAATCACAATTGCACTTTGATAACGAGCACTTTTCAGTAATACGTTGGGAATAACGTCTATGGAATAGGCGGAGGGAAGGGGAGTAGGATTTTGGTTACTGAGCGCAGAAGATGAAACGGTTGTTGTTTCTTCAAGTGTAAAAAGGCTGCTTATCTGACTGCCGAGGAAATTAGTAAATGCAAGGTAGCCCATTAAAATTACCGTTATTCCATCAAGTATAGGTTGCATGGTATGTAGTATAGCATTATGTGCGTGGGCGTCAGAAAAGCGTTCCCTAAGGACGTTCCTGTATGTTGGGTATAGGGGTTTAGGTCGACGTTCGAACTTTTTATATACAATGCGACTTACAAAAGTGAAATTGCTTCATCGATTGATCCCCATACACGAATAAGGGTCTTTTTTGCTACCACCAGAATAATCAAATCATGTATTGCCTCAAGGAACGATCTGTCATGTGTTACGCAAAGCACTGTTCCGTCAAACTCTCCTAGTAACTCTACGAGAAATTGCCAGTTAACCGGATCGAGGTTGTTGGTTGGTTCATCGAGAATAATAAAGTCAGGTTTTGCATAAAACATGAGCGCGAGGCGTAGTCGTTGCTTTTGACCACCCGATAAGCGTTCTACCACCATATCCATTTCTGCTATAGTAAACAAGAGTCGCGTTAAAATAGATCGGGCTAAATCTTTCGTAATACCTATTATTGCAAACAATTCAAAGGCGGTGTGTTGTGCTGGCAATTCACTATGCTGACTAAATACAACGGTTTTAATGTTCACGCCGGTCTGTACTTCCCCCGCCTGTGGCTTAATGGCACCAGTAATGAGTCCGAGCAGGGTCGTCTTTCCCGTGCCGTTTCGGCCGAGAATACAGAGCTTCTGCCCAAAGCGAATATCGAGATTAACTTTTGAAAATAATGTTATCGCACTGTATCCACCACTAACTTCGTTAAGTTTCACGATGAGCTTACCCTGTTTCTGTTCAATCTCCGCCGCTCGTATTTCAGGTCTGCGTATATCAGGTCGTACCATGGTCTCTACAAGCTCTTTTTCTACCGCCAGCTGACGTTTCTTCATTTGGTAGGTTTTTGCTTTGCTGTCACTAAAAGTGGTCTGTCGTTTTAGCTCAGTGACGAGGTTGGCCATTTTCGTCAATTTTCGTTTCGCTATCCGATAGTCGTGCTGCATCAGGTTTTGTTGTTTCAAGCGCTCTTCCACTAATTCTTCATAAGTTAGATTTGTCGTCACTGTTACCGCTTCGTGCTCTACCAAAACAATTTTCTTGGTGAGGGCATTAATTAGTGTATGGTCGTGCGACACCATAATGACGGCGCCCCAATAGTCCCGTAACAATTCCGTCAAAATATGGCACACTTTTATATCAAGATGGTTTTCTGGCTCATCGATACACAGAAACATCGGACCACGTGACAATGTTGCAGCGATTTCAAGTACCCGCAACTGTCCACCGGAAAGTTCCGATAGCACTCCGTTTTCCAGCAACTGCGGACTTATGATGCCAAACCTTTTTATAATTGCATGAATGCTAGGTGTACTCTTTTGCTGTGCTAAATACTCGTTGACCGAGAGTGACCGATCTCCACCAAACTCCTGTGCTATGTAAGAAATTGATTGATCAACGCGCACTTCACCTTCATCAGCCGTCTCGATACCGGCCATAATCTTCAACAAGGTACTTTTCCCAGCTCCGTTATTGCCAATAATAGCAACTCGATCACCTTGTGAGACAGCAAGTGAGACGCCAGTAAAAAGCGTTTTTTGTGCTAGGGATTTACTGACATTTTTTAAAATAATTGTTTTCATAAAATTTAGTTAAGAAAAAGCGCAACAAACTTAGTTGTGGCGCAGTATTTAAACAAAAAAAGTTTTTTTAAGCAGGCACCACAAAGAAGCTCAAATTTTTGCCGCCTCGAAATGTTGCATGAATGTTTGGCATGTAATGAAATACACTGTATCACAAAATTGATTGGTCACAATATAAGTATGGAGGCCAGGTAATTTGATCACGTTATCTTAATTTAAATAACATTTGAACCTATCTGTGATTCTCTGGCTTAAACTGCTCGGCAAGATCTTTTACGGTAGGAGGAACCCGCTCCAAATCTTTTAAATCATTTTTTGAAACAAACGTAATCTCAGTACATTCGTCAGAAGTTGTAAAATTGAGGCTTTCGAGTTCGGTTTCATAAACAACAATGGCAAACCAAGTTTCGGGCTCAGCAGACATTATATATCCTCCAAAAAAATATGACGGCCGCTCCGCAATATAACGTGCCGTTAACTGCATCTCTTCGTTTATTTCGCGGGCCAATCCTTTTCCTGGTGTTTCTCCCCAATCTAAGCCCCCTCCAGGCAAATCCCAAACGCCATTTTCTTTCTTAGTTAGTAAAAACTTATTTCGTTCTTCATTGAGTATCAGCGCCTTAACACTCAGTCTATAGTATTTGCTTCGTATTTCTGACATCAGTCAAGTATATCAAAATCGGAGATGATAGTACGATACTTACTATGATTATTTGGAGAGTGAACTAAAGTAAGTGTCTATTTCCTTAAAGCTTTTCAAAACTACCAACTTCTCTTGATATGTCTTTGAAAATTCATCTAGTTTTGCATTTTCTTTATTTCTCCATCGTCGGATGATTGTTTTTGTAAAATTAAGGTCTTGCAGCCTCGTAATCTCCGGATGTCTGTCCGTGTCATGTAGTACTCGAAGAATATGACTCCATATTCTTTGCGGTAAAGGTCGTTTAATGAGAATGACTGTATCAGCCTTCTCCGCAATGATTGGCTGTAGTTTTGAATACGTCCCATCTATAACCCAATGCTCATTTACAGACAAAAAAGCTCGCACTTCAGACTCAATTTGTTGCGCTATAATTTCTTTTTGCTGCGGTGCTCCATTCACGTTCCTATGACCTCCATACGTAAACCAGATCCTGTCGATTTCCAGCCTTGGAACATTAAAAGTCCGACTAATTTTTCTAGAAAGGGTACTTTTTCCCCCGCCGCTCGAGCCAATAATTGTTAATCTCATTTTATAAGTATAGCAAAAATTGAATAGCGGAGACTTTTATCAAAGCGGTTAGGTAGTGTGTGTGCGGGTTGTGGGACGGTGTTAGAACCTATTCCTTTGATCCAAACACTCTTTTGCAAGGACGCCTGAATTAACTTCAATTGGATATTTTTTAGAGTATCCTGCCAAATCCTTAGCCTTAATGGGGAGGGACGCTGTTATTTCTGTTTCTGCTCCATAGTAGTTAAAGGGCACTTTTGCTTTTATCATTCCAGTTAAACAAGTTGGGCAAGGTTCTGAGGTGGTATAAAATGTTGTGTTATTAAGCGACAAGGTATTTTGCTGCTTACATAGTTTACGAATAGCATTGATTTCACCATGAGCGGTAGGGTCACACTGCTCTTTTACTCGATCATGTTCACGGCAAATAATTTCGCCAGTTGCATTATTTACTACTACGACCCCAAACGGGGCATTGCCATCTGAAACAGCTACAGCAGCTTCTTTCATAGCTTCGCGCATAAAGTCTTCGTTTGTCATATGTAAATTATACCAAATTATACTAAATGCTGGTGAGAAGAATCGGTCACGAGTTACTGACTATAATTGTTCACTTCGTTCCAATTCTAGTAAGTACTCTCGACCCCAACGCGCCGGCCCAGAGGGGTCCCGGCTTGCGTCCTTCGATTCTTCACGAAATATGCTCCCAGCATATTTCTTCACTCCGCACAGCAGCAACAGAAAAACCGTCCCTAAGGACGGCTTTTCATGTTGGCTGTGCGGGTGAGAAGAATCGAACTCCCGACTACTGCTTGGAAGGCAGTCGTTTTACCACTAAACCACACCCGCAAGGTTTGATTCATCAGTTGCAAGATTCTAGCATAATCAGCTAATTATTCAATGGAATAGATCGGGTTCTGATTTTGAAACTAAAACACCCCCGGCTAGAGGGTTTAAACAGTCGGGGTGAGAAAATGTCACTACATTTCCGCAAGACCTTTTATAAATTCATGATTTACAAAAGGTGTACCGCTTCTGTAAGAAGACTGTTTAAAACAAAAACGCCCGGCTGATGGGTTTACACAGTCTAGTAGGCTGTGTAAAAAGGGAGTTGTCCAAAAAAGCAAAACACCCCGGCTGAGGGGTGCTCTACTATTTGTGATGGGAATAGCGAAGATTGCTCTTTCTTTTCCACATAGCGTTTACCTCCGCTACCTCTATATTCTAACACAAAAGCCGAGTTACCTACGTGGATAAAAATAGTCGTCGTGTATATAACAACAAACGACCCCGTGCTTGCACGGGGTCGTTTGTAGTTTTGTAAAGAGATTACTTTACTGAATCCTTGAGTCCCTTAGCTGCGCGGAATTTTGGTACACGCATCGCTGGCACAGGAACAGTTTCACCCGTTCGTGGGTTTCGAGCCTCACGTGCAGCACGCATTTTCGCTTCGAAAATACCGAATCCAGCTACGGATACTTGCGTACCGTCTTTCATAGCTGATTCAATACTACCAAACACGGTTTCAACAGCTCGTTCTGCGTCTGCCTTGGTGGTACCAAGTACTTCGTGCACTTTTGCGATAATATCTGCTTTGTTCATATTCAGAAATATATACTAGGGCGATTAAATGTGTGACTGATTGTCGCTCAGACACGGTGCCTAAAATTATTGGCTTGTCATCATTATATAGCAAGCTCAATTGGCTGCAATGCCTACCGTATGGGTAATTATGTGTTGTAATAATTTACAAAATGTCGCCCACTGATGTGGGCGACATTTTGTATTTTTTGTTAACGAGCGTAACTAACGACACGTGTCTCACGAATAACGTGCACCTTAATTTCTCCTGGATACCGTAGCTGTGCTTCGATGTTGGTTGCAATAGTACGAGCCAGGGTGTGTGTTTCAAACTCGGTCATGTTAATAGGGTTAACGATGACTCGAATCTCACGACCGGCCGCAATCGCAAAGGCTTTTTCTACGCCGTGTAGATTCGTTGCTATTGCCTCAAGGTCAGACAATCGTTTAATATAATTTTCAATTGAATCACGTCGCGCTCCCGGTCGTGAACCAGACAGGGAATCACAGACTTGGACAATCAGAGATTCAGGAGTCTCATACGGATACTCTTCGTGATGAGCACGCATGGCGAGGATAACCTTTTGGTCTACCCCATATTTCTCTAAAATTCTAATACCAATTTCAACGTGGGTCCCGGCCACTTCATGACTAACGGTTTTACCAATGTCATGTAAGAGGGCTCCAGCGCGCGCTACGGCCACATCCGCTCCTACTTCTTCAGCGATAATAGCAGCCATATGTGCCATTTCAACCGAGTGCCAGAGTACGTTTTGTCCGTAACTCGTACGGAAGTGAAGACGACCGATAATTGAAATCAAATCGGGATGTAGGTTCGGAACGTTCGCATCGTACGCGGCTTTTTCTCCAAATGCGCGAACGGTCTTGGCGACTTCTTTGCGTGCTTGTTCTACCGATTCCTCAATTTTTGCTGGCTGGATGCGCCCGTCTTTCATTAATGACTCAAGTGCAACGCGGGCGATTTCTCGTCTGATTGGGTCAAACGAAGAGAGTACTATATATCCGGGAGTTTCATCAATCAGCACATCCACGCCGGTAGCTCTCTCAAACGCGCGTACGTTACGACCTTCTTTTCCAATTACTTTACCTTTGAGGTCATCGCTTGGAATCTCTACGTTACTGGTCATGACACTCGTGGGCATAACGTTGCCGATTCGATGAATTGCAGAAAGGAGAATATTAGTTGCTTTCGCCTCAATCTGTTCATTATTAAACAGTTCAATTTTCTGAAGTCGAGCAGTAAGGTCTAGAGCGCGCTCTTTTTCAATTTTAGAACTGATCCGGACGAAAGCCTCTTCGGCCGTGACACCGGCAATTGTCTCGAGTTTCTTATCAAGTTCATCTTTTCGTTCATCCAGACGAGCCTTGAGACTCTTCACTTCGTCAATTTTATTTTGCAGTGATTCCTTTTGTGAATCGATATCGATTTGCCGGGTGTCCAATAACTCTTCTCGTTTATCGAGACGGGCTTCTTTTTGGGCTACTTTTTCGTCGAGTACTTTTCGTTCGGTTTTTGCTTCAAGCTCTATAGTTGCTGCCTTTTCTTCCGCGTGAGCAATAATTTTTATAGCACGCTCTTCGGCTGCAAGGAGCCGTTCTTTGATGATAATTTCAATCGAAGATTTCTTTGAGTGTGCGTGCAAGTATCGCACGTAGTATCCAGCAGCTAATCCGAGCCCAAGACTCGCCGCCAGGGCAGCGATAATCAGTAATGGGGACATGTGGTGTTCGCTATCTAATAGGGAGTCTTTTCAGTCAATTTCTGTCGGTCAGACAATCAAACTGTACCAGATAATATAACCGTCGTCCATAAAGGGTATAATCCAGTTTTCCACTTTTAATACGCAACCGCCACCCTCGTGCGTGGGTGGCGGTTGCAAACCGTGTGAAGGGAATTTTATTTGTAGATTTGGTCCACAATTCCGTAGTTGAGTGACTCTTCGGCGTCCATAAAGAAATCACGGTCTACATCAGCTTCAATTTTTGAGAGCTTTTGCCCCGTCGCTTTGGCGAGCATTTTATTCAGTCGGTCTCGTGTTTTAAGGATGTGCTTGGCAGTAATATCGATATCTGAAGCTTGACCGTAGGCGCCACCGGATGGTTGATGGATCATCACCTCAGCATTGGGCAACATAAAACGCTTACCTTTTGCCCCTTGTGAGAGGATGAGAGATCCCATTGAAGCAGCCATACCAACACACACTGTCGCAATGTCTGGTTTGATGTGGTGCATGGTGTCGATAATTGAGAGTCCCGCAGTAACACTTCCTCCAGGTGAATTGACGTAGAGGTAAATATCTTTTTTAGGATCTTCTGACTCGAGGAATAAGAGTTGTGCAACAACGAGATTTGCCATATGGTCTTCAATCCCTCCCGTAATAAAGATAATTCGTTCTTTTAAGAGTCGTGAGTAGATATCATACGCTCGTTCACCACCCTGGGTTTTTTCAATTACCATCGGAACAAGTTGGCTCGATTCAATTTCAGTGTGTTTCATAATATATAGAGTTAATGTCGCGTGGGACGGCCAAAAAGAAAGTGCGACTACAGCATCCTAGCAAATTGATAGAGAAAAGAAAATGGGGCGGTGAGCTAGTCTTTCGACACTGCTCATCGCCCCACCAGCACACTGCCTATTTCCCAAGTCAGAGCCTGCGTCGAGGATGGTACACAGCCTCCCTTGTGTGCTGGTTCGTCCGAGCGCCTCTGATTCGCCCTGACGTATTTGAGATCAAGCCTCAGCCTCCGCGATTTACCCAATCATCCTGTTATCGGATTACTCGGCGAAGGTTCATTGATTGTACTGCAATTTTAGAAAAAGAAAATGGTCGCGCTAAGTCACTCTAAAACTGCTTCAGATGCGCGAAAGACAAGAAAAAAGACCCGAGTGGGACGAAACTGTCCAGCGAGGGCCTTTTTTCGAAGTCTGCCAAAGCAGATGAAATAGTTTTAGAGTGACTCGAGCATCTTCATTACGGCTTCATTCGTCATCACTGAAGCAACATATACACCAACGCGATGTTTGTCTGCATCTTTGTACTGTTCTAGGAGTTGGCTTACTTGGTTCTCGAGCTGTAGGGGATCGGGGGTAACATTTTCTACTTTAGCAATTTCATTTAATACGAGTTGGAGTTTTGCTCGTTTTTCAGCCGCCGGGGTCCATTCCTTCTTCATGTCATCCTGGGTTTTGTTGATATGTTTTAGGTAGTCTTCCATTTTAAGATTGGCGCGCTCCAGGTCTTCGTTCATTTGGGCAAACATTTGATTTAACTCAGAATCAATCACAATTTGTGGCAGTTCCATAGTGGTAGCCTCAATAATTGTGTCAGTGATTTTTGCGCGGTGCTTGGCGGTGCCGTCACGTTTCTTTTCAATCGTGAGATGTTCTCGGAGTTTGGCTTTAAAATCAACAATGTCGGTAAATTGTCCAGGCTGTCCAAGAGTTTGAACAAGCTCATTCGTAACTTCCGGTAATGGTAGTTTTGCAAAGTCTTCTTCTGTTTCAATCGGTGTCTCTTCAGTTGGCGGAGTATCTATTCCTTCAGCTATATTTTTGGCTGCTGCTTTTGCTTGGAGTCTATCGTACGCCATTTTTTGCCGGAGAATATCACCGATTTGTTTTTCGATGTCAGCATCAGTTACCTCCAAAGATTCCTTAGCGAGGTTGGTTGTTTTAGCAAGTTGTTTATAGTCCGGAAGAGTAATGGTAGGAAGTACGGCTACGGTGGCAGTAAATCCGAGTGGGTTGCCGGTAGCAATTTTAGTAATAGAAATTTGTGGATACCCAATCGCATCAATCGCATGAGCTTCAAGGATGTGGGGATACATATGATTGATTGCCCGCTCAGCCATTTCAGCCAAGATTCCCATCTCCCCGACGGTTTTTACAATTATCGCTTCAGGCACATGTCCTGGCCTGAATCCGTCAATTTTGAGGTTAGCTCCGAGATGGGCAATTGCACCACTGCGTTCAATTTCTAGTTCAGAGAAAGGTATTTCGCCCGTAATTTTTACTTGAGAACCGGGTTCTTTTGTGACCGTAAAGGCAGTTTTAAAATCAATATCGTGGTGATGGTGTGAATGTGACATAGTACGCGCTAGTGTACTTATATATAGAAGATTTGCAACCTGGTACAAAAAATCCCGGTCAGGAGAGCGGGATGCGTACGTTGAGGAACGTTTACTCTACTGCAGCTAGCGCAGCATCGAGTTCGGCCTTTATTGGGTTTACTTCAGCAGTGAGATCACCTAAATAGGTTGATTCGAGATCGGCCTTAATAGTAGAAAGTTCGTCTGAAGTGCTCACGACATCCATTACTTCAGTACGAGCCTCGGCGGTTGTGCTCTCAGGTTCGTTATTTTGTAAGGCGGTTGGTCGAAGTTGGGCGGGAATCGCCTCTGGTTTTGCGACGAGGAGGTACCAGTAGAATAATCCAGCCAGGATAGCGACGAGAATCAAAAAGAGAAGAATTATAATTGGAGCCGAGAGCACCTTATCATTTTTTGGTACTTCAATTTTTTTACTCTTTGAAGACGTCGGCATTCTCATGGCTGCTCCTTCAAAATTCGGCTCAATAATTTTTTCGTTGTGTTGCATACCTATGTAATTATTCGGGTAGTGTACTCGTGGCAGTGCTGGTTGATGTCGACGATGGAAGCGATGAGCTCTCCAATGCTTGCACACTTTCACGAAGAGCGGTGTGTGCGGTAACTACCTGTGCTCCAATCGTACCATAGATGTTTTCCAGTCGAACCCATGCCGTGAGCGGATCACTTGATCCAACAAAAGCCGCCACTTCAGCATCAATGGTTTGGAGACTAATAGTCGCTACTTGGAGTTGGGTCAATGCCTCGCGGTGAGATTTTCTCGCTTCGGTAACTATAAAACCCTCAGCCTCCATTTTACTCAAGCGCTGCTCGAGTCGGCCAGCCACGTTAGTGAGTCTTCGTACGCTGGCGTCGAGACGATTACTTAAATTGGCGGCGAGATTTGTGATGCGACTCTGAGCCACTGGTTGTAGTGCCGCTTGGCGGGAATCAACTACCGGAGGAAGGGATAGTAAAAGTGTTGAAGTACTGGTATTTTCGTTCCGCGTTTCGAGGCTCGAAGTAGTACTTGTCGTAGTTTGGGCAACGGAAAGAAACGGTAATATCACAAAAACAGATAGAATTATGAGACGGGCTGTGCAGGATACGATACGCAACATATGGCAGTAGTATAGCAGCCATGCACGGACGAGAGTAGGGCAGTCGTGTAAAACAAAAACCACAAGCCGAGACCTATGATTTTTGTGACTTCATTTTGGACTAGAGTTTTAGGACCGGAAGAATTTGTTTTTTGCGGGAGAGAATACCAGGGAGTACTTCGGTGTCGCTGGCGACTGTGACACCAAATGAATTTTGAATTACCTGCTTCGTGAGGTCATTGTAGGTTAAGACCGTGGCTTCTTCTTTAAGGATGTCGACGATAAAAAATAATACATCATCAATATCACCTTCGGTTGCTACTAATTCAGTCATGGCGGCAACAATACCGGCTTTTCTGCTCAGAATAGTTTCTGGACTGGTAGTTTCTATGACGGAAACGCGGAAATTTTTATCGCCTACGTCATATTTTTTACTATCAAGCTTAATCAGACCGCTATCCGTAAACATAGAGACGTCTGATTTAGCAGCGAACATTTGATCAGCGTATTCAATGATGTTTATCTTAAGTACTGCAGCGATAGATTCAGCGACGTCTTTGTCGTGAGGGGTGGTGGTGGGAGAGCGGAATGCCAAGGTGTCAGAGAGAATGCACGATAAAATCAGTCCAGCAATATCGTTTGGTAGTTCGGATGCTTCTATTTCCATTTCATCAAACATTACGGTCGCTGTACAGGCCAGCGGTCGGACGGTGATAGTGGCTGGCAATTCGGTAGTTAGTCCGCCTACGAGTTTATGGTGGTCAAGGATTGCTATAATCGAAACTTCATTGATTGTTGGTGGTAATTCCTGTGGGTTGTTAGTGTCAACAATAATAACCTCCTCCCCGGCTATTAGTTCCGGTAGTAGTGCTGGCGTCAGGACACCAAAGTGATTTAGTACAAAAGCAGTTTCTGTATTAAGGTCACCGAGCACATACGGAGTAGCATCACTTCCCGTGTGTGTGTTCAGATACCAGGCCCATATAATTGCCGACGCGGTCGCGTCTGTGTCCGGTGAGAGGTGTCCAAAAACTTTTATCATAGAAATAATTACGTTTACTAATTGAATCTGTAGTGTAGAACAAGAGAGAATTGCACGCAAGCGGGCTACCAAAAATCGACACGAGGACTATGTCCTCGTGTCGATTTATTGGAAGCACTCAATTATTTTGCTTCTGCTTCAGTTCCTTCAAGATCTGTCATCTCCGCTTCTTCGTTAATCAGAGCTTCAGCTTCTTCAGGAGTCTCTACCTCTTCTAGCTGCTCGTCCTCGGTACTGACGTCACGGTCAGTTGTTGCTTCATCAGCCACTTCTTCGGTCGCAACGATTGATTCCGAATCTTCATTTACCAATTCGTCTTCAGCTGAAGTAGTGGGGACAGCTTTACTAACTGAGGTGCCATCCGCTTCAGCTACGGCTTCTCCTGTTTGGGCAGAAACAATATCAATTTTCCAGCCCGTTAGTTTGGCGGCTAAACGAACGTTTTGTCCGCCGCGCCCGATAGCAAGCGACTGTTGATCGGCTGCCACTTCAGCAACCGCGTGACCGCGTTCACTTCCTGATTCGTTCGGTTCAGTCACAATTTTTACCCCCATGACTTGCGCTGGGCTCAAGGCATCTTCGATAAATTCGCTCGCAACCGGTGACCACTCGATAATATCGATTTTTTCCCCACCTAATTCACTCATAACGGTTGAGACACGAACCCCGCGTTGTCCCACCATTGAACCAACCGGATCGATATGTGAATCGTTTGCGTAGACAGCAATTTTTGATCGTGCCCCGGCCTCTCGAGCTACTGCTTTTACTTCCACGGCCCCGGTTTGTAACTCGGGTGTTTCAATGGCAAACAGTCCGGCGAGGAAATCTGGGTGAGAACGAGAGAGTTTAAGGAAAATTCCTCGAGGCGTTTCTTCTACGGCCAAGAGAATTGCGCGGATTCGTTCTCCCGGTTTGTATCGTTCGCCTGGCATTTGTTCGTCGTACGGCATAATCGCTGTTACGCGTCCGAGGTCAACGTAGAGATTTCCTCGTTCGAATCGCTGAACAATACCAACGACAATATCACCGGCCTTTTGTCCAAACTCTGCCAAGGCCGACTCCTTCTCTGCTTCGCGGATTTTTTGAACGATAACTTGTTTTGCAGTCTGCGCCGCAATTCGGCCAAAATCAGCTTTTGATTCAAGGGGGAACATCAACTGTTCTCCTAATGTAGCTCCTTTTTTGATCATTTGAGCAACCCCAAGCATGATGTGCTTTTCTTCGTCAAAGCGCACTTTTTTGATTCCTTCCGCGTCTGGAATCACATCTTCTTCGTCGATGGTGTCTTCTTCTCCTTCAGCTGGTTCCGGTCGGAGCATGCTTTCATCTACGACGATTTTAATCTGATTAAAATTAACGTCTCCAGTATTTAAATCAAAGTTGGCAGTAATAATTTGTCCACGCTTTCCAAATTCTTTTTTATAGGCCGTCGCTAAAGATTGCTCAATGGCGTCAATCATCTTTTCGCGCTTAATGCCGCGTTCTTCTTCCATCTCAGTCAGTACCGCGTGAATCACTTTTAAATCGAACATATATGTATTGTGAGGTATTCCTCTTAGTTGTAAATAATCCTTAAATTCATCACTTTTTGGACAAAGAACGCGCGGGCAAGCGCCCGCGCGGAAGTCATATATACTATAGCTTCCTTTTGTGTGATTGTCAAAATGATAAATCAAACGACATACTGAATTATTTTTTGTGTTTGCAAACAGTCAAAACAAAAATCTGACGGAAACGTTTGCTATACTATAAGTACGACAAGTTCTTTTGTTCGTTAATTTTTGGAGCATCACATGCGTATTGCTGATGATCAGTTAAAGCGATTTATTCTTGATTCCAACCTTGTAACCAAGGCTGATATTGCTGCTGCCGAGAAAGTCTCCAAGGACGAAAAACGAACATTAAGCGAAGCCTTGATTGCCGGAGGTCTTATGACCGAAGATGACATGCGGCGAGTAGAGTCATATATTCTTGGGATTCCGTTTGTGTCACTCAAAGACATTAAGATTGATTTTGAAATCCTCTCGCTGATTCCTGAGCCGGTTGCGCGGACACATAATATTATAGCGTTTAAGAAAAACGAGTTTACGCTCGAGGTAGCCATGCTTGATACCGCAGATTTACCGGCTATAGATTTCATTAAAAAAAAGGTAGGATTAAAAATCTTACCCCGCTTGACGGATACCGACTCAATGCGCGGGGCCTTGCGCCAGTATCAAAAAACCCTCAAGGATGAATTTGGTGACATTATTATGCGTGACGCCAGCTCACTTAAAGTGGTAAGTGACGCAAATGGTGAAGAGATGTCAGAGGCTGATCTAAAGAAAATGGCAGAAGATTTGCCCGTGGTACGAATTGTCGACACCCTCCTCCGACATGCCATCATTCAAGGCGCCTCAGATATTCATATTGAACCAATGGAAGAAGAAGTGTTAGTGCGGTACCGTATCGACGGTATCTTAAATGACGCCATGAAATTGCCAAAGATTGCGGCGGGTACTATTGTCGCTCGTCTTAAGGTGCTCTCTAACCTTAAACTTGACCAAAAACGACTTCCGCAAGACGGTAGATTTAAAATGGAAATGGATGGACAAAAAGTAGCCTTTCGCGTGTCGATGCTCCCAGTTTATTATGGAGAAAAGGTGGTCATGCGTTTATTGCGAGAAAACCGCAGCGGCTTTTCGCTCGAAGGAATTGGTTTTCATGGGAGTACGCTCGAGCGTATTCACAAAGCAACGCGAGCAACGACCGGTATCATTTTGGTAACAGGTCCAACGGGGTCAGGAAAATCAACCACGCTTTATACGGTGCTTGATCTCTTAAATACGCCGGAAGTAAATATCTCAACCGTAGAAGATCCGATTGAATATCAGATGGCCCGTGTTAATCAAACACAAGTGAAGCCTGATATTGGTTTTACGTTTGCGGCTGGCCTAAGGTCTTTGATGCGTCAAGATCCCGACATTATTATGGTGGGAGAAATTCGCGATCAAGAAACGGCCAGTCTGGCTATCAATGCAGCCTTAACCGGACACCTGGTCTTAGCTACTGTGCACACCAATTCCTCGTCGGGTACCATTGCCCGTTTAATTGATATGGGGGTTGAATCATTTCTCTTGGTATCAACCCTGCGGGTTGCGATTGGTCAGCGTCTCGTCCGAAAATTAGCTGATGACAAAATCGCGTACACTCTTACGAAAGCAGAGCGTGACGAACTAGCACTTCATGCCAACCTCGATTTTGTATTAGAAACACTCAAAGAAGAAAAAATTGTGAAAGATGACGCGACATGGAATGATATCCCGTTCTATCATCCCAAAGAAAAGGGAGTGACCGAAGATGGATATCATGGTCGAATGGGAATTCATGAAGTCTTGGAAATGTCAGCGACCATTAAAAATATGGTAATGAGTAGAGAGACGGGTGATGCGCTTGAAGCACAGGCGCGCAAGGAAGGGATGCTTACGATGATGGAAGACGGAATTTACAAAGCCGCCAAGGGACTGACGAGTATTGAAGAGGTGCTTCGAGTCATTAGTGAATAAATCCTATGCCAACATTTACCTATCAGGGAGAGGATTCAGAAGGAAAAAAGGTTACTGAGACAGTAACGGCTGATGATCGGTATGCGGTGTATGACATTGCCCGGACAAATGGACATACGGTTTCGGGAATAGAAGAGCGGACAGGGATCAAACTCAAGCGCTTGTTTGACATGGAGGCTATTAATGCTCGGTTGGGACGGGTAAAACAAGACGAGCTCGTCATGGTGACACGAAATCTCGGTTCTATGTTGGTAGCGGGGCTCACTATTACAAGGGCACTCTCGGTTATCGAACGTCAAACCACCAATGCGAAGCTTAAGGACGTGGTTCGAAAAATTATTGCACGTATTAACAAAGGTGATCAGTTTAATGAAGGCCTCAAGGATCATCCAAAAGTTTTTTCTGATTTATATATTGCAATGGTTCGCGCTGGGGAAGAGAGTGGTAATTTAGCCCAGTCTCTCCAGACGTTAGCGATTCAAATGGAACGAGCATCAAATCTCAAGAAGAAAATAAAAGGTGCCATGATGTACCCGTCAATCGTAATTATTGTTATGTGCATCATTGCAGTTTTAATGATGATATTTGTGATGCCAGCGATTACCGGAGTGTTTGAAGGGATGGGTAAAGATCTGCCAGCCACCACGAAAGCGTTGATTGCGGCAACCAACTTTTTTGCGAACTATACCCTCATCGCTGTTGGGGGTATCCTTGCGTTTGTTGTTTCTATCATTTGGGTCCTAGGTACCAAGATTGGGAAACGCTGTACCTCATGGATTGTCACGCGGCTACCCGTTATCGGTACTCTCGCCAAAGAAATGAACTCTGCCCGTACCGCACGGACACTCTCATCACTCTTGGATTCTGGAGTTGATGTAATGCAGTCATTATCGATAACCGAAGAAGTGGTGCAAAATTTCTACTACAAAAAAATTTTACAAACAGCTCGCGAGCGAGTAGAGAAGGGGACGGCGCTCTCAGAATCTTTTATTGAGCGGTCAGATTTATATCCCGTTCTCGTCGGGGAAATGATTTTGGTAGGAGAGGAAACTGGTCAAATTTCAGGCATGCTTGGTGAATTAGCGATTTTTTATGAGACTGAAGTTGAGCGTAAGACCAAGGATCTCTCTACTATTATTGAGCCAATACTAATGGTGGTAATAGGTGCAGGAGTTGGTTTCTTTGCGCTCGCCCTCATTGCTCCAATTTATTCAATCTCAGATGGTCTCTAGACATATCACAAAGAAAAATGGCTTTTCTCTCGTAGAGGTTTTGATTGTCTCAGCCATTATGGTTATTGTATTTGGCGGTTTGATTATGGGGGTAAAGTATACACTTGATTTGATTTCAATTAGTCGAGCAAAATTAACGGCACTCACCGTCGCGAATAATCATATGGAATATATACGCTCTCTTTCCTATAACGCAGTGGGAACGGTAGCCGGTATTCCGTCGGGCGCTATACCGCAAGTGAGTACTACCTCACTGAATCAAGTCGTCTTTACGCGCACCACTCTCGTGGAGTACATTGACGACGACGCTGACGGTAGTGGTGTCGCTGACAGTAATAGTATTACGACAGACTACAAACAAGCAAAAGTTACTATTTCTTGGGAATATCGCGGCGTGCCGTATGAAATATTTTTAGTCAGTAATATTATTCCTCGATCGATAGAAACAAGTGTCGGTGGTGGGACGCTCCGGATTAATGTGTTTGATAAGAATGTTGCACCCTTGCCGGGAGCGACGGTGCGTTTGCTTAATACAAGTGCTACGACTACGGTTGACGTGACGAGGATGACCGATGCGACAGGCATTGCCCTGTTTGGTGGGGCACCAGCCGGTCCTGATTATCAAGTATTTGTGAGTGCTCCAGGGTATTCATCAGATCAGACGTATGTTGCGACGACGTCACTTCCGAACCCAACTACCAGGCCGGCTACGGTATTAGAGTCAGACATTACGACGATGAATTTTTTTATCGATCGTGTTAGTGATGTTTCGATTACCACCTATGCCAGTCGTATGGAAGCATTCTCCGTCGAGGAATTTATCGATACAAGTGGTGTTGCTACTACTACTGCAGCGGTTGTTGTGGGGGGGCAGTTAGTGCTCGAGGATACTGCAGGAGTGTATCAGCCAACCGGAAGGGTACAGTTGATACCGGTGTCGCCAGGAAGTTTAGCTCATTGGGAACGTATTGTATTTGAAAGCGTCCTCCCCGGGGGAACAGGTTACCAAGTCCAGGTTTTTACGGGCACCTCATCTCCTGTTCTTATTCCTGACTCTGATTTACCAGGTAATAGTCTTGGTTTTTCTGGAGGAACTATTGATTTGGCCGCGCTTGATCCCGTACTGTACCCAGGTATCATTATTGGCATTACTCTCACTACGACAAATCCCTCAGTTACTCCACAAATTCGATCTCTCAAGACCTGGTACATAACGAGCGAGACAGTTGAGCCTAATGTTGACCTAACCCTAACTGGCGGGAAAACAATTGGAACGCGCGCGGACACGTCATTGGTTTACAAGTCAGTGATTGCAACGACGACTAATGGTTCAGGGGAGAGAACGCTCCAAAATATCGAATGGGATGGGTATACCGTTCGGGCGAGTGGATATGATATTCGCGAAGCGTGCCCCGCGAACCCTTTGGTCGTTGAGCCTGACGATGACATTGATCTTGGGGTAGTGCTGGCTTCTAATTCTGCACATAGTCTGCGAGTAGTGGTGCTTACCGCTGGAGGCATGACGCAATCAGAGGCTGAGGTTACGCTCACGCAAGGAGCTTTTTCGAGTACTGAAACGACAGGATTATGTGGACAGGTATTTTTCAGTAGCTTAAGTTCAGCTCCTGATTATAATCTTTCGGTTACGACTCCAGGATTAGGAACTCAAGTAGTAACGGCTTTTGATATTACCGGTGATGTTGTGCAGGTAGTACAATATTAAGCATATGGATACTCCCCTCATTAATCATTGTTGTCCTAAAGCACTGAGAGGATTTACGATTGTTGAAATGATTGTCGTCATTGCCGTTAATACCATACTCATGCTAGCGATTACTTCTACTGTTGTTTCAATTTATCAAACAAATGCGTATTCAATTGCTCAGGCAAACGAAATTGATGCTGCCCGTCGCGGTATTGCTGTTTGGACGCAGGACGCACGAGAGATGACGCTCGCCGCAACGGGGGCCTTTCCCGCCGCCGTTTTAGAGAATAACCGAATGGGTTTTTATAGTGATATTGATAAAGATAACTTGGTGGAATACGTCGAGTACACCCTCAGTACCACGACATTACGAAAACGAAGCTACAACCCGGTAGGTTACCCTCCGGTATATAGCACAACGACTGCAGACTCCACGGAAGTTCTCTCTGAGTATGTGCAAAATATCACTCAAGCATTACCCGTCTTCACGTATTATGATAGTAATGGAGTGGTGTTGGCTTCTCCATCAGCAATGATATCTGATGTCCGGTATATTACAATAAAATTGATTGTAAATATTGACCCAATTAGGTCGCCGGGGGAGTTCATGTTGCAGAGTAGTGCTGCGCCCCGTAACCTCAAAGATAATTTATAAATTATGCGTCGTTCTTTCACCTCATCACAAACTCCCTCGGGTTTCTTATTGGTATTGGTATTAGTATTTGGTTCAGTGCTCTTTACTATCGCCAGTTCTTTCATTGTGTTTATCGTTACACAGAGTCGCTTAATTGAACAGAAAGTCCAGCTTGAGGGTGCTGGTCAGATTGCAGAGGCCGGCCTCAATTATTACAAATGGTATTTAGCACACTTTCCGAATGATGTAACAAATGGTACCGGGTTACCGGGTCCGTATGTGGGAATTTACAATGATCCCGAAGGGGGAGCAATTGGAGAGTACTCACTCTCGATTGCGTCGACGTCCTACTGTGGGAGTATTTCGAGTATTGATGTGACATCTACAGGTCACACCTATGAGATGCCAGCCGTAAAACGTCAGATTAGTGCACGGTACGCGAGACCAACAGTAGCAGAGTTCGCTTTTATACTTAATTCAAGCGTGTGGGCAGGGCCAGATAGAATCATTAATGGACCGTATCACTCAAATGGAGGAATTCGCATGGACGGCACCCATAACTCTGTCGTAACCAGTAATGTTGCCACGTGGAATTGCGATAGCACTTTTGGGTGTAGTCCATCAGGGAATCGGAACGGCGTGTTTACCACAACCGCTAATGCGAACCCTGCCTTGTTTGAGTTCCCGTCTGCCCCCATTAATTTTGCCGGGTTAACGGTCGATTTAGCCACTATGCAAACTCGGGCTCAGAATAATGGAGGTTTGTATATTGCTCCCTCCGGAGCCTCAGGTTACCGGGTGGTATTTAACGCGGCTGGGACGGTGAGTGTCTACCGAGTTACCTCAACGCAATTGTATTGGGGATACACTACAGAGTCAGGGTGGCAGCAGGAACGAAATGTCTACAGCGCCAACACTCTTGTCGGTACCTATGCTATTCCGGCGACCTGCCCGCTCATTTTTGTAGAAGATAAAGTGTGGCTTGAGGGGACAGTGAGGGATCGGGTTGCGTTAGCGGCCGCCGATCTCGATACCTCAGGTGTTAATCCTTCCATAATTCTTAAAAACAACATAACGTACGTTTCGGCTACCACCTCGGCACTTCTTGCGGTGGCGGAACAAGATGTTTTGATAGGAGTTGATGTGCCTGACGATATGAATATAAATGGAATTTATATTGCTCAAAATGGGCGGTATGGACGAAATCACTACGTTAACAGTGGAGGGTATTCACTCCCTAGTGGTCTCTTAGGCAATGTTATTAGAAATTCAGAAACTATGAATGGTACGATTGTCAGTAACGGTCGGGTTGGCACGCAGTGGACAAGTGGTGGCATTACTATTTCAGGGTTTCGAAATCGAAACAATACCTATGATCGAAATTTGGTAGCCAACCCGCCTCCACTCGTTCCTGTTACGTCTGACGTATTCGAATTCTCTGAGTGGAGAGACAGTAATTAGTCATTCTTCTTCGTATGCTACAATTTTGCATATGAAACATACGACAACCCCATTGGTAATCGCCAATTGGAAGATGAACCCAGCTACATTAATTGAAGCTAAGACGATATTTTCAGGGACTAAAGCCGCTGCAAAAAAATATCAGCAAGTGAAGGTTGTTGCAGCTGTACCCACCCTGTATGTACTTGAATTAAAAAAATTATTAGGAAAGAGTACATTGGCGCTCGGAGTACAAAATGCCCATGAAGCTTCCTTGGGTGCGTATACAGGGGAAACGGGAATCGGAATGTTGCAAGCAGCCCGAGTCGCTTACGTTATTTTGGGTCACAGTGAACGAAGGCTGCTGGGTGAAACCGATGAAGCGATTGCTCGTAAAGTCGCTTCATTACTGAAAGCACACATCACCCCGGTTATCTGTGTTGGAGAACGAGAACGAGATTCGCAAGGAAATTTCTATAGTGTAATAGAATCACAAATTTCTATAGCTCTCTCTCTAGTAAAAGCCACGGCCTTGAAAGATGTTGTTATTGCCTACGAACCAATCTGGGCAATTGGTACTGGTAAAACCGCCAATGTGGCAGATGTATATGAAATGCAATTGTTTATTGAAAAAATTCTCACAAAACTATTTAATCGGGCGGCTGCCCGTAAGGTCACCATTATTTACGGTGGTTCTGTAAATGCTGAGAATGCTCAAACATTGTTCACTGAAGGAGGGGTAACCGGTTTCTTGGTTGGAGGTGCTAGTCTGAAGCCAGCTGAATTTACAAAAATAATTGCTGCCACTACGAAATAAATTATGAAGTCCATTAAAGACGCCGGAGAAGTGAGAGGAAAGTATGTCATGGTGCGTTCATCGTGTAACGTTCCTTTGGTTGACGGAGCTGTTTCAAATACCTATCGCTTGAGTCGAGCTCTTCCGACATTGGCGTATCTTAAAGCTGCGGGCGCGCGCGTAATTGTCGTTGCTCACATTGGTCGAGATGAGCACGACACGTTGTTGCCTGTCCTGTCGGCTATGCAACCTTTCATTGCGGTTGCCTGGGGTGGTGTTATAGGTTCGGAAGGATTTAGCGCAGCTCGAAGCAACCTGCAAGATGGAGATATCATTCTCGCTGAAAATTTGCGACAAGATCCGCGTGAAGTAAGTAATGACCCAGAGTTTGCAAAGTTACTTGCGTCACTGGCTGATGTATATGTTGATGACGCTTTTGATAATATTCACCGCGATCATGCGTCGATGGTCACGTTGCCAACACTACTTCCCGCGTATGCCGGACTCACTCTGTTGGAAGAAGTGACTGAATTACAAAAGGCAATGGAGCCTCAGTCACCATCGTTGTTGATTCTCGGCGGGGCAAAGTTTGAGACAAAAATGCCCCTGGTTGAGAAATACCTCGATCTTTACGATAATGTTTTTGTCACAGGGGCTTTAGTCAATGATATTCTCAAAGCCGAAGGTCATGAAGTGGGGCAATCGCTCGTGTCTGATATTTCGCTTGCAGGCGCATCGTTTCTCTCGAGCTCAAAACTCATCCGAGCCATTGATGTGGTGGTAACCGGACCGCGGGGATTACGGACAGCACCTATAACGGATGTGGCGCCTGATGAAAAAATTACTGATATGGGACCGCTTACGATTGCAGCCCTTGCGCCGTATATCACAAGTGCCGCCACTATTTTATGGAATGGACCATTAGGCCTTTATGAAAGTGGTGCCCCGGGGGGAACACACTCAGTGGCGAGGCTGATTGCTGACGCCGATGGCTTTAGTATTATTGGGGGAGGGGATACTGTTGCAGCGGTCGAGGAGCTGGGACTAAATGATCAATTTGGATTTGTTTCGATTGGCGGCGGAGCGATGCTGACACTCCTGGAGCATGGGTCCACACCGGCGCTGGATGTTTTAGAGTAACGTTACCATGTATAAAAGAACCACAAGGAAGTAACTCGTGGTTTTTTTATTGGAGTACGGTTTTGATTTTTTCCTCCAGTAGCTGTAATTCTGCATCAGACGCTTCTGCTGTCGAAGCTAAAATATGACTTAGGTTTGGGGTAGTACTCAGCATAGGATAAAGTTTGATATGAACATGCGGCACTTCGAAACCCTCAATTACAAGACAGGTACGTTCAGTCATAAATACAGTGTCCAAAGCACGGGCGATTTTTTTCGACACCATAAGGATATGTTCATAAATGTTATCCTCAAGGTCAAATATGTAGGCAGATTGCTGTTTAGGAATGACAAGAGATTGTCCGCTGATACCCGGGAATTTATCGAGTATTACAATACATGCCCCATCTTCATATACGATATGGGATGGTATTTCACGATTTATAATCCTTGTAAAAATTGAAGCTTCTGGTACTGGAGTCATGGTAAATATGGTACCATGCACACACTCCGTATGTCTCTTCCGTTTACGCTCACTCCTTTGATCACTATTTCTGCTCGCGAAGCGCTCGCCTCGTATAGTCTTGAGTTACAGCAACTGTTATTTAGTCGAGGAATTGTTACAAAAGAGGACGCCGAGGCGTTTCTTAATCCTAATTACGAAACGCAACTCCATAGCCCGCTTTTGTTACATGATGTGGCGAAGGCAACGACCAGAATAAAGGCAGCCCTATTAGCACAAGAAAAAATTGCTATTTTTAGTGATTATGACTGTGATGGGATACCGGGAGCAGTTGTTCTGTATGATTTTTTTACTGCGATTAGCTACACAAATTTTGAAAATTATATCCCGCACCGTCATTTCGAAGGCTTTGGATTGAGTAGCGAAGCAGTAGAAAAATTAGCCGCTAAAGGAGTCATCCTCATTATTACGATTGATTGTGGAACGAGTGATGTGGCGGCCATTGTGCGCGCGAAGGAATTAGGAGTTGACGTGATTGTGACTGATCACCATGAGCCGGGAAGTAGTTTGCCGGACGCGGTTGCGATTGTAAATCCCAAGTTGGGTAATTATCCGTTCCCCCATTTATGTGGGTCGGGGGTCATTTATAAATTAGTCCAGGCTTTGATTGCTACGGGGGATTTTAATTTACCACCCGGCCGAGAAAAATGGTGGCTCGATATGGTGGGAGTTGCGACAATTGCAGATATGGTTCCATTGGTGGGGGAGAATCGAGTGTTTGCACACTATGGACTGACGGTATTACGTAAATCACGTCGACCTGGACTACAGCAATTGCTCAGAAAAGCGAAAATGAATCAGGCGAAACTGACCGAAGAGGACATCGGATTTACGATTGGTCCCCGCATTAATGCAGCTTCACGCATGGATGCACCGGAGCATGCATTTTTGATGCTTACAACCACTGACGAAGGTGAGGCAGGTGCTCATGTTGAGCACCTAGAAAAACTCAATAATGAACGAAAAGGAGCGGTCGCCACGATGACCAAAGAGCTGCATAAACGAATGCATGAACTTACTGATATCCCACCGGTCTTAGTAATGGGTAATCCACTATGGCGACCGGCCTTAGTTGGTTTAGCTGCTAATAAGTTGTCGGAAGAATTTAAGCGCCCAGTATTTTTATGGGGTCGTGATGGTAATGATGTTATTAAAGGTTCGTGTCGCTCGGGTGGGGGCGTGAGCGTCGTGAGGCTTATGGAGCGAGCCGCAGAATATTTCCATGAGCATGGGGGACATCATATGTCGGGTGGATTTTCTGTCCGGGAAGAACATATATTTACACTCGGCGATGCACTTAATCAGGCGTATCAAGAACTTGGTAACGAAGCAATTATTCAAACTGAGTATGTCGTTGATGCCACCTTGTCACTGGAGGCTGTGTTTGGAGAAATGAAACGCGCCCTCGCAGTGCTATCTCCTTTTGGAACCGGAAACCCAAAACCACTTTTTGCATTTGTTCGCGTGAGCCCAAGTGCGGTTGAAGTTTTTGGTAAAGCCAAAGAGCACCTCAAACTCGTGTTTCAAACTGACCGGGGACCGCTCGAAGCAATTGCGTTTTTTAGTGTGCCAACGGATTATGCGATGGTACCAGTGGTAGGAGAATCCCTTACATTGTTGGCCCACATTGAGAATTCATTTTTTATGGGACGACAACAGATCAGGTTGCGGATTGTTGACATTATGTAGAGATAGTTTAATACTAGAACGTAGTTACGTTCCCCTCCCCCGATTAGTAAGGTGCACACATGGAAATCAAGCTCGGTCTGTATGTTATCGCTGCTGGCAGCTACACATTATATCAAGACGACAGTAGTGGTCAGATCTATTACCGTACTCGTGGTGGTCAGAAAGAAGCGGTCATTCCACTGCCAAAAGGTAACGTGCAGGCCTTTGGTCAAACCTCGTTACCCATTTCCCCACCGCTTCCAAGTGAAGCACTTGCCCGCTATAAGCAACGTCGATCCGCCCAGAAATAATGGGCGGTTCAACTTATTTCAATACTGTAGTACTATAAATTTATGGAAACGATTATTTGCTCTGCGGCCGGAGATTCTCGTGGTAACCCTGGTCTTGGTGGGGTAGGTGTATATATTGCTGATACGGATGGTGTTATGGTGTCTGAAGAAGCTCAGACCATTGGCAACACCACCAAGCGTTTCGCTGAATACCATGCTGTAATGCTGGCGCTGCAAACGCTCATTTCACTCTATGGTGAGCAAACCAAAACAAAACAGTTTGAAATATTGCTTGATAGTGAGTTGGTAAAAAAAGAGCTCAATGCCGAAGCGCTAATCACCGAGCCGGGAGTGGTTCCGATGTTTATTGAAATACATAACATGCGTGTAGCAAATTTCCCCAACCTCACGTTACGTTTGGTGTCGGCGAGAGAGAATCAGGAAGCAGTTCGGTTGGTGAAAGAAGCCCTTGACGCGGGGCACTAAGGTCTGGTATTCTCTCGAACTGACCCCTCCACTCTGGCTGGGTCAAACAGGGAGAACTAGATTGTCCAAAGAGCTGTCGGAACTGAAACCAGAGTACAGCGCCCTCAAAAAGCTGGTGGGAAAAATCAACAAGGACCCAACTGCCTGCAGCCTTGAGATGCGGGAGAAGAAGAAAAGAAAGCTCTGGCTCAAAGAACGCATTGCCATGCTTGAAAAGCAGGCCGATGATGAAGTTCCGCCGTCCGGTGCTCCGGCCGCGCCGCCGACCATTTTGTCGGCCCACCTGATGTCGCTCCCGATGGGAGCAGCTGCCTGATTTAGACGACTACGGGACCTTAAGTCCCGTAGTCGTCGCCCCCTTTGCCTACCCGCTTTCGGGTACGGCATTTTTTGTTGTTTGCCTCTGCTACACTGAGGGTATGTCGAGCGTATGGTTTTACACGTTCATACTTAGTTTTTCGAGCGGGATTTTCCTTCGCTCGTTTTTTGTTATTGGGTGGCCTGGTATGCTTTGGGTGGGTTGTTTGGGGACAGGTCTGTTTCTTATACTCTGGCGGAGACGTTCAAAAGCGCAGGTGATTGGTATTTGGATAGTTGCTTTGTGTTTTGCGGGGTCGAGCTTAGGCATGTTTCGTGTGGCGTGGGATGAGAGGTCACTCGTAACGCCTTCGAGTCTCGCGACTAAGATAGGTGAAAATAGTGAACTTATCGGGACAGTTGTGAGGGAACCAGATAGACGAGCGCAATCAACCCAACTAACGGTTCTCGTTGAGACAGAAAAAATTTTAGTGTTAACTGATCGTCATACTATTGTTCGGTACGGGGATGTCGTTACTCTGAGAGGAAAGCTCACTGCCCCGCAGTCGTTTGTAACTGACCTGGGGCGCGAATTTGATTATCCGGGATACCTTCAATCAAAAGGAATACACTACGTCATGTCGTTTGGTGAGGTGGAGGTAGAAAGATCAGATGGGGGCAATCGAATCTTTGCAAGAATTCTTGCCTGGAAAGAAGCGTATATGAATGCAGTGAAAGCCGTTGTTCCAGAACCAGAGGTTGGGTTAGGACTCGGACTAATTTTAGGAGTTAAGCAAGCTCTCGGCGATGAACTTGAAACTGCCTTCAGGCAAACGGGCGTGATTCATATCGTAGTGCTCTCGGGGTATAACATCATGATTATTGTTGGTTTTGTCATGACTATCCTCGCCCGGATTTTACCACTGCGTCTTCGGGTAATTGCGGGTATTATTTCGATTGTTGTTTTTGCACTGTTGGTGGGTGCTGGTGCTTCAGTCATTCGGGCGAGTATTATGGCCAGTATTGCACTCGCGGCTCTCTCTCTTGGCCGTCAGTACGTTATGATGCGGGCACTATGTATTGCCGGATTCATTATGCTTCTCATCAATCCTCTTTTGTTGGTTCATGATGTTGGATTCCAGCTGTCTTTTATGGCAACTCTTGGACTCATTCTTGTGGCGCCACAGTTTGAAGTGGCTCTCCTTGATTCATTATCGAAAATTGGCGTAAAAGAATTTTTAATCGCTACGCTCGCCACCCAAGTGGCTGTCCTCCCGCTATTGCTGTATCACATCGGTGAGTTTTCTGTAGTAGCGCTTGTGGTCAATGTACTTGTACTGCCACTGGTTCCGCTCGCTATGCTGGCCACATTTGTTGCTGGGTTAGTTGCGCTCGTTTCGGTTGGGATGGCCTCACCATTTGCTTTAGTAGCCTACGGATTCCTGTCATATATTATTAACGTTGTCGTGTGGTTTGCGAGCTTGCCCTATGCGGCGCTTTCAGTTCCGTCGTTTCCCTTTATTTTAGTCCCGCTGATGTATGCCTGCCTGGGGTATGGTATATTTCGAAAATTTAAATACGACACTTGTTTACCCGTCTATAACCTTCCTTCTGATGTGGATGAGTGGACGATTGAAGTTGAAACTATTGCAACAAAAAAAAGCTGACGCATACTGCTACAGCTGTCTCTTTTGGTGGTGCACTACTTAGACAAGGCGTCCGGATACTACCTCCCAGTTAAGGTTCATGAAAAAAGACTCGATATATTTTTTCTTATCCGCAGGGACGTAATCACGCATGTATGAGTGTTCCCACATATCTAGCGCTAAAACAATATCGAGATCAGCCAATTGTCCGATGTGTTGTTCGTCAACCCAAGTTTGAACTAGTTGGTCGGTGTGTGGATCATGATACAACATCGCCCAGCCAACCCCTCGTGTCATCGCAATACTCATGAAGCGAGTCAGCCACGCATCGTAGTCGCCCCAGGTGGCTACGATTTTATCTTTGAGGCTACCTTCGGGAAGGGCTTTTGCTCCCCCTTCAAATTGCGCAAAATAATATTCATGATTGCGCATTCCCCCAAACTCAAACCCCAAGCGACGTTGCATTTCAGCCATAGCGTAGCTATTCGCTTCTGGATCATTGCTGTACGCATCAAGCCTGTCGCGGATAAGATTTACGTGTTTTACATACCCTGCATACAGACCAAGATGCAGCTCTATCGATTCGCGACTGATTCCATCAAGTTCTGGAATAGTAAAAGTGAGTGCTTCGTATTTCATATAAGTGTGGTATTTATGGTCGCGAATAATCACTTACGATTGTATCATGGTTAGAATGTTCAAAGATCATTCATTCAAAACGAGAGTAACAGCACTTGGCGGAATGTTGCTGTTTTCACTTCTCGTGTGGGTGGCGCCAGATTTACAAAACCCCAATGGCCAGTTGGCTTCGTTATTCAATAATAATCCCACTGTTCTTTCGGTAACGTTTCTTGATGTTGGGCAAGGAGACGCAATTTTGATTGAAACTCCCGATGGGGTACAAATGCTTATCGATGGTGGTCCTGATGCCTCAGTGTTGCCGGAACTGGCCGCTACATTACCATGGTTTGACCACACGATTGATGTGATTATTGGTACCCATCCTGACAAAGATCATATTGGGGGATTGGTGGATGTGCTCAAAAAGTATCAGGTGGACACTATCATTACGACAGAAAATACGGGAGAGACTACAACGGCAGAGAAGTATCACGATATGCTCATGGGAGAAAAGGCTGTCGTAATGATGGCACGGACTGGGCAGGTGTATACGCTTGGGGCATCAACCACCGTAAAAATTTTTTCACCGGCGGCTGATCCGTCAATGCTCGAGAGTAACACTGCGTCAATTGTGGCTCAGGTGCGATATGGTGAGATTGAGTTTTTACTGTCTGGGGACGCACCGTCTTCGATTGAAAATTATCTCGTTGAGACTTTCGGGGTGCAACTCAAATCTGAGGTCTTAAAACTTGGGCATCATGGATCAAAGACGTCATCAAGTGAGAATTTTCTCACTGCAGTTAGTCCGCTGTTTACGGTTGTGTCTTCGGGTCGTGACAATAGTTACGGCCACCCAGCTAAAGAAGTAGTCGAACGGGTTAATGAGCTCAGTATTCCGCTCGTAAATACGGCTGAAGAGGGGAGGATTACTTTTCAGACTGATGGAGTTTCAGTGTGGAAACTTCCGAACTAGCGATGCAGATTGATACAAAAAAGCCCCTCAATGGGGCTTTTTTGTTAGATGAGCTTGGCTGCTTTTAGGGTGGTATACGCTCCGTTCTTAGCAATCGTTCGAATTCCTTTGGTTGAAACGTTGATGGTTACTGTCTTATCAAGTTCAGGCACGTAGATACGCTTCTTTTGCAAGTTTGGTGCTCGCTTGGTTTTTCCAGACGGATTAAACTGAGTAGCACGTACACGGTTACTGTACTTGCCGCCAATTTGCGTCTTTTTGCCAGTGATTTCGCAGATTTTTGACATATAAAAGGTTTTTAGTTCGGCCATATTACCAGCTACTTCCATATATTGCAACCCCTTTCGCCCATCTACTAATCCCTCATCTGCGTTGTTGTCTGTGTCGCAGAAACTTTCACCGTACGTTTGTACGGCTCAAATTTCTACTCCTTGACGCCTAGCATATGAGGGATTATTAAACGGGCTCATGTATCGAGAGACAGAGCGTTTTGCAACTACTTGTGTATAATATATAAATTACATTATATGGAACCCATTCAAATCGCCCTGATTATTGCCCTCATTACCTCAATTATTATCCATGAGATGGCTCATGCCTACGCGGCGAACGCGCTTGGGGATCCGACGGCCCGTTTGCAGGGCCGGCTTTCGCCCAACCCCTTAGTTCATATTGATCCATTAATGTCGGTGATCATCCCTGGGATTTTGATCCTCACCAACTCTCCCTTCCTATTTGGGGCGGCTAAGCCGGTACCCTATAACCCGTATAACTTTAGTAATCAGAAGTGGGGGGAAGCCATTGTGGCAGTGGCCGGTCCGGTTTCCAATATTATTCTCGCCTTGATTTTTGCTGGGCTTATACATATGTCTGATTTCTTGCCGGTTTCGGTCACGTTTACCCAGCTGGCGTTTCAGATTGTACTGATGAATCTCTTTCTAGCCTTTTTTAACCTAGTTCCCATTCCGCCCTTGGATGGATCAAAGATCTTGCCTCGATTCCTGCCCTTTTCGCTGCGGATGTCATATGAACGGTTTCGTAGCGCGATGGAGCAAAACATAGTTCTGGCCTTTGGCGTCATTATTATTGCGTTTATGTATGTCCTCGGGGCTCCGCTCGCTGCTCTCACGACTAAAGTGGCACTGTTTCTCGTAAACGGTGGATTTTAAAGGTAGCGAGCGTATGCTTACCCTTGCAATATAAAGCTTTTGGTAGTATTCTAGCCGAGCTTTATGGCAACAATAAATCAATTAACAAAGAAGAAGCGTGTCGACCCGGCTACCAAGCGTAAGACGGGTGCGTTGTACATGGGCTTTAACTCAATCGAGAACAAGCCTAATTACTACAACTCACCGTTTAAGCGTGGCGTATGTACCAAAGTGACTACCAAGACTCCGCGTAAGCCGAACTCTGCGATTCGAAAGATTGCTCGTGTTCGTCTTTCTAACGGAATGGAAATCACTGCGTATATCCCAGGTATCAAGCACACCCTCCAAGAGCACTCAGTGGTGCTCGTTCGTGGAGGTCGTGTGAAGGACATCGGCGTTAACTACACTATCGTTCGTGGAAAATACGATGCGACTGGTGTGGCGGAACGACGGATGGGGCGGTCACGGTACGGGGCCAAGCGTCCAAAGGCGTAATACTATTTTAAAATCGGCGATTAACTTTGTCGCACTACGGAAAATTTCGATCCTCGTACAATACGTACGTATCACTCATTTTTCCTTGCGTTTCTCGTTACTCATTCAATTTATAAAATAGTCAGTCAATAAAAGGCTGCTACGACTTAAAAAAGATTAATAGTCTATATTCGCTACAGATACTGGTTGAGATGCAAGGGTAACCTTCGGCATCAGAATATGCGAAGAATGAAAGCAGGCCTATGCCATACTCTCATTCTTAATTAAAAAAATTAAGAACTAATAACATGCGACGTCCAATTAAAAAACGACCAGTCGTCAAACCAGACATCCAATTTGGATCTGTCGAGGTAGAACGACTCATCAACTACATCATGCTTCGCGGTCAAAAAGAAACTGCGCGCAAGATTGTCTACGGTGCGTTTGAAGAAATCAAAAACCGAAAGGATGGAGGTGACCCAATCGAAGTATTTAATACCGCCGTACGTAACGCTGGTCCACTGATGGAAGTGCGTTCACGTAGAGTGGGAGGAGCTAACTATCAGGTGCCGCGCGAAGTACGACCAGAACGCCGTCTCGCGCTTGCCCTCCGTTGGATCATCACTGGTGCGCGTAACCAGAAAGGTGTCCCAATGCACAAGGCACTTGCGCAGGAACTCGTTCTCGCTGCCAAGGAAGAAGGAAATGCAGTGAAGAAGAAGGAGGATACGCACAAGATGGCTGAGGCGAACCGAGCGTTTGCACACTTCGCCTGGTAATTCCATTTTGAACGAACTACTTCGTTGAACTACGAAAAAAGACCCTCGCTGGACACTTGTCCCACTTGGGTCTTTTTTCTGGTGCTCCGCGTGATTCATCTTAAATTTTGTTTTCTTGTTTTCTTGAAATGAATTATGCAAATTAATTCCATAATTTACTCAGCAGACCATCTTTTGGTGCAGCTCCTAATATATAAATGAAAATGTAACTACACACAGCGTAGACATTATCTTCGACCTTTATCCAATCACCGTTGTAAATGTGATTAGCCTGTACGCATATGAATCCGAATAAAAGTAACAGCGGAATGCCAATGGTAACTAGAGGAACAATAATGGGTATACAGTTTGCGAAACTTTGTTCCCAAGATTTTGATATTTTGTTTTTACGATAGGTTTTCATTACTTAAATTAGCGCTTGATTCATCAAATGCGTCCTCTAGTGCCCTGAGGGCAGTCTTAATCTCTTTCGTTAGACCAAATTTTGAATCAATCACAATTTTCCAGTTAGCTCCTTGTAATAAACGTTGGTGACCGTATTCTCCAGTTTGATTTATTTGAGAGCTGGCTGGACTCTGTAACGACTCAGTATTAGTGTTTTCATTCGCCGAGATTTCTTTGGTGGCGTTCATAAATGAAGATAAAATTCCATTTTCATCAAGCAAGCGTGAAAATTTCATTGTTTCAACGAAAGCAGCGACTGCTTCCGGTGCGGCCGTGGGACTAATCCCATAATCCGCACGTAGTACATTTTGTAGCATCGCTGGTAGTTTTTCTCCTGAGTACTTGCTCAGAAGGAGAGAGTACAGATTTGGTTGCTTTGCCGCTTCGATAATTGCCATCTCTTTATCTTCATTTGAAATTGGAAATAAAATACGATTTGCGAGAATACTTACAGTATATCTGTCTCCAGTACGGTCGAGTAGGCCAAAATGAGTCATAGCCGCAATTTTTCTTGCAGAAGCTCCTGATAATCCTGAATAACCAATCCCAACAGCAGCTGCACTTCGTTTGTGCGGGCCTTGGCCCAATTTCTCTCTAAGTTTAAACACTAGTTCAACTGACTCACCTAAACCAATGCCAGGGTACGCAGTACTACGTTCCCTTTGCCGCTTAACCTCGTTACTGAGCGATTTATCTTTATCCATAACTTGAAATGTTAATAATTATGAGTATATTGTACTAAAATGATAGTTATACGTCAAATATCCATATAAATAGGGATATTAATAATAAGTTATAAGTTACCGTGACTTTAGACTGTGGATAACTCAGTAATAATGGGGATAGTTTAATAAAATCATATGATTAGCTCGATTTATCACCCGGAATCTTTGCTTAAACAAGCCTTAGGCAGAAAGACAATTTGCTATACTTTGAATATCTATTATGTTGCTCTATCACGCCTCAGCTCACAAATTTTCAGTCATTAAACGTAATCAGGCGACTGTGGCTGAAGGGTTAGAGGTGCCGGAAGGTGAGTTGCAAAATAAAATCTATCTCACGCCGAGTTTTGGATTTGCGATTGCGATGGCGGCTGGTCCGACTGGGATTACGAGTATTAGTGACGATGGGGCCGAGATTAGTTTTGAAAATATGAATGATTTTGATTCTGAGTCGTCAGTGTATGTCTACGCTGTTGAGAGTGAGAATCTGCCACCAGAAAAATTAGAACAGATTGATGAAAATCAATTTACGCTTGATCTGGATGAATTGCTTCCTGAGTCAGTTGCTGAGTACCAGGCCAAAGAAGTTTTTAATTATTATCGCCTCGTTGATTTTATCCATCCAGCTGATAGAGGGTAGATTTTAATTACAGACTCGCGCCGTCGTATTCGTTAACTTTGACTTGAAAAAGATCAAAGTTTTCGAGGCAGTTGAGGTTAATCATTGTCATGTAGTTACCGTTACCATCATGCCCGTGACCAAACGATTGAACGCCGCAGACTTTGCAGAAGGTGTGGTCGATGTGGTTTTTATTGAACTGATAGGTGGTCTGCGCGTCAGCGCCCGCAAGGAGTGTGAATTCATTGTCGGGCACAAATGCGAGTAAAAAACCCTTTCGTCTGCAGTGTGAGCAGTTGCAATGCATGCCTTCAGTAAAGTCACCAGTAACGCTATAGGTTACCGCTTTGCAGTGGCAACTACCATGATATGTTTTCATCAGGAAAGTATACCAAATTATTTTTTGTCCCCAGGATCATCTAGTTAATTGGAACGTGTAGTATATAGTAAAAATATTGGGGGATAGCTGGGATACCAGCTATCCCGTTTTGCATTGTTGATATTATTTACTCGTTCATCATTTATTGCCATGACTAAAATCCTAACCACTTTTAATAAAATTGTAATTATTTTATTTGTTGCAATTACGTTTATCTTAGGAGGTGTGTCGGCCTACGCTCAAACTACTTTAGTGAACAGTAAAACAGCTGTAACTATTGAGTCGCTATTAAGACAAATTTCTGAAATTAGGGTTATGGTGCACCAGTTAGGAGGTGTACCAAAGGTGCTTGGCGCTACAACTGTTTCAACGGTGGCTGAATTTGATGCGGCGATTAAAAAAGCAGTCTCGGGTGACGTAATCTACCTTTCTCCGGGGGTATACAATCTTGATACCTTTTCAGGTGGTACCTACCGTATTACAAATCGAATTTTTTCTGCCACCAACCCCGTAATTATTCGGTCAGCTTTAGCGAGTAATCCAGCCGTCCTTCTTGCCGGAGATCTTCAGATTTCGGGAACAACCGGTTTGCGTTTTGAAAACGTAAAAGTAACTGACGATCAGGCGGGACGTGGTTATAGTAGCCCGATGATGACTATACGAAATAGTAAAAATATTACTTTTGCCGGTACGGTATTTCGTGGGTATGTACTTAAGTCAACAGAAGGAGTTCTGGCTTCAGTAACAACGAGTCGTGATGTGCCAATTTCAAATTATCCATATGGCGCAGGGGTTCATGTATTCGATTCATCATATGTAATGTTTGATACTGTTGATATGGCTGATTATATTATCAATCTAGTTTTCAGTGAGTCTGATAATGTAACGCTGCGAAATTCTCATATCCATCATGTTCGCTCTGACTTTTTGAGAATTGTTGGTAGTCAAGATGTTCTTATAGATCGAAATCAGTTCAATACACCAATGGGGATCCATCGGAGTCAATTAAAAGTAGGGGCAACAGATGGTGATCACGTGGACGGTATCCAATACTACATTGCGGGTACTGGTGAAAGTATCGAAAGAGTAGTCATGAGTAATAACGTGTTTCTCGAAGCCGGTGCCAGTCATATGCAAAATATGTTTGGTCGTGGTAATGCTGGCCAAGCAGGTGATTTTATAAGAGATTTCCAATACTTTAATAATGTTGTGTACTCGACCAATCCGAAAGGTATCTCTATTGGAGATATGCAAAATGCCAAGGTGCACCACAATACCTTCATCTATGCTGGAGGCTATGAAACTATTAGTACAAACACCTTAATTAATGCGCCAGGGATTGAATTAAATGAAATTGAGAACAACGGTACTGCGAATAAGCCTGAGTTAGCTCTAAGAAATATTGAAGTACACGACAATATCATTGGTTACACGAACGCTTTTACAAAAGAGAACGGCGTAACAATTAGAGATGAATCAAATACCCTCAGAGGTTCAGCAAAAACTGCCTTTATGAATGAGCGAAATATTGTTATGAACAACAATATTCAAATGAGTGCAACTGCGAGCGACATTGACTCGTTTAGTAAATTACTAAAAAATTGGAATGCAGGTATGATTGCCAATGTTAGTGACCTTGAACTGAACGAAGCCGGTAAAGTTTTTGCTAAAGGAGCGGGAAGTCCATTTAGTCATAATTCCGCAAATGCTCCAAAGCGACCACTGTTGTCTAACTCTGGTTTAGCTAGTTGGCCACCACGAGCAATATCTATTGAGGGGAAATTTCCAAATTACCGAGATACTGCTTCATACGGAGCTACTCCAGTGGGAGGCGGCTCAGTCGGGGGTGGAACACCAATTATAATTTCCGCATCAACCACGCCAAAACTTGGAGAAACTATAATCACTATTGGTGATGCAAATGTGCGCAGTTTATATGGTTTAACAAGTGTACTACTTGGAGCTCAGCCAATTAATAGCATAGGAACAGTTGTTAGTCCCGTATCACAAACTGCCGGTGGCTACACATGGGTTAATGTTAATTTTAGTACGGGTGTTGATGGATGGGTAGCTACAACGCGTATTAAACTAACTACCGCTGTACCGACGCCCACTATAGTTGATACTGATAAAGATGGAGTGGCTGATGCTGTAGATAATTGTGTATTGATCAGTAATACAAATCAGCTTGATACTGATGGTGACAAAGTAGGGAACGCGTGTGATGCTACTCCTAATGGCACCGCCATACCGGCCCCGAGTGCAAATCCAAATAATGTACTCAGTGCAGCAAAAATAATTGCTACGTCTAATAATTTTGAAATAAATCATACCGTTGATAATTTGTTTGATGGATGTCTTACGGTAGCGCTTGGTTGTTCAGCTGGGTCAGAAGTAGCTGAGACATTCTGGGTAGAATTTGATCTTGGCGCAAATTACAATTTGGCGTCTACTCGTATCTTTGGTGATACATTGGGTACCTGGCATTCACGAACATGGAGTTTTGAAACTAAGCTCACCGCTAGTGCTACCTATCAAAAAGTATTTACGAGTGCAGATGTGTATGGTTCGACCTGGTTTGAGCGCCCATTAGGAACAACTGGACGATACGTGAAAGTAACCGTACATGGAACGCCAGGAACAGGCAGAGTACAGGCAATGGAGTTAGAGCTACTGGGTACCCTTGCCCCGATTGTAGTGCCTAGTCCAACTATTGATACAGACGCAGATGGAGTGGTAGATAGAGCAGATAACTGTCCGACCATACGTAATGCAGGACAGTGGGATAAAGACAGAGATGGTATTGGTAACGTCTGTGATCCTGATTACCGTACTGTAGCGACAACAACCCCACCAGTGGTAACCAATCCTCCAGTAGCATATGCAGGCACGGACAGAACTATTTATCTTCCAACAAACTCAGCTACCCCTGAAGACCAGAGTATTGAAAACTCTGAAGCCACCACCGTTACCTATCTCTGGACTCTGCGTGAAAGAGATTCTGGTACAAATGTCCCTGTTATTACCAACAGCAAAACGCTTGTTCCAACATTTAGCTCACTCTCTGCTGGTGATTATATCTTTCGCTTGACCGTGACCGACAATCTCGGTCGTGTACATACAGATGATATGAAAGTAACGGTTATGAGAGCAACCCAAGATGGCACAGTTATTACCAATCCTACGGGAGGTAGTATCACTGGTCTTAAAACCAATCCAAAAATATTATTTGTGGGTAATTCATACACGTATGCGGCCCCCGGTGGTAATCGTGAAGAAAGTGCCTCCGGTATGTTTATGAGGATGTTGAAATTAAAGGCATCGGGCGCCACTCATGATTTGTCGGTAATTGGTGGTTCAGTGATGAGCGAATTGTGGAATTGGGTAGATAAACCAGCACAGTATAATCCAAAAACTCGCCTTGAGTCCGGTGACTACGACCTGTTGGTGCTCCAAAGTGGCGATGGCTTGCTGACAAGTGGTAGTCAAGCTGATTATGAAAAGTATTCAGATTTATTTATAAACTTAGCAAAGAACAATGGTAGCAACGTGCTGCTCTATGGTATTTGGGCTCCCGATAACATGATTAGTATTAGTAAGGGTGAGACGATTGCAACTAATGCTCACGCTTTCTACACCACTACCGCCAATCGAAACGCCACCGGTTATGCTGCTTCTGGAAAAGCATATACTGAAGCCTATAAAAAATTCACTGAGCTCTATGGTAATGGGGACGATGGGCAGACTGCTGAAAACATGTTGACTTACGATAGTGTGCACGCTGCTCCGCCGGCTGCGTACCTCGCTGCCAATATGCTGTATTTAGCTGCCTTTAATGTTAATCCACCAACCCCAAGTGAATTTTTGCCTGCTGGAGTGACAATTGCAGATGCTAAAATACTTCAAGCTATAGCCATAGAGTCACACGCAAAATATGGTATTAACGTAGCTAATTCCTGGTATAAGTAAAATCAAGCAACTTCAAATAATTGATTTGGAGAATGCTTATTTCACCAACTCAGAGTAGTCTGTGACGTTATGGGAAAATAAAGAGCACGGTACCTTGGTATCGGCTTTTTGATTTACTACTAGAACTGCCGATATGGTTTTTATAGAATAAAATTTACGTTTAATTTTATAGTTAAACCGGGTAACAAGTTAGGCAATAAATTGCAAGAACATATACAGACGTCTGTAGTATGCTACAGGGGGCGTGTCAAATTAATGGAGGGATCCATGGAAGTAAAAGATTGGGTTGGTGTCTGCAATGGTATTGCTCTCGTGATTCTTGATGATCAAGGTCAGGTAGAGGTGGCGGAACTAGTAGCGGCTGGTAACCTGTCTCGTGCACAGCTCCTGCTCGTCGCTCATGCTGACTATCTGTATGAGGATGAAAGGTTGTCGCGCATTGAGCGCGATGAACTGCATCGTCAGCTGGGTCTCGCCGCCCGCGAGGTCGTAGAGATTCAGAATACCCACCAGTACATTGGAATTCGCGGAATTCTCAGTCAAAACAAAAGATGAGAAGATGGGAGAGAAAGGAAGTCACAAACTGCGGTTGCTGTTTGTGAGTAGGCGAAAAGAAGGTTCGCAGTCTGAGTCTGTCCCCGCTTCACACGCAGGTGAGTCGCAGGTTCCAGGCCAGGCAATCAGGCGATTTTTCAATTTCGCTCATGCTGAAGGTTCGCTGCTACGGAATCAGGTTGAGACCAGACGGACTGAAGGTTAAGGCAGCAAAAGGTCAGTCCGGTGGGCTGACCTTTTCCTTTTGTGATGTATTCGACTCCCCACTTTGGGGACGGGTACTTTTATTGCCCATAATTACGATGAAATGACAGGGTTATTCTACAGTACACCTCATATTTATCCCGACCGCTCAATAAAAAATGAAACACATACGCTATACTGTAAGTGATGGAAAAGACTCCAAAAAAAGAGCAGTCAGAGCAGATTTCGCTCGTTGAACAAAAGCGCGTTGAAGCATTAGCTTCAGTTCTCGATGATCTTGATGTTCGATTTCCGGTAGAGATGAAGCGAACGTTTATCTCTAATGAACGGGAGTATGCGCTTACGAGTCCGGCTGATTGTATGGTGGCCTTTGCACAACAAAATCGAGAGGCAGTGGAAGCGTTATATAAAGAAATTCTTACTAAAGATGATTATCGGGCAGAGCAAGCGGTGGTAAAGATCCTTAAATTATTTGAGGCCTATGAAAAAACGGTCGCTCTTTATGCAGAACTCTCGAGTTACTATCCGGTTGCAGCTGCGCGCGTAACCGAGAAGTTGCCACCACTGTCGGAAATTACCACCCATGGTACGGAAGTATGGAATGAAATTAAGTAGCGTTCGTTAGTTCTTTATTTATATATGACAATTGATTTTGATGCAGAAATTGTAGCGCACCTCGAGCAAGTCAGACGACTGCAGAAACCGTCTGGGGTATTTACTGCCTCCGCGCACGATGTAGCGACTGGATACGACAAGGCGTGGCTCCGTGATATTTATTTTATGACTCTCGGGTTTCTTGAGACGGGTGAGATTGAAGTGGTACAAAAAGCAGCCCGAGCCTTACTCGAAGTATTTGTAAAACACGAAGCAAAAATTAATTGGGCAATCGAACATCGTCCACATGAAACCTGGCAGCGCATTCATGCCCGTTTCCATCCTGAGACCTTTGAGGAATATTGGGAAGAGTGGGGAAATAGTCAGAACGATGCGGTGGGTGAAGTCCTTAATATTATTGTTGAGCTCGAATTGTGTAATGCGAGTGTAGTACAGACCGAAGACGAGCGAGAGGTGGTACAAAAAATTATCAACTACCTCGTTGCACTTGAGTATTGGCAAGATCCAGACAATGGCATTTGGGAAGAGAATATGGAGGTCCACGCCTCATCAGTTGGTTCCTGCGTGGCGGCGCTAAAGAAAGCAAAAAATGTCCCTTGGCTTAGCGTTCCTGATGATTCGATCACTCAAGGTGAAATTGCTCTTCGTAATATGTTGCCACGCGAATCAAAAACAAAATTTGCTGACCTGGCGCTACTCTCGCTGATCTATCCATTTGCCGTGACGACACCGGAAGAGACGGAAACTATTTTACGTAATGTAGAGTACCATCTCACTCGAGATAAAGGGGTAATTCGATATAAACTCGACCGCTATTATAATCAAAATGAAGATGGATACAGTGAAGAGGCTGAGTGGTGTTTTGGATTAGCGTGGCTCGCGATTATTTATGCCGAGCGCGGTGAGAAAGAAAAGGCCTACTACTATCTCAGGCGGGCAAAAATGACCGTTACTCCAGCCGGTCAGGTTCCTGAGCTTTACTATTCACACACTGAAATACCAAACGACAATACACCGTTAGGTTGGGCAGAGAGTATGTATGTTGTGGCGCTTCAAAAAGTAAAGGAGATGGATATTCGAGGTTAGTCCAAATGTCATACGAAGAAGTATTATTTTGTAATAAACAAGGCAAAAATGCGTAGTAATTAGTGTTAGAAATTAAATTACGATAGACATGACAAAAAAGCTGTATTTGCAGGAGTGAAGAAGTGTTAAGACACTTCTGCAAGAGGTTGCCTGCTATTTTGAAGAATGAAAAATAGCGACAACCTGAACAGGTTCTGTAAGAACTGCATTTAGGTAAACGTTTTAATAAATACTCTTTAACAACACATACCATGATCAAGACTGCTGTGCTGGCCGGAGGATGTTTCTAGGGTGAGACAGTCCGGGGGACTGTCGCAAGAGGTTAACGGCTATTTTGGAAAAATAGCGATAACCTGAACAGCTTCTGTAAGAAGTGGATGACCTATTCGTTAATATTTATTTTATGACTAAAAAAGCTGTATTTGCCGGCGGATGTTTCTGGGGCATGGAAGACCTCTTTCGCGACCTCCACCCCGGCATCATTTCTACGGAAACAGGCTATACCGGAGGAACAAACGAAAACCCAACCTACCAAAATCATCTCGGACATGCGGAGGCGATTCAGGTCGAATACGACGCCACCAAAATTAGCTATCGCCAACTTCTCGATTTTTTCTTTCGGGTTCATAATCCAACGACGCTTAATCAGCAGGGGAATGATCGTGGTACGTCATACCGGTCAACCATTTTCTATGGGAACGATGAGGAAAAAGCTGAAGCAGAGGCATTTATCGATCTCGTGAATGAATCTGCACGTTGGGAAGATCCGGTTGTGACAACGCTCGAACCCCTCACCCGGTTTTGGCCTGCGGAAGATTATCATCAAGATTATTTAGTGAAGAATCCAGGTGGATATACCTGTCACGCAATACGATTCGAATCATATTTAAAGCAGTAATTATATAAACACCAAAGTATCACAGCTGCTTTGTAAGCTGCCGTTGTATCGACTGCAATGCTCGTGATGATATACTACTCGTATATGTTAAAAGCAATATATTTTTTTCTCATTGTTGCAATCATGACTGGTATTGTTGGCGTGCTCTACACTCGCTTTAATAACGAATCGTCTACCATTGTTCCTGATACTGATGAGGCCGTTATGTGTACGATGGATGCGATGCAGTGTCCGGATGGCAGTTTTGTGGGAAGAACCGCGCCCAAGTGTGAGTTCGTTTGTCCGCCAGCACCAGCAATACCAGCAGATGTTCAAGCTTCTCTCGATGCCAAGGCAGGCTTGATTGTGGTCGAATCATTAATGCCAGGATCGGTTGTTACTAATGGCATGACCGTGACCGGGAAGGCGCGCGGAAATTGGTTTTTTGAAGCGTCATTTCCGGTATCTATTGTTAATTGGGATGGACGTATCATTGCGCAAAGTATTGCTACGGCAAACGGTGAATGGATGACAACACAATTTGTTCCTTTTGCTGCCACACTAAATTTTGAATCACCGTACAAAGAAGGTGATCCTGATTTTATGAAGCGAGGAGCGATAATTATCCAAAAAGATAATCCTTCAGGTTTGCCGGAGAATGATGATGCGATTGAAATTCCTATTACCTTTGCACCATAAAGGGGTATGTCTTTGAATGGCATGGGCGTATACTATTGGTATTATAAACATAACGAATCAAGCGTGTAATTCCCAAATTTCAGTAACGTTTACTCATTATAATTAGCTATTCTATGGCCAAAGGCGAAGTCCGACATAAAAAAGAAGCAAAGAAACCAAAAAAGGAAAAGATTAAAGACATTTAATCTAACGAAAAACCGACTGGTCAATACGACTGGTCGTTTTTTTTGTTATACTAATAGATATTTATAGGCAAATTATAAACTATGAAAACTGGATATATTGTAGTGGGAGTAGGGTTGGTTGTCGTGGTAGGAGTGGTCGGATGGCTCATGTTATCAGGTGGTTCCGCACCGGTTGCTGAATCTACTCAAACATACGTAGAGACCCCTACTGAAATTCCACCAGTCGCTGAACAATTGACGGGACAGGACACCCTCATGAATCTTTTAGGTCTCGGAAAAACATTAGAATGCTCTTTTCAATTCAAAGATGATGGTAATCAAGGTGAAGGGACGGGATTCTTTGAGGGAAATAAAATGCGCGTTGATATGATGTACACCGCCACGAGTGGTGAAGTATTTACTTCAAATATGATTAATGATGGCGCAACTATGTATCTCTGGTCTGATACTGAAGAAGGTAAATTCGCCATGAAAATGTCAGCCACTCCTGATGCTGCTTCCGGTCAGGCGAGTCCACTGGATGTGCCACTTGATGCTACTACGAAGGTTTGGTATACCTGCAAACCTTGGAATGTTGACGGTTCTGTGTTTGAAGCACCACAAGACGTAACCTTTATGGATATGTCGAGTATGCAGCAACAAATGCAAGATCTCCAAAGGGGGATGGAAGATATTTCTCTGCCAACCTCGGAATAAATAATTATTTATCAACACCTTGGTATTTGAAATTCTGACAACGTGGAGTACTGTATAAAGTAACTGGAGGCCGGGGCACGCAAGTGCCCCGGCCTTTCTGTTGTTTTAAAATTATTTTATAAAATCATGGCTACCAATATGTTCACAATTATCAGAACCCAAACAGCCGGTATTATACTAGCTATCGTGCTCGCAGGTATTAGCTTTAGTCTACTTGCTCCAGCAGCTTCTGCTCAGGTAGCAAATAGTAGCGTTGTGTCACAACTGCAAGCCCAGATTGCAGCCCTTATGGCACAAATTGCTGGGATGCAGAGCGGGGTTAATACCACACCTGCAATAGAAGTTTTTGCAGTAGGCTCACTGGTTCAGCCGACAGCCAATGTGCGAGTTAGGTCCTTATCTGGTACTACTGGTGTTATTTTAGGAACTGCTACTCCGGGAAGTGTTGGAAAAGTAGAAGCCGGTCCAGTAAAACAAGGCGGTGTTAACTGGTATCGTATCACATTTAAAACTAACCTATCGGGCTGGGTCGCTGGTACTTGGCTTACTAAGGTCAACAATCAGCTGGTAGATGTGAATACATTTGTTAAAACAAATAATGGTAGTGACAATAAAATGGAACCGGGCCTAGAAGATGCTTCTATTGTAAATATTAAAGTTTTGCCTGCTAGTTTCGATAGATATGCTAATAAAGTAGTTTTGCAATTTACTCCTACCGAAGTAAATGGTGAGGATCTACCCTGGGTCGCTTTTGAGAATATTTCACTTTGGGCTAATGGCTGGAATATTCGAAACGTTAATGCGGGTGACATGGGTCTATGGAGGAAGGTTGGAAATAGTTACCAGATAACAGTTTTTTCTGGTAACCAAAAAATTTCACCCAACCGACCATACAATTTTGTCTTGGCAGTCACGAGTGATGTGGATACTCCAGTAGGAGATCGTTGGAATGTGACAGTGCCAGCTAAAGGCGCAGTAATTTGGTCTCAGGCAAATGGTCACATGACTAACGCTGCTGCCATGACTACGTATCCGATTGAGTTTATAAAAAGTGATGAAGAAGAAGATCAGGTATATGTCGAAGTAATTAAAACTGAAGCGACAGTTATTGCTAACACCTTTGTTAATAGCGAATCAGGTGAATTCAAAATAAAGTTTGAAGTGACGGCCGGTGATAGCGATGTTTATTTATCGGGAGTACCAAATGGTTTAGATTATTTCGGCCGTCCATTTTCGGAGGATAGTTTTGTGAACTTTTCTATTGTGAATGGAGACGGACGAGTGCTAGATGGATATAAACTTGAGGGGTATACAACTACGCTTACTACTACAGCTAACGATGTTGTTGCTGGTCCAGGAACAATACACTTTATTAGCGAGGGTGAAACAGAAGAATTTACCTTTGTGGTCAAATACAAACCAGCTACTGGTATGGCCGGAGCCTATCGAGTTCAGCTAGAAGGACCACTTCGATACAGCCCTGATAAATCATTTAATGACGGGAAACCTAATAAAACTGCAGATATTAACGAAAAAGATTCACTAACACCGCAGCTTTACCTCATTGGCGGAGCTCGATCGACTGCAAAAATTGATTCCTTTACCGTTACACCAAGTAAAATACAAGCGGGTAGTGGAGTTCCAGTTACCTTTGCGTGGAAATCATCGGGAACTGCCTACTGTTATATAACAGAAAATCTTAATGGAGTTACTAACAATCTTGGTCTGTCTGATTTGAAAACTCAAGGTACTGTAACGTATTATGTTCCAGATAAGTATACAAACGGAACAGAAGTGCCATATGTATTAAATTGCCAAGATGCCAGTACACAAAAAGATACATTAGTGCAGGCCACTACAAAAGTAAGCCTTGTTTCTGAAATGCCATTTGTGACTATTACAGGTATTACAACTGGAGCTACCCCGATAATTTCAGGAAATTCTGAAGAGCGAATAAGTAAACTCGGCTTTTCTATAGCGGGCCCTTCGGGTGATAAGGTGTATGCAAGTGGTGATATTGCCCCGGTGAATGGTAAATGGTCACATAAAGTTACTGCAAAGTTACAAGAGGGTAACCATGAAGTGATTGTATATATGGAAAATAAAGAAGTTGCTCGTAAACCGTTTACAGTTGGTGGACAAACACCAATAATTATGTGCATAAGTGGTGTTAAAAAATACATTGAAGGTACAAAATTACAGCAGATTATTGTGGGTGGTCAAACAACAGTTATAGCTGATGCCTCGTATGTGTGTCGAAAAGGGAAGTGGGTGATTGAAGGTTCGTTGCCAAATTCGCCAATTACCAGTAGTTCGACTCCACGCATCACGAGTATTGTTGCCAGTCCGAGTGGGCAATATGTCGCCACGGTGGTATTGGGTCGCCCAACTACTACACGTTCAGTGATGGGACCGGTTAATTTAGGAACTATTTCCTGGGGTGATCGGGTGACTGAAAATATCTTTGGATTAGTAACTAGAAATGAAATGGTTGTTACGAAAAATCACACCTATAGAACACCTGGTACGTACACGGTTACGGTTAAAGGTCTGAGTGGAGCAACTGCCTCGAAAACAGTGGTAGTAGGGACTTCTGGTTCAGGTACGGGAAGTAGTACTCTTCCTATGATACGACCGTCAGGTTTTGGTGGTTCATCTAGTACTTCAACAGGTATCGTTCGTGGCGCATCAGTCGATGTCTTTGCAGAAATTAGTTCAACACTTACAACTATTAGCGAAATGCTAAAAACAATAAAGTAACAACCGTACAGAACGACATAAAAACACTCGCCCGATACGGGCGAGTGTTTTTAGTTAACAAACAGCCAAAAATAGTGTATGGTACACACCTATGTCTCGCATGGATGGATTGGTCGTCTTTAGTGACGTCTCATATGAATATGATGCAACCCGGCCAATTTTAAAAGCGGCCAATTTTGTCGTGCGACGAGGTTCAAAACTTACTCTGATGGGTCAAAATGGTGCCGGCAAAAGTACCCTTTTTGCTTTGATTATCGGCCATCTTAAAGTGGACGAGGGCGATATTAACATTCAACCACGTACCACCATTGCGGTCTCGCGTCAGATTATTCCACGGCCTGAATTAGAACTCACCGTCCGAGCATTTTTTGAACAGTGTTTTACTGAAAAAGTCTACGATATTGACCCTAAAATTGATGACGTGCTTGAGATTGTAAACTTGGTGCCAACAGAGAAAATGAAAGAGGAATTCAAGGACCGTATAATTGGTAGCTTCTCAGGTGGTCAGCAGGCGCGCTTGCTTTTAGCACAGGCGTTGATTCAGAACCCGGATGTTCTTCTGCTTGATGAGCCAACGAATAATCTTGATGTGGCTGGGATTGACCACCTCACCTTGTTCCTAAAGGACTACAAGAAAACGGTATTGGTAATTTCCCACGACGCTGATTTTCTTAATTCATTTACTGACGGAGTACTCTACCTGAATGTTCAAAATCGTCAGGTGGAACAATATAATGGAAATTATCATGCGGTCTTAAAAGATATTGCAGCTCGGGTGGAAAAAGAACAACGTCAAAACGCACAGCTTGCTAAAGAAATCCAAGCCAACAAAGACAAAATTAACTACTTCTCGAATAAGGGCGGGAAGATGCGGCTGGTTGCTAAACGGATGCGGGACGAAGTCGAGGAAGCGGAAGAGAACAAAGTCGATGTGCGGCGTGAAGATCGGACGATTCGTCCCTTTACCATTGAAACCCAGCCGGAGGTACCGGTTGATGTAGTGAAACTCTCGTCATATAAAGTAATTCGTAATCATCAGCCCAAAGACGTGGAATGTTCCCTCATTATTAAGCGTGGTTTTCATCTTCAGATTATAGGTCCAAACGGAATTGGGAAAACCACGCTCTTGGAGTCTCTGGCGTCAGGTCATGCGAAAGGGGAGCATATTGCAGAAGGGGTAAAAATTGGCTACTACCGTCAGGATTTTTCTAATCTTGAGTTTGATAAAACAGTATTTGAAACATTGATGGATTCGATGTCAAAGAAAATTGAAGAAGATATGAGGTCTGTCGCCGCTGGTTTTCTTTTAACTAATGACGTGATGAAAACTCGCGTGGGAAATCTCTCTGAAGGACAAAAAGGGCTGGTTGCCTTTGCCAAGCTGACGATGGAGCGGCCAGGCCTCTTGATTCTCGATGAGCCAACAAACCATATCAATTTCCGACACATCCCGGTGATTGCCGAAGCCTTAAATGAATATAAGGGTGCCATGATCTTGGTTTCTCACGTCCCTGAGTTTGTGGAGCAAATTCGTATTGATGACGTACTTGATTTGGGTAAAGAGAGCAAACGAGTGAGAAGTGACTAATGTCACTTCGCAAGACCTTGCCTGCTCTTTTGGAAAAAGAGCGACAAGGTGTACCGCTTCTGTAAGAAGTAGCGACTATTGCGAACTTTGTTCCCGATTTGTCCTCCTAAGGCTAAAACGTGATTTAATATCACGTTTTAAAACCATTTGAGATATTTTGAATTAATGAAAAATATCCAAATGGTGTACTGCTCCTGTAAGGAGAAGCGCTGGAGCGTATACTCCAATACTTTTGAATACATACGTTATTTCCGTATTTTGCACCCTTGGTCCTTGAACTGGTATACTAGGGCACGTCATTTGCTGTATGAAAAATATTATCTTTGGAATCCTTCTTCTTGGCATCGTCGCTGCTTGTGGGGGTGGCGCGTATTATTTTGCCACGCAGTATTCTTTTTCCCCTTCTTTGTCTCCTGCTTCATCAGCAGAATCTAGTCAACCACCTGCTTCAACTGGCCCCGCAACTGGCCTGGTTTTTGCAAAGCGTACGTTTGTCGTTCCGCCAACAGGAAGTACTACGACAGAGCTCCTCTATGTTGCTGCTACCAGTATCAGGGATTACCCTATGGGACGCTATACCACAGAGGACGGTCGAGCCGCTACTCTCATGGCCTACGAGGACTACGTGTCATCGTTTGAAAATAATCTCCGCGTAATTCCCATTTCTATAAATATTGGAAACGCCGGTGAGCAGTTCTACCTAGCCCTTCTCGAAGGAGAAGAGATGAAACATACGAACTCATTCTACATAGGCGAACAAATTAGACTTCAGTCGATAACCCGATTAGGCAATCAAGTTACCGTAAATTACTTTGTACACGACCGCGATCAAACATTTGCTGAGCGACCGCGAGTTAATACCACGGCGATATACGATCTTGTTGAAAAAAAGATTGTTCAGGCTGGGCGGACACCTAAAACAGAAGCGGTTGTTGTTATGAAAGATTTTAAGGGTAAGTATTTGTGGGTAAAAACAGTACCAAAAGATGGCGATGAGGTGACACCCAATCAACCAGATAAATTCGGTGTACTCTTTAATACCAATCAAATTGAAATTCAAACAGACTGTAATTTAGGAAACGCGAGCTTCAGTGCCGAAGCTGGTTCGTCTACGGTATTTACCCTGGGTGAGATTGCGGCCACCAAAATGTTCTGTGAGAGTGCACAAGAAACGATTTATTTTGATATGTTTAAACAAGTTGACCGTTATGAAGAAGCAGAAAATGGTGATCTCACACTCTACTTCCGTGACGATGCTGGATATATGGAATTTGTCCCAGCCGGCAAAACACTTGAGTTTGAGGCAACTTCAACCACCGCCACGTCTTCGTAAATTGAGTACATATAAAGAAGCCGGCAAGTTGTCCTTGCCGGCTTTGTGTTTGTATTGGCTCTGTCACAACTGAGCACGCTCTCTGATGGTCGCAAACGAGTCGTCGACCAGCAGTTCGCCGTTCTGGTAGATCGGCCGCATCACCACATCGTCTTGGTTGAGGGTGGATGCGTAGTCCTCGGATACCGTACGGTATCCGCATGAGCCGATTCCACACTGGTAGACGAGGGCGAGACGGCCGCGCTTGCTGGCTTTGCGGTGGTCGGAAATTGGGTCTTTGTAGACTTCCCTCCAAACCCCGTTCTGCTTTACGGCGCTCGCCTTCATTGCGAATTGCATGGTGTCCCGGTCAACTTTCTGCAGCAGACCAGCACCCATACCAAACGCAATGTTGTCAGTCGAGATCATTTCTGCCTCGAGGTTCGCGAGGATGGTCTCGAGAGATGCCAGGTTGATTCCGTCACCCTGAATCACTCGTACACACGAGGGAAGTACATGATACCCCTTCGAGTTCGTGGTGGAGCCAAAGGTTTTCATGAGGCGTTTGATCACCTCAATCGGCATCGTTGTGGGATCGCCCGAGTCTGGACGAATCACCAACGTACCCCCCATCGACATCACTTCCGACCGTAGTTCGCCGCCCCATAGCACGTCGACGGCATGGTAAATGTCGTAGCTGTCAGAGACGACGGCAACGAGTTTTCCTGCTCCCCCAAACTGGGAGAGCATGTTGCGGTAGGCATCGACCTCACTCTCCTTTCCCCAGGCGGTGATAGTAGAGTGTTCGGCTGCCGGGATTGAGAATCCCGGCATGTCTGCCTGGTAGTACCGGCGCGCTGTCATGAGACCCGAAATCGTATCGGTCCCCATGAAGTTCACCAGGTGTGCCATGCCGCCTAGGCCTGCCGCTTCTTCGCTCGTTGCACCACGCGCGCCAAAGTCGTGGAGCTTGAACGCAATCTGTCCATCTGGATCGTCCGAAGAGCGAACCAGGGAGGCGTAGATCAGTTCCTTCGCTTTCCGCGAGAGGCTGGCCACCGTGGTCGGGTACCAGATCGCCCGCAGGTAGCTCGTTTCAAGGTACGAGGTGAGCCAGGGGAGTTCCGGGTCGGTGTTCACTACTTGTGAGAGAACGTTCCGAGTCGGAATGACCGCCCCTTCCGGCGCCGCTTCGATGGTGACCGGAAGAAAGCCGCCGTACTTCTTGATGATGCGGTCGACGCCGGCCACGTTTGGTTCGAAGCCGTGAGCGCGCGCAATCATTTCCCACTCATCCCGGTCACCATTGGTGATAGGGGTGAGTAAGTTTTTCTTGATCCACGCTTGTGGTCCGAGAAAGACCGCGTTGTCGAAGGGTCCACCACGGGCTTCGATGTACGAAGACACGTGGGTGGTTCCGGGCGGGTACTGACGAAAGTGCGACAGTTTGTAGCTGTCGACATCAAGTAAGATAGACATGATCAGGTTCCTTTCATTGTCCTGAGATACATGAGTAACATTTCGCCGAGCGGTTGATGCGATGTTATCAAGCGCTCGGAGAGTTCGTTTACGGGACACCAGTAGATGGCGTCAATGTCATCACTTGCCGACGCTTGGCCCCAGGTGTGCGTGAGCACAAAGAGGTCAGTCATCACTTCATCTGGTTCGTCGCGGTATCTGAAGTCACGGATGCGCCGTGATCCCACGAGAATCGGATTGTCGACCTTGATGGCGCCCAGTTCCTCGGTCGCTTCACGGATTGCTGCCGCCCCCCGAGATTCGTCTGTCGGATCAACGAAGCCACCAATGAAACGCCATCGGCCGCCATCTTCACGTTTCTGTCCGAGCCAGACATGTGTTCGTCCACCGTCCATCACCGCCATATCGACGGTTGAGAAGACGATGGGAAAACGAGTCATCGACGCCGCAATAAAGCCACGTCTGTAGTCACGACCAGGTGGGTAGTGTCCCGCCAGGTGTTCAGCCTTGATCTGGTTTCGGATTGTCGTTCCCGATGGAGCATCGACCGGATCGATAACGCGAACGGGAAAGATGCCAGAATAGTAACCAGCAAAACCATCCCGCGATGCGTAGAGGGTAACCGACTCATTCGGGAAATAGGTCCGAATGAGTTGGTCGAGACTTTTGCTCCATTTCGCGTCAGACGGTTGGTCGTGCAAAGTAACGACTCGCGTGACGGTAGGAATTTCTTCCTGGACCATCGCTACCCGGATATCTCCGGGCAAGGGGTGAACCGGTCCGGGGATTTTCACCCGATCGCCGATTACGACCAAACTGTGATCATTTTCTGATTGCATGGTAGCAATCAAGTGACGGTGTCCGGCATGTAGGGTGTCAACCTGCAGCCGGGCAACGACAACGCCAACGGTAGAAGTTTTCATAGAGGTTTCTCCTAATTGTGAGTGTCAAAGAACCGAAAGATGCAGTTAGTGTTAATATAACACTAACTAAAGACAGAACGTATGGCGCACACGGTGTGCACCAGCCCCTGTCCGTATCTATCTATGAACAAGGATAGCAAATCAGTTAGTTATTGTCAAATATACAATAACTAAGCTGTGGATACTTATTTTTGGTTTCCGTATGTCCGAAGTTTCAAGCGGAGTTCTTGCGAGACTCACTTTTTTCGTTGTAAGATTCGAGCGATTATGAGAGACGCTACAAAGATACCGAAGGAGAGCAAAAGAAAAGTAGTATTGACGGCCTCTGTACTAAAACCATGTTCAGAAATCTCAGTCACACTCAAAGAGGCTCCGACCGCAACAAAGGTCGTAATCCCCAGGATTGAACCTACAATGGTGGCAATTATGTACGGCATAAATGGGATACGCAAAAACCCCGCTCCGTAATTAACTCCGTCGTACGGCAGGAAGAGAAGCCTCATGGTAAGAATGGTCATAAATGGTTTCGTGCGACAGGCACTACTAAATCGGCCAAAGAGTGATGAAGATGATTGGGGTGAAGGGTTACTAAAATATCGACCAATGGCGTACGCGAGTGTAGCCGAGAGATTCGCTCCGATGAGGGTGTAGAAGACACCTCCCCATAAGCCAAAAAATACACCGGAAAGGACAGTGAGAATGGTTCCTGGAATAAATGTTATTGGACGAAGGGTATAGGCGATAATATATAGTACGGGTCCCCAAGCAGTTTTAGTAATGAGGTCAAAAAGCTTGATTGCGAGTTCGGTTACCGTGAGTCCTGTCCGCGCTTGATACGAAAATACCGCAATAATAAGCCCGACCCAGACACTTAATACGATGAGTTTCGGTAAAAATCGTTTCAGTATATTGCGACAATCGGTACGGAGACTTTTAACTTGGGCAGCAAAGAAATAATCACCAGCTTTTTTTATAAGCAGACTATAGGTAGGGTACGCAAACATCGTTCGACGGAGTTTCCATAATGAAAGGTTATGTTCCATCGCGACGGTAAAAACGGCGAGGAGTTCACCCGCCTGTGGGCCAGCCGTATGGACACCCAAAATTTTTCCTGAGAAACGCCGTGCAATTACGACTACTATTCCTTTGGTGGCACTGTCGGTTCGAGCACGGTCATTTACACTCAAGGGTACTTCAATTCGGTGGATGCGCTCACTGCCGTAGAGAGTAATTGCTTCAGTTTCCGATAGTCCAATCTGCGCGAGTTCAGGGTCGGTGTAGGTTACTTTGGGTACGTGTTTAGTTTTAATGCGAGTTAGTCCCTTGGTTGCGATCCGAGCAACAACTTGTCGTGCGATATCATCGGCTTGATGGGTAAATTTAAATCTATCCGCACAATCACCAAGTGCATATATATGATGGTTACGAGTTTGGTAATTATGATTAACCGAAATTCCAAATTCAGTCGAAGTAACGTTAGCTACTTCAAGTCCCGTCGGAAGATTAGGAATTCTACCAATCGCAACGAGAACTTTATCAAAGGGGACGCCTATAACTTCTCCCCCGGACCCTGTTTCAATAGTGGCAGTTTTAGACCCAACTGAGGCGAGGTGAGCTTCTCCAATAAAAGTAATTCCGAGTGTATCAAAATGATGTTGAATGACTGAGGCAACACTCAAGTCCTCTAATTTTCCGAGTGTGAGTCCGCTATCGACAATCGTTACCTGACTTCCTAAGAGGGCTAACGCTTGCCCCATTTCGAGACCAATTGGTCCAGCTCCAATGATGAGTGTTCGCTTCGGTATATCTTCGAGTGTAAAAAGATTTTGGTTAGTAAGGATGTCTGAGTCGTTAAGTCCGGGCACCTCAATTTGTCGAGGTCGTGAACCGGTTGCAATTATGGCGGTATTAAATCGATATGATGTTCCATTAACCGAAAGAGTTTGTTTACCGGTAAAGATAGCCTCTCCCATAATGACGGTAATACCCTTAGCCAAAAAGGCAGCGGGATTTTCTTCTTGTGAAAATTCATTAACGACGTTGCGAACGTATGAAAACGCCCCCCGTCTGAAATCTTCTGTGTGGCCATTTATACCGGAGATTGAGATGGCGGTTGCGTAGGTTTTGGCGTGGTGGAGGAGCGCCTTGCTTGGAATACAGCCCGAATGTGTACATTCACCTCCGATGTGTTCACGTTCAATTAACAGAACAGATTTACCGATGTTTCGCAGTCCAACTGCGGCGGTGAGTCCACCTGATCCCGCTCCAACTACGATGACGTCAAAATGTTGCATATGCGGGCGATTTCAATTTATGGATAAGGTGTACATCCATAATACCCTATTCTTCCGATTCCTTATCCTCGCCATTATCCCTGGAGTAGCGTACGTGTCGAAGCGGAGCTGATAAATATAATGAATCAGATCCATGGTACCTGGTGGAGCACATGGCGCCAAATCATGGGGGGATTTTGTTACGAGCGGTAATGTTGAAGACTAAAACGGTTTATGGTAACAACGAAAGAGCTTGCGGGTAAGCTGTGTCATTGACTGTGTCGGGGCATTTTTAGATAGGCAATCATTGAGTTAGAGTCTATTGCTGATTTAGAGGTTATACCGTATAGTACTGGCACCTTGCCAAACCTTGGCAATTTTCTTTTCTCATTCGCACCCCAAACCGCGTACTTTGAAAGGATAAACATTAATTAATAACGTATTTATAGTATATGGCTCGAGAATTTCCGATTAATCGCATGCGTAATTTCGGTATTGTGGCGCACGTTGACGCTGGTAAAACCACGACGTCTGAACGAGTTCTTTTTTATACCGGAATGTCCCACAAAATTGGTGAAGTACACGATGGTGCTACGGTAACTGACTGGATGGAACAAGAGCGAGAACGTGGTATTACGATTACCGCGGCGGCGATTTCCTGTAACTGGTCTAAATCTGAAGTGGTGGACCGTAAAGATCGGTCGCAGATGTACAACTTTAACATCATTGACACTCCCGGCCACATTGACTTTACGGCTGAAGTAAAGCGTTCAATGCGTGTACTTGATGGAGCGGTCGTCGTGTTTGACTCAGTAGCTGGGGTAGAGCCACAATCTGAAACGAACTGGGGTTATGCTGACGAGGCTGGGGTGCCACGTATTTGTTTTGTAAATAAAATGGACCGCCTGGGAGCCGACTTTGAAAAGTCGTATGCCAGTATCCTTGACCGACTCTCAAAGAAAGCGGTTCGAATCCAACTACCGTGGGGTGCTGAGGATCAGCTCAAAGGAGTCATTGATTTGATTAAGATGAAGGCCTTTGTGTTTGAAGGTGAAATGGGGATGACTGTTCGAGAAGTAGAGATCCCTGCCGAACTACAAGCTGATGCCGAAAAATACCGCGCAGAGCTTATTGAGCGTGTAGTAGAGCATGACGACGCGATGATGGAGGCCTTCCTCGAAGGTAATTTGCCAACCGATGCTGACCTCAAAGCAACGTTGCGTAAGGCGGTCTTGGGTAACCAGCTCTTCCCGGTGATGACGGGTTCAGCCCTCAAAAATATTGGGGTACAGCTCGTGCTCGATGCGGTGGTTGATTACCTACCAGCTCCGACTGATTTGCCACCAGTTCGTGGAATTAATCCAAAAGATGATTCAGAAGTCACCCGTACGGCGAGCGATGAAGAACCGTTCTGTTCACTCGCGTTTAAGTTGCAGACTGACCCATTTGTTGGACAGCTGACCTTCTTCCGGGTTTACTCAGGTGTGGTAAAAGCCGGAAGTTATATTTATAACTCAACCACAGGTGAACGTGAACGACTCGGGCGAATTGTACGACTCCAAGCTGACAAGCGAACTGAAATCGAAGAGGTATACGCGGGAGAAATTGCTGCCGGAGTAGGACTCAAAGACGTGAAGACATCGCATACACTCTGTGATGAAGCAAAGCCAATCATTCTCGAACAAATTGTCTTCCCAATGCCCGTGGTAGCAATGCGCGTTGAACCTAAAACTAAAAACGACCAAGAAAAGATGGGGACTGCACTCCGTAAACTGGCAGATGAAGATCCAACCTTTATCGTATCGTCAGATGCTGAAACAATGGAAACAATTATCGCGGGTATGGGAGAACTCCACTTGGAAATTCTTGTTGACCGTATGAAGCGTGAGTTTGGAGTTGAGGCAAACGTGGGTGCTCCTCAGGTAGCCTACCGCGAGACGATTCAGCGCGCAGCCGAAGCCGAATACAAGTACGTCAAACAATCAGGAGGTAAGGGTCAGTACGGTCACGTTAAGATCCGCATCAAGCCACTTGAAGCGCTTGATCCAGAAGCGAAGGTTGCAAAAAATGTCACTCGTGAAGATCATTTTGAGTTCGTCAACAGTATTAAGGGAGGGGTAATTCCACAGGAATTCATCCCAGCCGTTATGAAGGGTGCCAAAGAAGCAATGGCCCGCGGTCAAGTTGCTGGCTACAAAATGGAAGATGTTTCTGTCGAGTTGTACGATGGTAGTTACCATGATGTTGACTCTTCGGAAATTGCCTTTAAACTAGCCTCTATTTATGCCTTCCGTGAAGCAGCGAAGAAGGCGAGTGCCGTGCTCTTGGAGCCAGTCATGAAGATTGAAATTCGTACCCCTGAGCAGTTCATGGGCGATGTCAACGGAAATATTTCAAGTAAGCGTGGACAGGTAGAAAGTATGGGTGAATTAGGTGACAAAAAAGTGGTTACAGCATCGGTACCGCTTTCAGAGATGTTCGGGTACACGAATACCCTGCGCTCAATGACCCAAGGTCGGGCGAGTATGACGATGACCTTTGACCACTACGATGTTGTACCGCCAAACGTATCATTGGAGATTCGTAAGGCAAGAGGCGTCAAAGACATAGAAACCGAAGAATAATTAATAAAAAAGCACCCCTTCGGGGGTGCTTTTTTATTAATTATTCTTCGTATGTCTTTGACGGACCCTGCGAGCTACTTTGTAACCAAGAGGAAACAAAGTAGCCACAGGGTGTACAGTTCCTGTAAGGAATCAAACTGGGTTAAGTAATCAATATATTTTCTCTACGAACTTTTACAACAATGAGACCCCTTCAGGGCGCTTTTTGTTTGCCTGTAGTTTGTGCATAACTTTTCTACATTAATTTTAGACGTCAACTATACTATATTTACGTATGTTAAATATTTACAAGTGCAGTAATCGAGCAGTCGGTATTTTATTTCTAGGTTTTGTTGCTGCGGGATTTCTATTTTTTGTATCGCCAGCTTCAGCTCAGATACTCTCAGCCCAACCAGCGCCAGCTGGGTTGCCCGGTTCTTCATTTGATCTTGATGGCTACCTCTGGAGTAGTACGATTGGGTGGGTGTCACTCAATTGTCGGACAGGTAGCGCAACGGGAGCCAGTGTCTGTCCAGGCTCACCTGGCGGGGGTCCTAAATCTGATTATAAAGTTGAGGTTGATTCCTCCACGGGAGCAGTGTCTGGTTACGCCTGGAGCAGTAATATTGGGTGGATTCGTTTTGGTGGATTAAGTAATTTCCCTTCTGAAGGAGGGAATACTCAACTTAATGCCATGATGTCGGGTAACTATAGTGCAATGACGTTATATGGCTGGGCCCGAGCCTGCGCGGGCACAAACTCTGCGGCCGGCACTTGTAGCTCAATGGGTAATAATCCAAATTCGGGCAGTTGGGATGGCTGGATTTCATTACGAGGTGCTGCGCCAGATTATGGCATTAGTACCAATCGAACGAGGACTACTGGGGCAGGAATCGCCAGTACCTCATTTGCCTGGGGAAGTACTGTCGTGGGATGGATTGGGTTTGATTTAATTAAATTATTACTCCCGACCGCTACCTTAACGGGTACCGGGTGTACCATTGCCGTTGGTGCGAGCACGTGTGTTGCCAGCCTTGATTGGGAATTCAGTACCGACCCTACCGTACCAAGTCGCTCCATTCGACAAACAAGCCCTGTAGTAGTAACTAATATTGGCGGCGTAATACCCCCAAATGTTGGTAGTGCAGCAATTGACTTAACTGACGGCGGAAATGTAATTAGGGCATATTCAGCTTCTACAGAACTTGCGGTGCTTACTCTTACAGGTAGTTGTAATGCGCCAAATGATTTCTTTACTCCGCCGGGAATTTGTGACCAGTTACCACCAACCGTTACTATTTCAACTGATAAAGAAGTGATTCGGTCGGGTGAAACGGTAACGATTAGGTGGACTATCACCCCGCCTGCAGGAGCCGCTGCGCTTTCTCCGACTACCTCATGTCGAGTGTATGGCCCAGGTATGCCAACTGGCGCACAGGGTATTGGTGGAGGTAACTCTGTGTCCTTGCCGATAAATAACGCTACGGCTTTTTCAGTTATTTGTAACGGAACCTTCAGCGCTTCAATGGGGCCAGCAGATGCCCAGGTTTCGGTTGAGGTAGTACCAATAAACCAGGAGGTCTAATCTAGTAATCACCACTATCATGCAACCCAGTCCTGGTATACATCGAAGTCATCTGCAACTTATTATCAGTTTAGGTTTAATGGGTTTACTGTTGAGTATACTCGGCGGCTATGCCTATTATGGAGTGTATCCAAGTACATTTCTAAATGGCCAGATTGAAGTAACTGAGCTCGACTCAGTCGACATATCACTTAGGGAGTAGTGACGGTCCTTATAAATCATAAATTTATCTCACAAGTATGAATTCAGAACAAGATGAGTACGCGACACCAACTTCTTCAATGTCAGATCCAAGGTCTCATCAGACTTTCATTATTATTGTTTTGTTAGCAACCCTAGTCGCTATTGTGGGTGGATATATTTATATGGGGATGTGGTGGGCGAAGCAAGCGACGGTACTGGTTGCAGTAGAAGACGTTCCGGTTACAGAAGTTTCTGTACCTGAAGAATCTGATCGTAGACAACAAATTTTTAACGCGCTCGAGCAAGCTACGACGTCAGCTACGACTGAAGAACGAGAGGCAATTATAAATGCTCTTGAAGAAACTTCTATGACAGCATCGGAGGAACGAAAGGCGGCCATACTGGAGGCTCTCAATAGCCCGTCCTCAGCTCCAGGGGGAACTGCTACTAGTGGCGAGGGACGACCGTAATGTTTCTTACGACGTTTTGTATTCGATTAAGGCCTGAGGGTTATGTTGCCTAATAAATCCAAGACCAGAGTCTTCTCAAAGGCTCTGGTCTTGTGTTTTTTTATCAATCTGGTACCATTGCCGCACCGACTCAGCTAGAAATAGCTGTATCGGAGCAATTTATACTCGCTCCTTTACACGTATTGTGTGCCCAGCCGTCCCGCGACTTGTTCTCGCCGAGACGGATGTGCAGACAAACACCGCTTTTTTATACTGTAAAAAAGCAGCTGTGTGCGGTTTATTATCTAAATTATCTAAGATATGGCTCAACAAGACTTTGACCGATCAAAGCCGCACATCAACGTAGGGACCATTGGTCACGTTGACCACGGCAAGACCACTTTAACTGCAGCGATTTTAACGGTACTCAACCAAAAAGGAGGTGGCTATACTGCTACTACCAAGGGAGTAGATGAAATCGATAAAGCCCCAGAAGAAAAGGCGCGAGGCATCACGATTTCACTTTCACACAGTGAATATGAAACGCCGACTCGTCACTACGCACACATTGATGCTCCAGGACACGCTGACTATATCAAAAACATGATTACTGGTGCAGCCCAGATGGACGGTGCTGTACTCGTGGTGGCAGCAACTGATGGAGCGATGCCACAGACACGCGAACACGTACTTTTGGCAAAGCAAGTTGGAGTTCCAAACATTATCGTATTCCTCAATAAGTGCGATATGGTTGATGATGCAGAAATGATTGAACTCGTTGAAGAAGAACTTCGTGAACTCCTTACTAAGAACGGTTTTGATGGGGTGAATGCACCAATCATCAAAGGTTCTGGACTCAAAGCGCTTGAAGATCCAACGTCAGACTGGGGTCAGAAAGTAGTTGACCTGGTTGATGCGATGGACTCATTCTTCCCATTGCCAGTTCGTGATCTCGACAAGCCGTTTCTGATGCCGGTAGAAGACATCTTCTCAATTGAAGGTCGCGGTACCGTAGTAACAGGTCGTGTAGAGCGCGGAAAGGTAAAGGTTGGTGAGACTATTCAGATCGTTGGTATCAAAGATACGGCAGAGACGACAGTGACGGGAGTTGAAATGTTCAACAAGCAATTGGATCAGGCGCAAGCGGGAGACAATGCGGGAATCTTGCTCCGCGGTACAAAGAAAGAAGATGTACATCGCGGTCAGGTACTCGCTGCAAAGAACTCAGTAACACCACACACTGAATTCGAAGCTGAAGTATACATCCTTTCAAAAGACGAAGGTGGGCGTCACACACCATTTTTCTCAGGTTACAAGCCACAGTTCTACATCCGTACAACGGACGTAACGGGTGAAGTTACTTTGATGGAAGGGGTAGAAATGACTATGCCAGGAGACACTGCAACCTTTAAGGTAAAATTGGTAGCCCCAGTTGCGCTTGAAGAAGGAGGTAACTTCGCGATTCGAGAGGGAGGGAAGACTGTAGGCGCCGGGGTTGTAACAAAAATCGTAGCATAACAATCGCTGAAATTAACTTATCTACTTTGTCAGAACTGCAGTTTGGTCAGTCGCCGTATAAAAATACGTCTTCTTTCCAAACTTTGCTCTTCCTCGTATCTAAGACAATTTCAACAATTGTTTAATACAGATAAGGCAGAGAATTAAAATCACTGAAATTATTATGGCAACTCCAACAACCAAAAAAACCAAAGCTGGTGCCGATGTGGTTGCAAAACTGCGTATCCGAGTGCGTGCCTTCGAGCACAAAATCCTCGATAGCTCAGTCAAGCAAATCATCGATACTGCCCTACGGTTTGACGCCGAAGTAGTCGGCCCGATTCCACTTCCAACTGAAATCAAGAAATACACCGTGAACCGGGCGTCGTTCGTATACAAAGACGCGCGAGAACAATTCGAAATGCGAACTCATAAACGAGTTATCGACATTATGAACCCGAGTCCAAAAGTGATTGAAGCCCTCACCAATCTTTCATTGCCGTCCGGCGTGAATATTGACGTGAAGATGATGTAGTTTTTTACTCCTTAAAAAACTCCTCCCTGCATTCGCTCGGACGCAAAATCCCCTACATTCGTAGGGGATTTTGCGTCGCTCGGCTCATTTAGTAGTAAAGCAAAACATCGAGTGAGAAGTGACTAATGTCACTTCTCAAGACCTTATCGCTCTTTTGAAAAAAAGCGATAAGGCTGTAATTGCATCCTAATGCAATCTGCGGAGTGATATTAAGTCATTCCTCACCCTGCTCATTTCTCACCCCTCACCTAGGGCTGAAACGTGATTAAATATCACGTTTCAGAGCTATTTGAGATAGTTTGAAGCGTGAAAACTGTCTAAAGGTATGCAGATCCTGCGAGGAAGTTTATCCGTCTCTTCTCAACTTGATTATTTAACTACTTTAATAATGCTTTAGACAGTATTTGTGTGAACACAAAATCCTTCGTGGGGTCCATTCTGGGTGTGTGCACAAAGTCTGTGTGTAGCCGTTTTAAATGATAAACTTTGCTTAACCTTCTTTGTGTATGACTTTTTTTAAACCGTTTGTTATTATCCCTACTTTTCTTATCATTGCGCCACTTTTTTTAGGTTATAGTTTTATGAGTGCCCAGGTGTGGACCAGTCCGCTAGCAACACCGCCTGCTAATAATACGAGAGCTCCGATAAATGTGGGTATCTCTGCAACCACTTTGCAAAATGGTGCTGGGTCGCTAGTCTTTAATCGTTTCGCGGCGACAGATGCTGTATGGTCAAATTCATACTGTGATTCTCTTGGGGGTAACTGTTTCTCCCCTGCTACTGGCCCAGCTATTCCAAATCCTACCTGCGTTAACCGATCGAGTGCAATTGGTTCAAATAGCGTAACAATTTCGTGTCTGGCGGGTGAAGTAGCAATGAGTGGTGGGTGTCTTGACACCTGTTCAGGTGTCAGGACCGGTGATTGTACGGCTAAGGCAATTAATTACTCCGTACCAACAACTAACGGATGGTCATGTACGGTAAATAATCGGGCTCAGGCCACCGTACGCTGTTGCACATTCTAATTGCTGGACAAGATTATAGTAGTGACACTAACATGATTTCTCGCTCAGCTCTTTATCTTTGGATAAATCCGGTTCTAGTCGCGAGATGTCTTAGGTGGTGCCAGCAGTAGTGCGCGCAGACCTATTCCTAGAACGTCCAGTAATTAATCGCTCTCTTTTGACTAATGCTCGTGCGTGCGACGTGGTGGAAGATTGTCCAACTCAAAACTTTGAATTAATAAATATTGATTTTCCCGATGTATGACTTTGATAATGTGGGAATATAGCCAAGGTTGTGAGTGACAATCGAAGCGTGCGTATAGTGGTCGTCTCTACTCGTTTAGGATCTCTACCGTCACAAAAAACTGGACAGGATTGAGGACGACTGCTTTGGTGGGGTGCACATTAGTAATAGTTAATCACGTGTGTTTCTGAGTCCGAATTAGTTCATTCCGTTGAAGAATCTATAGCTTCGGGCTCAACTGATGTACCCATAATACAATTATAAATAAAGTTTTTTAGAAAAGTGCTGTGAAAGAAGTAGGGGTTTTGTCCACAGATAGTATTGGTACCTTTAGATCTAGAATGTATAGTTAGTAGCAATGGGGGTGTGTTCCGAAAGGAGCACACCTTTTTGCTGTAAAATTGTTTATCTCAAGTTAATAGAGCGTTATTATGAAATCATTAGCATTTATCTTAAACCCTTTGCGTCGAAACCTGAACCTCACCTTAGTAGCTGGGGCGGCAGTGTATGTAATACTACTATTGTCTCCGAGCGTCTCGTCGGCAGCTGAACGTCAACTTGAGCGGGGGATGTATGGTGAAGATGTGCGGTCACTACAGGTACTATTAAATAGTGATGATTCAACCCAAGTTTCAGAGAGTGGGGCAGGGTCAAGAGGTAAAGAAACAACTTTCTTTGGACGCGCAACTGAGGACGCTTTGATAAGATTCCAACAGAAAAATTTATCTAATATTCTCGATGTTTCTACATTAGGAGCTGGGATTGGTGTGTATGGCCCAATTACAAAATTGTTCGTATCGGAAAGAATGCTTGTGTCGACTATTTCAGATAAATCTCGTATCGTCGCAGACACTTTCTCAAGTCAAAATACCAGCATATTAAACACAGCAACAACAGCTACTACCCAAATGCAAAAAGCTTCACTTGAAATAGTGGGGTTGTTAGAAGGATCTGTTGTAACTGGTGAGATTGTGGTTGAAGCAGTTTTAAAGGGTTTTATAAACACAAAAATAACCCGAGTAGTGTTTCAAATAGATAACGTAGTTGTGAGAACAGAGAAAGTTGCCCCGTATTCTCTCGGTTCAAGTAAACCTGATTTGTCTTCAATTCCTTTTAATTTTTCTGCATTTGAGGATGGAAAACACAAGCTTATTGTCACGGTGTTTGGAGATGAAATATCTTTATCAAATCCACGTACGAATGTTGGATTACTAAGCAAAACGCTTCTTTTTAGTACGAAAAAAAGTAGTAAGAGTCCATTTATAGTTCCTGTAGTAAAGACTAGTAAAATCGAACCGGTGAAATTACCTGCTGTGCCAATGAACTCACCTATTGCTACTCAAATTAATGCAAACGCAGTGTTATGTTCTAATGAAAATACAGAATGTAAATTCTCTGGTACAAGAGAAATCCGTTACGGTATTGGGAGTAAATTTTTTACTAAAATACTTACTAATGGAACAGCTTGCACGAACGCAGTATTTTCTGATCCGATTGTTGGGATTAAAAAGTTATGTTACGTAGTAAATGGTACTTCAGATAGTAATAATACTAATCAACCTATCAGTGCCGACATGCAAAAAAAGCCAGATATAATTCGGTCAACAACACCAGTAACGGTTCCCGTCGTGCCAATTACTAGAGCAGTTATTACTCCTCCTGTTACATCTGTGCCAGCGCCAGTATCTCCAACTATAATTGCGTCAACATCAGGCAACAAAAATGTAAATGTCCTTGTAAATAAAGGAGCCGCAAGCGGCAGTCTTGGATGTGAGATTATTAATCAGTACTACGTAGAAAGTAAAAAAGTAGCAAAATATAAATGGAAGAGCTTCAATGCTGAAGAAGTCATGGTTAATGGTAAGTCAGCCTCAGTTAATTCAGGTGTCTTGCTAACGTCGGAAATTACTTTCAATGGAACCAAAGCAACTGCCTTTGAGTTAGTCGTGAGTAAGGGAAGTGAAAGTAAGACTTGTCGAGTAATAGTGCCACCACTACTAGCGAAGTGTACAGCAACATTTACTGATAATATTCTTGATAAAACTTTAGTTGACTATAAAGTAACTTTTCCCGCAATACCGGGAGCTCCGTACCAATCCAGTATGTATAATTCTCGAGGACTTCTACTGGCAACCTACAGTTCTGGAGAATTAGTAAATGCGACGAGTGTCACCTATACAGGAAAAATACTAAAAACTGCCGTAGCTGATAAAAAAGAAGTACAGTTTTTAACGAGAATGTATTTTCCGACAAACCTGATGGCTTCCATTCTTAATAACTCAAAATGTGTCACAAAGTACACCCCAGGCGCAGTAAATACTGTGCCTACGCAAGGAAATAATGGCTCTGGCAGCGGTCAAGCCGTAACGCCAACCATCCCCCGGAGTGGCACGACACCAGCAGCACCAAGTGCGCCAAGTAGTGGTGGTAGTTTAGGATCACCGTCATTACAAAACGGTCTATTAAATTTCTAAAATAAAGTACGAGGTACAAAAAACTCTGATATTTCAGGGTTTTTGTTAATTAAAGTGAGGTGTATAAAATTGTTTGTATTATTGATGCTCTAATAACCATATCTTACATAAACAGTTATAAGTACATGATATATAAAAGTAATAATTAAAAATTAATTACAAGCAAATATTAAACCAAGTTCTTAAATGCTAACTCCCATGATTATAATTGTGATTTAGATAATGGTTAATCTGTAATTGTCCCACCAAAACATTATTATCGAATGAATTTATTTACTGCTAACTTAGCAAATACCCACTATCTATTTCTTGGGTTACCCGTAGAGGGTTCTCGATTGTGCTGTGGTATCGAGTTTAGATAGAGTGCTAACACATCAGCGGGAGGTAAACCTATCGGGTATATGGTGCGGGTGAGGCAGCGATTGGGGTGTCGATCAATGAGTTATTAATGTTGAGTGACGTAAAGTAATGACAGCCTGCTTGCTTTTTGTAAAAATTCACGTATAGTATCAGCAGCTTTTAAAGACCTACGTTCGTAGTAAAGACTCTCCGTGAATCTTTCCGAACCAATGGGCACAAACCGCGCTTTTACGTGTGGGACTTGTGTCCCGCGTTATATAGCGCGGTTTGTTGTACGGTCAAAAAGCGTTTATTCGTTAATTTCATTCATTATGAAATTTATAGTCGGAACCAAAGACCGTATGACGCAAGTCTTTGATGCCAGTGGTGTTTGTCACCCAGCGACAATTCTCCGGGTTGAACCGGCCGTAGTGGCGCGCATCAAGACAGTTGAATCAGATGGCTATGCTGCTGTGCAGCTCGCCTCCGGTTCACAAAAAGAATCTCGGATTGCGAAAGCCCAAAAAGGACAATTCAATAACCCAAGTGTGGTTCGTGAATTTCGTCCGAAGGTCGCCTATAACGAAACAATTGAGGGTGTTGCCGCTGGTGACGCGCTTGATGCATCGGTATTTGCGGCTGGTGATATGGTTATCGTATCTGCCATCTCAAAAGGTAAAGGTTTCCAAGGTGTGGTGAAGCGTCACGGTTTTGCCGGCGGACGTCGCTCACACGGACAGAAACACTCAGAACGAGAACCGGGGTCAATTGGAGCAACGGGACTCAATCGTGTTATGAAGGGTATGCGAATGGCCGGACGGATGGGGGGTGACCGAATTACGGTCAAGAATCTCGTTGTGCTCCAAGTCAACGCTGCCGAAAACCTACTGTTGATCAAAGGTGCCATTCCTGGTCGAAAGGGCACATTAGTAGAAGTACGTGGTACTAAGTAAGCATTATTATATGAATACAAAATTATATACGGTTACGGGTACTGAGGCAGGATCAATTGATCTGCCAGCGTCAGTATTTGACGTAGCGTGGAATGCTGACTTGGTTCACGGGGTGGTACTGATGATGCAGGCCAATGGTCGGGCTGGTACTGCCGACACGAAAGGACGCGGTGACGTACGCGGAGGTGGAAAGAAACCGTGGAAGCAAAAAGGAACCGGACGAGCCCGACATGGTTCGTCTCGAAGTCCGATCTGGGCCGGGGGAGGAGTGGCGCATGGTCCAAAGTCAGAAAAAGACTACTCAAGCAAAATCAACAAGAAAATGCGAGCTAAAGCGCTTGCAGCTGTATTTAGTAAAAAGTTTGCTGATACGGAGATGATTTTCCTCTCAGAGCTTGCAATGACTGAACCAAAAGCTGCGCTAGGAAAAACTATCATTAAAGCGATTGCTTCAGGAACTGGATATGCTGATCTCGCTACCAAGCGAAAGAACGCAGCCGTGCTTGTTCTCGGTACACGTGATGAGATGATTGAAAAAAGCTTCCGTAACTTCGGTAATATCGAAGTTATTCAAGCGAAAGATATTAATCCGGTTGATTTACTTACGTACAAATACGTAATTATGGCGAATAGTAGTGATACCCTCAAAGTCCTCGAGACCCGGGTCGCTGCCATTGCTCCAAAAACAACCACTAACGCAAAATAGTATGGCACTCTTCAGTCGAACAAAAAAAACTGTAGAGGCAAGTGAAGGAACTACTGCAAAAGTAGTTGCGCCGACACTCGCTCGTAGTACTGATCGTAACCTCGCAAGCGTCCTCGTGAAGCCCGTGGTAACTGAAAAGGCAGTGATGCAACATGATTCCCGTGTCTATACGTTCATCGTTGCAAAAAACGCCACCAAGTTTTCAGTCAGCGACGCAGTAACTGCACTCTACAAAGTGACGCCGGTGAAAGTAAACATCGTCAATAAAAAACCAAGTAGTTCATTGTCTCGAAGTCGCGGTCGAGCGATTTCGGTTGCTGGTTATAAGAAAGCCTATGTGTACCTCAAAAAAGGAGATACCATTAATCTTGTATAATCATGAAAAAATATAAACCAACATCAGCGGGTCGTCGTGACGGCTCAGTGATTGAATACAAGAAGAAACTTACTACCACGAAGAGTAATCCTTTGAAGTCGCTTACGATGGGTGGTAAGAGTTCAGGTGGACGCAACAACCAGGGACGTACTACGGTCCTCAATCGAGGTGGAGGAAATAAACGTACCTACCGTTTGGTAGACTTCCGCTACGATAAGAAAAATATTCCTGCGAAAGTAGAGAGTGTTGAGTATGATCCATACCGAACCGGCTTTATAGCGCTCGTTCTTTTTGCTGACGGCGAACGTCGCTACGTCCTTGCACCACAGAATATGGTGAAGGGTGACGAGATGATTGTTTCAGAAACTGCCAAGCCGAAAGTAGGGAACCGTTTGCCGCTCGGTAATATTCCGGTTGGTACAATGGTATTTAACGTTGAAATTAAACCTGGTGCGGGAGCGAAACTCGCTCGTTCAGCTGGTAACAACGCCGAGGTGGTAGCCCAAGATAGCGGCTACACTCTGGTTAAAATGCCTTCAACCGAAATCCGAAAAATCATCAGTACTGCCTGGGCAACCATCGGTGCTGTATCAAATGAAGAAAATCGTTTGGTTGATTTAGGAAAAGCGGGACGTGCTCGTCATCGAGGAATTCGTCCAAAAACTCGTGGAGCCGCTAAGAACGCAGTGGACCACCCACACGGAGGAGGAGAAGGAAAGGCACCGCGAGGACACCGTCGTGCTCGTACGAAGCAGGGACGACCAGTTGGAAAGGGTCAAAAGACTCGTTCACCAAAGAAGTACAGTAACAAGTTTATTGTCACAAGACGAAAACCAGGCCGATTAATGACATCACGAAAGTAGTCAAATAACACAAAACACCCCCATCTGGGGGTGTTTTGTGTTTGGGTACAACTATCAGGGGTGAATATATACCGCGGTATAATTATTATATGACAATTACAAAACAAGTAGCCGTTATAATTTCTATTGCGGTAATTCTACTTGGTCTGGCTGGGTATAACTTCATGAATGCGCAAGTGTGGACTCGTCCAACATCTCAGCCGCCACAAAATAACGTTCGAGTACCTATTAACGTGGGAATTTCGTCTACAACAATTCAAAATGCAGTAGGCTCACTCGTCTTTAATCGATTTGCAGCAACAGATGCTGTGTGGTCCAACGCATATTGTGATTCTCAGGGGCAAAACTGTCAGAATCTAGGAAGTTCAGCAACTTCAGCAATTAATTACGTGCAATATGCAAAAGACTATTGCGATTTAAATGTTCCTAATCCAGGAAGTACAAGTCTTCACGGAGTTAAATTAGCTAAGGGCGGTTTTTATGATTTTTATGATAAAAATGGAGCAACTTCAATTTTGGAATGGACATGTAAAGGTCCGACTTCAGAAGTAAGCTACGAGATTCAAAATGCGTGTGGTTTTAGTGTAATAAATCCGGGCAGTGTGTCTCTGAATTCCGTTAGATTAAAAAATGGAACTAATTATGATGTGTATGATTCTAATGGAGGAACCGCGATTCTGGAGTGGAGATGTAATAGCTCTGCACCAACCTATATAAGAAATATTGAAACCGCTTGTGGTTTTAGAGTTCCAAACCCAGGGAGTATTTCTCTAAACGGGGTCGTTGACAGAAATGGTAATTTCTTTGATCTTTATGATAATAATAATGGAACCGCGCGGCTCGTGTGGAGTTGTAATTAAATTTGTAAACACAAAACACCCCCTATATGGGGGTGTTTTGTGTTTGGGTACAACTATCAAGGGTGAATATATACCGCGGTATACTAATTATAGTAAGTATTTTAAATGAAATTAACAAAACATTTTACAACAATAGTACCTCTTACTGTCATTTTTCTTGGCCTGGCTGGATACGGTTTTATCAGTGCGCAGGTATGGACTAGTCCAACCGCGACTCCTCCTGCTAATAATGCTGCTGCTCCAGTAAATACTGGTTTAACTACCCAAACATAATCGGGTAACTTTAGTGCAAACATTGTCTCCGCTGCAACCTCAACCTGGTCACCAAGATATTGTGATGCGTTGGGTGGTAACTGTTGGGACCCTACAACTGGCGCTCCTGGTGGGGGAGATACGATTATTGTTGGGGGGCAATGCTTCGAACCAGCCTGGGCGGTAACATGTAATTGGAATTGGAGTGGTGATGGAAATGACAATAGTACATACATTCGACCATTAAGTGTTAGTCCTACTGGAGTTTGTAATTCAGTGGGAAGATCTTACCAGTACCACACCATGATTTTAGCGCAGTGCACCGCTGCACCAGTATATGCCTGGTCAGTTGGCGCGTATGCTTGTAACGCACCGTATGCGTACTCGTGTCAAACAACTTCAGGAACCAATGTTCGTACGGTAACATGTCAAAATCAATATGGCGGTGTCGGTGCTGATAGTCTCTGTCCTAGTCCAAAGCCTACGACTGCGGGCGGATCTTGTACGAGGAATGGTGGTGGAAGTGACTGTTAATTAAATCATCTATCAAACACAAAACTCTCAGGCAACTAGCTTGAGGGTTTTGTAGTTTATGCAAAAAAAGTTTGTAGGTAAGACTTGTCAGGGATTTCTTTAGCGATATGATACAATTTTTGTATGTTTAATTTTGTTGTAGATAAGTTACGACCAAAGTCTGAGTCAGGTAAAGTGGTGACACCAGCTGAAGCGCTTGAAAATAAATCAGTATGGAGCAGCCAGAGACTTAAAGACGGAATCCGTGACTATGAAGTGCTGATGGCGTTTATGGCTGTTGATCGTGCAGCGGGAGATTCTCAACTTCGAGAAAAAGGTCTGGATACTATTCGAGGGATTCTCGCTAGTGAATGCAGGATGACATTTACTTCTGAAGCAGAGCTCGTGCAGTTTGTGAATGATTATAGTTTGCTTACTGAATAGATTTCAAACTCTTTTTATATATCCCTAGTATCATTCACTTGGTTCTGGTAAAAACCATGAACCATGCTGATTTTGATTAAATGCCCGGCTTCTTCTCTCGTTCATTCCATTGAAATAGTTTAAGATTCTTGTTTGCTTTTAGGTTGTCAATGAGAAACTTAGTTCGTTTCGGTTCGACGACGTGGACAGCGATTTTTTGGACTCCGGTTCCAGATATAATCAGCTCAAAACCAGCCTGGGTGTAGACCACTGTTATAAATCGTGGTCCTGATCTACGAGCATCAATGATACCCGGAGCAATCATTTTAATGCCAGATATTTTTCCGAGCACCCGCACGACTGTTTCGGCCGTCTCGGTTAGTGTTGTATGGGAACTCCCTCGTTTACGCGCCATGGTTCATGTATATCATTAATAACGGTTCAGCGATAAGCCGCAATAAATACAGGACTCCAATCGACCCAACCAGTAATCGCCACTTTCCTTCATATTTTAAATAGAGGTAAGTCAGGAGCCCGAGAACGAGGATGCTATCAAATACGCTCACATATCGCCCAAACTCTACAGTATTCCAATATGAAATAGGGCTGTGAAATTTCCAATCTAAGAACGGATAAAAGTGACGGTACGCATCCTCTGTATGGACGAAAAAATCAACGATGGTGTGAAAAAGGGCTGAAATACTAAAGTATTTAAGAAAATTCCAGCCAAAATGTACGGAAAATCCAATCAGAAGGGGCCACAAGATAAAGGAATGGGTGAGGGTGATCGGGATACTCCAGCCGGAATTAAAGTACATATCGTCCCACATTACCTCGCCTGAATACCCTAAAATAAGCCCATAGACGATAAAAAAGACATACGTTGGAGTATCAGGAAATAAAGCCCCTAGGATAAAAGCGGACGTCCGCTGTTTTGTGGAGACTGGGTTCAGGTCTAGTTTTTCAGTTTTTTTAGCTAGTGCCCAGCTGTATATGAGGTGGGACGGCGTAATCACGTTTTCACTATACCATCAAAATATTGAAAAAGCGCCGAAAATGCTTGACGCTTCGTTAAATTTCCCGTACTATAGCCCACGTTCCTAACCGCATCGGTTATCGGCACCTATCTAGTGCCGAAAGTGTCAAAACAGAGAGCAAGTAAAGTTCAATTGTTTGGGAACCTCTGTTAAGTAAGGCAGTTACCTATACTTAGCCGAGGTTCTCAAAAGAGCACACCATTCATTTCATGGTGTGCATTTATCCATAGGACGCGCATATGTGGAAAATTTCTTTTTCGCACCTGCAGATTTCACCGCTCACCTTACTTTTGTAAGGCTCGGGAAAAATCCTTGCTGCTGCGCGAAATTTCCTCACCTGCACCCGTCCTAGTTACATTAATAAGTATGTCACGATCACTCTATAAAGGACCCCACGTAGACGAGAAGCTGATGAAGAAGATCGCCGGTAAAAAACCCGGAGAGAGTGGTGTCATTAAAACATGGGCTCGCGCCAGTATGATTGCGCCAGAAATGGTCGGTTTTACATTCGGAGTTCATAACGGAAAAGACCACGTCGCGGTTGTTGTGGCTGAAGAAATGGTAGGACATCGTCTTGGAGAATTTTCTTCAACGAAGAAGTTCCATCGCCACGGAGGTAAGATGCAGAAAGAGCTTGAACAAAAGAAAAAGGAAGCTGAAATCGCTGCTGCAAAGGCTTCTAAGTCCGCTGGACCAAGTAAGAAATAAGTATGAAAGCAATTCTCAAAAATTACCGTCAATCTCCCCGCAAGGTTCGCCTGGTGGCTGATGTTGTACGAGGAAAAAAAGTGAATGATGCTATTGCAGCCCTTCAGTTTGTCGACAAGCGTTCATCTGAAGCCTTTCTAAAGGTTATCAAGTCTGCTGCCGCGAACGCTACACAAGCGGGTGCTGACGTGTCACATTTGATTGTAAAACACGTATCAGTTGATAAAGGTATTACCCAAAAGCGTTTTATGCCACGAGCTCGTGGTTCAGCGTCACGAATTAACAAGCGCAGTAGTCACATTACTGTGGAATTAGGTAACAAATAATATGACACACGTAGCCCATCCATATGTTCAACGTATTGGTATCAATCGTGACTGGCGCAGTCGTTGGTTTACCACTGACCCAAAGCAGTTTCGTGAGTACTTGCGTGTAGATGCCCAAATCCGTAAATTCCTTGCTACCCGATTAAAGGGTATGTCAGTTGACACGGTTGAAATTGAGCGTGACCAAAAATCAGTTCGTATCATTATTAAAACTGCTCGTCCTGGACTCGTCATTGGTCGTAGTGGAGAAGGAGCGGTAAAGTTGAAGAAAGAAATAGACATGCTTTTCCGTAAGGCGTCGCTCACTACTAAGCCCGAAATCAAGCTTGATGTTGAAGAAATTCGTTCACCAGAATCAAGTGCCAACATTGTTGGACAAATGATTGCTGAAGGTCTAGAGAAGCGTCTTACCTTCCGTCGCGTTATGAAAATGACGATTGAAAAAGTTATGGCAAACCGTGATGTGGAAGGAGTAAAAATCATTCTTTCTGGTCGTCTTGGCGGTGCTGACATGGCTCGTAAAGAAGAACTCAAGAAAGGACGAATTCCACTTCAGACCCTACGTGCTGACATTGACTTCGCTCGCGTAACGGCTCGTTTGCCATACGGAGCGATTGGGATCAAGGTGTGGATCTATCGTGGACAAGTTTTTGCTGACCGTAAAGCTGGTCAGGCCGACACTGCACCACGCGCGACACGAATGGAAGATACTCGAAGTACTAATCGATAATCTGTATGTTATTTCCTAAAAAAGTAGCCCACCGCAAGTGGCAAGTTGGACGCAAGAGTCCTGAAAAATTGGCTCGTCCAGAGACTCGAGGTATCACTGTTGCGTTTGGAGAGTACGGTCTTAAGGCTACTACTCCATCACGAGTTCGTTCAAATCAAATTGAGGCCGCTCGACGAGTGATTTCTCGCACACTCGGTAAAACCGGAAAAATTTGGATTCGAATTTTCCCTGACAAGCCAATTACACAAAAAGCGGCAGAAGTGCCGATGGGTAAAGGTAAGGGGGACCCTGACCACTTCGTGTTTGAAGTAGCACCCGGACGAATCTTGTTTGAAGTCGAAGGAGTTTCAGAAGAACTCGCCCGCAAGGCTTTGCGTAAAGCAGTAGCAAAACTTCCATTAAAAGCTAAGGTGGTAACCCGTGCAGAAACCCGCGCGTAATATATCGATATGAAATACTCTGATATACAAAAGAAAAGTGACAATGAGCTCGGAGAGCTCATTGTGGCTGCGCGTGAAGATTTGCGAGCCGAACGCTTCAAAGATAAATTTAGTAAAAAAGCTGCGACTATCCGAACTGCCAAAACAACAATTGCTCAGGCACTCACTGAAGTCACCAGTCGCCGTAACCAGGTAAGTAAATAATATGAGTACCATAGAAACAGTAGTAGCCCCAAAAGGCCGCGTACTCCAAGGTACTGTTGTATCGACCAAGATGACCGATACTATTACGGTGATTGTTGACCGGTACGTAAAGCACCCAAAGTACAAAAAGTACGAACGACTTTCAAAAAAGTTCCTTGTTCATGACAAGGGAAACACAGCGAAAGAAGGTCAGCTTGTCTCAATTCGAGAAACTCGTCCGATGTCAAAGCGGAAGCATTTTGAATTGGTAACCATTAACAAATAACATATGATTCAACCTCAAACATTGGTCCGTATTACGGACAACTCTGGTGGAAAGATGGGTCGTGTGTTCAAGGTTCTTGGTGGCTCAAAGAAGCGCTACGCAGAATTGGGTGAAGTCGTGGTGCTTGCAGTACAAACTGCAGAGCCCCGAAAAGCGGTAAAGAAAAAGGATGTGGTCTACGGCGTTGTCGTACGACAAGTAAAGCCGTATCGTCGAAAGGATGGATCGTACGTTAGTTTTGATGATAATGCGGTTGTCCTTATCGATAAGGTAAAGAAAGAACCAAAAGCGAACCGTGTATTCGGTCCGATTCCCCGAGAGCTCGGCGAGGCCGGTTATCAGAAAATCGTCTCCTTGGCCCCAGAGGTTGTATAAGGAACGTATATCTATACCAATACTATGAAATTAAGAAAAGGGGACACCGTTAAGGTGATTGCTGGAAAAGATAAAGGAAAGACCGGTACCATTCTCACTGCCCTAAAGGCAACTGAGCAAGTGGTGATTGAAGGTATTAATGTTGTCACCAAGCACCAAAAGAATAAACGAACTCGTTCACGAGGACAGATTGTTACCGTAAGTATGCCGATTCACGCCTCAAACGTCGCGTTGATGGAGGGTGATAAGGCCGTACGCGCAGGCTACGTCTTTGAAGGGGAGGGAGACAAGCGAACCAAGGTCCGCGTCGCTCGACCGAGTGGTAAGAAAATATAATTGTATGGAAACAACACTCACAAAAATTAATTCTGCCTACACTACCCTTAAGGGTGAGTTCGGATATCAGAATGTGATGCAGGCACCAAAGGTAGAGAAAATTGTTGTCTCGATTGGTACCGGTCGTGTACAGGACAAGCAAAAAGAGGCACTCATCCGAGATCGACTCGCTCGTATTACGGGACAGAAGCCGGCGGCTCGTCCAGCCAAGCAATCAATTGCTGCTTTTAAGCTCCGAGCTGGTGAAATCATCGGGTACCAAACAACACTTCGTGGTGCGCGGATGCAGCACTTCCTCGATAAGCTCATTAATATTGCGTTGCCACAGACTCGTGACTTTCGCGGACTCAAAGTAACGGCAATTGATGAAATGGGGAACATCACTATTGGTATCAAAGAACACACTATTTTCCCAGAATGTAGTGATGAAGAAATCAAAGATGTTTTCAGTTTTGCCATTACGATTGTAACGACAGCGAAGACAAAGAAAGAAGCCGAGGCTTTCCTTCGACACATTAATTTGCCGTTAAAGAAAGAAGAATCTAAATAAAGATTCCTAAATATACAAAACCCCGCACCAACTGGTGCGGGGTTTTGTTGCATTTTAAAAATTCTATTGTATAATAAATAACGAAACGGTGCGCTTCTGCACCCGTAGATCTTTGGGGGTACCAATGTCTGGATTGATTGATCATACGTTCTCGTGGCCAACCGGGTGGCAGATGTTTGAGCTTGTGTGGCTCCTCGCTTTTGCGGGGTACGGCTACTATCTCTTCAAACAGAAAGGCTGGTTCAAGGAGCCGGTGACCGTCGGTTCGATGTTCTGGGAGGTGCCGCTGGCCGGTCTCTTGACGGCGTTTTTGACGACCGACTTTCAACTTGAGGGCTTGTTCCTTATGTTGAAGTATCACTATGTGAAAGAGGTTCTCAAGCACGATCGGGTGGGGCGTAATCTCCTGATCATTGGTGCGGTGGCCCTGATTCTCTTGATTGTCATCCTCTGAACCAGGTGTGGAAAATTGGGCGGGCGGGATTATTTTTCCCGGCCGTCTTTTTTATTTTTTTAATACAACAATGGGCAGCTGATAAAGGCTGCCCATTTCAATCGTGTACAGAGGTCATTCGCCTGATTGGCGAATGGGGACAATGTTGTCACCTGTCTTATCAAGAAAGTCTGACACAGCGGCGTTGTCAGCAGCCAGACCATGAGCCAACAGGCTATCCCGAACCATTTGATCAATCGCAAGAGCAAGCGCTCGATCAGAACGGCTTACTTGGAGTTTCAAGGCCAGCTGAGCGTAGCGTTCGCTTACCTGTCTCGCTTTACGCAAGAGTTCTTCTCCTACGTCGAGTTCCGTATGGAGTCGGGTGTAGTGCGGGAGGTGTCGTGAGAGGGTCTCCCGCAGGACGCTCTCAACGGCGGCGTGTACGTCAAACCGCAGTTCCATCAAAGCACTGTCTTTATGCAAGAGGGCAATCTGAGACAGGGTATTTCCCATTACTGCCAAAATGAGAAACAAGACGATTACTGTCCCTCCAGCAATCAGTGTGACAGAAAACGGCGTGAGTTCTGCTTGGTAGTAGTACAGGGTACTGCCGACGAGAGAAAAAAGTATCGCTACGGAAGCGAGTACTCCCCACAGCACGACCTGTTTCCAGACCAAGCTGCGTTGGTTCATTTTATCTATTTCCGCCAGCTTAGTTAGGTGTTCGGACATGGGATGTTCCTTCAGAGGACAGATGGTTTCTCTAACTACTTTAGCGTAAACTGGTAGTTTTGCAATCTTTCAACCTTTCCTAAAACCTTGTGTTTTCTATGGATTCTGGTATTGTAGGCGGCGAAGCCTGATGCGGAATGTCTATTTTTATGACACCACATCGTGCTGCTAAACCCTCATGGTTTGGCGATTATTAAGGGGGTACGTCACGAATTCTACGTGATACGGCCTCGTAACCAACAATCAATGGCTCGAACATCAGTTATTGTGCGCTCAAAGCGTACACCGAAGTTTGCGAGTCGCGTGGTCCGTCGATGTGAGCGCTGTGGGCGCAAGCACGGCTATATGCGTGACTTTGATATGTGCCGTATTTGCTTCCGTGAAGCGGCTCATGAAGGACATATACCAGGTATAACCAAATCATCATGGTAGGCGATACTATTGGCGACTTCATTATTCAGCTTAAAAATGCCGGTGCGGTCGGGAAAAAGAACGTTAACGTTCCTTACTCAAAGCTCCGTCAGGCCGTAGCCGACAAGCTAGTCGCTGCTGGATACGTTGAAGCAGCAGTCCCTAAGGGGAAAGTCGTTTCTGAAAAGAAACTTGAAGTGACGCTTAAATACGAAAACGGGAGTCACCGGATTCGTGGCGTGAAGCGTGTCAGTAAGCCAGGAAGACGGCTCTACACAAAAGTTGCAGATATTCACCGAGTTAAGTTTGGTCAGGGTCACCTGATCCTCTCAACCCCAGCCGGTATCCTCACGAATGATGAGGCACGAGCGGCAAATGTGGGCGGAGAACAACTCTTTATTATTTGGTAATATGAGTCGATTAGGAAAAATTCCAGTCACTATCCCCGCTGGTGTTGAAGTAACACAGCAAGATACTGTACTGACGGTGAAAGGTCCGAAAGGCACCCTCACACGAGAAATTAAAAAAGATGTCCTCATGAATATCGAGGGTGGGGTGATTACGCTTGATCCACAAAAAACTGACCTCGCGCCAGCTTTGTGGGGTACGTACGCTGCACATATCCGTAACATGATTGAAGGAGTAACGACTGGTTTTACCCGCATTCTTGAAATTGAAGGAGTGGGATACCGCGCTGAAGTAAAAGGCACTGACCTCGTTTTGAGTGTCGGGTATTCACATCCAGTACCACTCGCAGTACCAGCCGGCATTACTGCCTTGGTTGAGAAGTCAGTGATTACGCTCACGGGATCAGACAAAGATGCTCTTGGGCAGTTTGCTGCCAACGTGCGTAAGGTGCGCAAGCCAGAACCATACAAAGGGAAGGGTATTCGCTACCGAGGAGAGTTCATTATTCGTAAACAAGGTAAAAAGGCTGTATAGGCCCGTAGCAATATGGATAAAGCACAATACAAAACTGAAAAGCGAGCCGGACGTCATGCCCGCATTCGCGCCAAAGTGTCAGGTACAGCTGAGCGACCTCGTCTCGCCGTCTACAAGAGTAATGTGGCAGTCTATGCCCAGCTCATTGACGATGTGCGTGGTGTAACAATCGCTGCCGTTGATTCACGAAAGACGAAGGGAACAAACAGTGAAGGAGCCGTCTTTGTGGGAACTGAAATTGCGAACAAGGCAAAGACTCTTGGGGTAACTGCGGTCGTATTTGACCGTGGTGGATTCCGATACCAGGGAGTGGTGGCTGCTGTCGCTGATGGTGCTCGTGCTGCTGGACTGATCCTCTAATTATTTATTTTAAGTCAATTTTATATGACACAGCCGGAAGCTATAACTGACACTTCGTCAGATACTGTAGTACCACCAGTGGTACCTGCAACCGATGCACCAGCTGCTGACGCTACAGCGACCACACCAGGTCGCGGTCGCGGTCCGCGTGGCGCTCAGGGAGGAGGAGATAATCGCCGAAACGAACGCCGTCCGCGCCGGACGGGTCGCCCAGAACGAACGAAGCCAGAGTTTGATCAAAAAATCATCAGTATCCGCCGCGTAACTCGCGTGATGGGTGGTGGTCGCCGATTCAGTTTCTCGGTGGCGATGGTGATTGGAGATAAGCGCGGCAAAGTTGGGGTTGGTATCGGCAAAGCCGGTGACACTCAACTCGCTATCGAAAAAGCGATTCGCGACGCCAAGAAGAATATGATTACGGTGGTAATGAATAAAGATAGTCATATTCCGCACGATGTACACGTAAAGTATGCCTCAAGTGAAGTGATGATGATGCCAGCTCCAGGACGAGGTTTGGTAGCCGGATCATCCGTCCGTAACGTACTTGAGCTCGCTGGAGTCAAAGACATTACTGCCAAGATTTTCTCTCGCAGTAAGAACAAACTTAACAACGCTCGCGCTGCAGTCGAAGCGCTCAAGCAACTTAAAAAAGCCTAAGGTATGCAACTACATGAATTAGTGCCGGCTACCAAGCGAAAGACCAAGAAGCGAATCGGTCTCGGTGGTAAACGAGGAAAGACTTCAGGTCGCGGAGGAAAGGGGCAGACTGCCCGTACCGGTAACAGTACGCGTCCAGAAATGCGTGACTTCATCAAGAAGCTACCAAAGCTTCGTGGTCATGGTAAAAACCGAGCTGATACCGTTAACAACGAACAGGTACCGGTTGTGCCAGTAAACCTAGGTGCTATTGAAGCAGCCTTCGAGAACGGTGCTACCGTGTCACCACGATCACTCGTGACGGCTGGTTTGGTCAGTACACGACGCAAGCGTGTTCCGGTTGTAAAGATTCTCGGAACCGGTGAAATCACCAAGAAAGTAACGATTGAGGGTTGTATGGTTTCAGCTTCAGCTGAAGCTAAGGTGGTGGCAGCTGGCGGAAAAGTAACGAAATAAGGTAGAATACTGCCATATGCAAACATTTCTTCGTAAGCTCTCAATTATCTTCACTGACCCAGCTATCCGTAATCGCGTGTTGTTTGTACTTGGTGCCCTCGTGGTATTTCGTCTTTTGGCAGCGGTACCGATTCCTGGTGTTGACCAGGCGGTATTGCAGCAATTCTTTGCGAACAACCAATTTCTCGGACTCTTGAATATCTTCTCCGGTGGTGGATTATCAAATCTCTCAATTGTGATGCTCGGGGTTGGTCCGTTTATTACGGCTTCAATCATCATGCAGCTTTTGACGGTGATGTCTCCGGCGATGAAAAGCCTCTACTCGGAAGAGGGGGAGGCAGGTCGCGCAAAGTTCACCCAGTACAGTCGTATGCTCTGTTTACCACTTGCAGTCTTGCAGGGATTCGGGTTTCTTACTCTCCTCCAGAGTCAGGGTGTAATCTCAGGACTCACGACGTTTGAGTTCGGAGTTAATGTGACATTGATTGTTGCCGGTTCAGTACTTCTGATGTGGATTGGAGAACTCGTCACAGAATATGGTGTTGGAAACGGTGTATCTATCATTATCTTCTCGGGGATTGTGGCTGGCCTCCCAGCTACCTTGAGTCAGCTCCTCTTCACCTTCGATACTGCACAGCTCCCACTTTATATCGGTTTTGCCATCCTCGCCCTCGGTATTATCTATGCAGTGGTAGTAATGACTGAAGCAGAGCGTCCGGTGCCAATTACATACGCCAAGCAGAGTCGGGGGGGATCAATGTATGGAGGGAGCTCTTCGTACTTGCCGCTTCGCTTGAACCAGGCTGGAGTTATTCCAATTATCTTTGCGCTTTCAATTATGCTGTTCCCGCAGATGATCTTGAATATTCTCAGTGCGTTTAATCTCTCATGGGTGCCCCGCGCGAACGAAGTAGTAACTGGTTTTATTAACAATATACCACTCTACGGAGTCACGTATTTTGTGTTGGTATTTATGTTTACCTTCTTCTACACCGCCGTGACATTTGATCCAGATGCAATTGCCAAAAACCTCCAGCGAAACGGTGCATTCATTCCGGGGATTCGTCCTGGGGCACATACTTCAGAGTACCTCGGTAATCTGATTACTCGTCTGACGTTTGTCGGTGCGATGTTCCTCGCTTTGGTGGCGGTGCTTCCAATCGGTATGCAGTTTGCTACTGGTATTGCAGCCCTCGCTATTGGTGGAACCGCGATTCTGATTGTAGTGTCAGTAGTATTGGACCTCATCCGTCGCCTTGACGCTCAAGTCTCAATGCGCCAGTACTAAAAATTCGTCCAAAATTGCTGTATCTACTTCAGCAGTTAAACAAAAAATACCCTCACGGTACGTCTAGTACCGCTCGGGTATTTTTTGTTTCCCTACTTCGTATCTACAGCAATTTATGAACGAATTTACGTAAATTAGCAGTCCGTGTTGTATCCTAAGATACAACACGCTTGCTCGATGGCGAATTACACCATAAAGACAAAAGTGATGATAATCATCCAGTAGAACGCCAACAAGCTCTTGCTGGGCCTGACCTTTTTTTGTTGTGTAATAAGTTTTGTGACAATTAAACCAACGATAAAGTAAAACGGTATCACTTGGAGACATGATAAGTGTGAAAGTGGGCCGAGATTAGCTGGTAAATAATAGAAGATATATTTATCAAAAATGAGTAAAAATAACCCATTATAAACAAGTTCCAGGAAGACAGCTTCAGTCCCCATGACCAGACCGGCTGAAACTTCAGAAATTTTTCTTTTAATAAAGTAATGGTCACTGAAATATTTATAAAACCCTAATGAGCCCCAAATAAAAATAAAATAGTAGCTGATATTGCCATCATGAGCTGGAAACAAACGATATTCCCAGAGCGGCGCACCTAGGATCCGTTCATAGAGAGTGTTTACAAAGACTTCACCAATAATCCCAAATAATGAAAAAATGGTCACATACAAAAATAAGGTACTAAAACTAGGAACAATTAGTTTTTTTGAGATGAGGCAAACGATGCTGTAGAAAGAAACTAAAAACCCTAAGGCAAAAAGGGTCGTGGTAACAAAGGTGATTTCTACAGGCATAGCTAGTACTGATTTTTAAAGGAATACCCCATCGGAATCGCACTTCGTTCTTGTTTCCACACTTCAGTTATAAGCCAGCGACGGTAGGTGTCAAAGACTGTGAGCGCTACGGTTTGTGGGCTGTGACGGCTGGTATCAATCACCAAATCGAAATGGGCGAGATTATATGGATCGACGTGATATAGGGTGCGGAAACGGGCTCGCTCAGCCTCCATGCGGTCACGTACTTGGTTTGTGACGTCAGCCAAGGAAGCGGTTCCTTCGCCAGCACCACTACGGGCCGTGTTGCTCACTGCATCCTTGTAGATACGGACCGTGGCAACCTCCATATCGAGATCGAGATAGACTTTGAATGACTCGGGAATCCAATAGAAACCGAGCCTTGAATCAACGACAATATCAGATTTATCCCGCAGTGCACGCAGCATGTCGTCTACTCGGTCGTCGAGCGCATGGTCACATTTGGCTTTTTCATTGTACTCAGCGAGGGTTAGTCTTGATTTACTAAGTACTGCCCGTACCATGTCGCCGGAGGAATGTCTAGTATATGAAAGCATCTCGGCGACCTTGTCAGCAGTTGATGATTTACCGCTGCCGGGCTTACCGGAAATAGTGATGATGTGTTTTCGTTCCATGTGCGTATCTTAACACATTACCCAGTCAGCCATTTTCTGTACGCATCGACTACCTGCACCGCGACAGCTAGTGGCGTTAGAGCCGAAGTATCTATAACAAGATCAAAGTTGGTTTCGTCGTAAATATGTATACCGTAATGCTCCAAGTAGCGCATTTTATGGTTCTCAATGCGCCGCCTGGTTTTTTCTAGAGTCGCCTCATAGGTGTCTGGACTGTCATGGCTCGCAACACGCAAAGCTGAATGTTTGTCATCAAATATACGTTGTGCTGAAACTTCAATGGGGACGCTGAGATGCACTTTAAATGAGTGTGGTATGAAATGAAAGCCCAAGATTGAGTCGATAATGAAGTGGTTTTCGTCACGTCCAATTCGAGTTTGCTCCTTATCAATATGGAGATCAATTGATTTGTCGTGAGCGATGAGCGTATTAAATTCTTCTAGTGATAACCCTCGTTCCACTGCTAGATTACGGGCATAGTCGCCGGTAGAAAAACTTTGATATCCGAGCGCTTCAACTAAAAGACGTTTTACGGTTGATTTGCCACTGCCAGGGAGTCCACCTAAGGTAATAATTTCAGTTTTAACCATAATTTTGTGGTCATAGAGTAGCATTTTCTTGTTTTTTTGCCTAACCTAGGTACACTAGAACCGTATGGATATTAAAACTGTTATTTTTATTGGACCGCAGGGAAGTGGAAAGGGAACCCAGATTGAAAAACTCAAAGCCGTACTTGAGGCAGGTGACGAAAGGCGTCGCGTGGTTGATATTCAGACTGGTCGACGGTTCCGTGCACTTGCGGCTACTCAGGAAACGTATGCCGAAGATAAAATTGCTGCAACCTTAAGTAGTGGTGTGCTTCAGCCCGATTTTATTACAACGGTGTTGTGGGGACGGGCGATGCTTGATCAGCTTGATACCAAGAGTCATCTCTTGATTGACGGATTTCCCCGTACGGTTGGACAAATTCCGGACCTTGAAGACGCCTTCCATTTTTTTGAACGAGGGACAGTTGATGTGATTAATCTCGAAACCCCTGAGGAGGTGGTCCGTGTCCGGATGGAGAGTCGCGCCCGAGCGGACGATACGACTGATTCAATTGAAGAGCGGCTGCGTTGGTACCGCGGGGACACCCTTCCGGTTGTTGCGTATTACCAAAGCCGTCCACAGACGCGCGTCCATACGCTTGATGGAACGGACACGATTGATGGTGTACACCAGCAAATTCTCAAGGCATTATTGCTCTAATATGATAACCAAAAAAACATCAGCCGAAATTGAAATACTCCGTGAAGCGGGAAGTATATTAGCTAAAATTCTCAAAACACTCGCTCGTGAATTGACGCCGGGGATGACTACTTTGGATATTGATGATCGGGCAATGGAGTTAATCGAGGAGTATAACGTTGAGCCTGTATTATTGGGGTATCATCCAAGTTTTGCTGAGTATCCGTACCCAGCGGCGGTTTGTATTTCAGTTAATGAGTGTGTTCAGCATGGTATCCCGTCGGCTGAGGTTATTCTCAAAGAGGGCGATGTCGTCAATATCGATATGTCGATTGGGCTCAGTGGGATGGTGGTTGATTCAGGACTTACTGTAGGAGTGGGAGAGGTAAGTGATGTCGACCGAAAGCTAATGGCTGCTACCCAAGAAGCGCTTGCTCTTGGTATTAAGGCGGCGAAACCCGGTGCACACATCGGCGATATTAGTCACGCCATTCAGACGCTGGTTGAATCTCGGGGATTCTCATGTGTTGAGGTATTGTGTGGTCACGGTGTGGGGTATAGTATCCATGAGGAGCCCCTCATTCCTAATACGGGGAGGGCAGGTACTGGTCCACTCATTGAGGTCGGCCATGTCTATGCGATTGAACCAATCGTGAATGTCGGGGGTGCCGATGTCTATTTTGATGATGAGGGGGATGGGTATAGTGTCTATACCAAAGACGGTTCGCATAGTGCCCACTTTGAACATACGGTAGTGATTACTGAAACAGGGGCTGAGATTTTGACAAAATAAGTTATGCTTTGACACTCGTGCTGTGGGTGATATGTTTAATATGCCTAGCTGTCGTTTTTCGAAACGTTGGCTCGGCATCCTCCCTGTTGGACCTAGCCCCGGTACGTACCGGGGCTTCTTTTTTTAGAATATTCAGGTATACTGCTTTCGTTATTTAATCTAATCAAACGTCGCTATGGCCAAACATCCACACCAAGAACGAACTTTTGTTATCCTTAAGCCTGATACCATTCAACGCTCACTTATTGGTGAAGTAATCAAGCGATTTGAGCGTACTGGCCTCAAATGCACCGCGATGAAGATGATTATGGCTGATGAGGAGCGTCTGTTACAACACTATAATAAAGACGAGGCGTGGTTTCTTAAAAAAGGAACCCGGATTGCTGAGGATATGGTGGCGCAAGGTCGAGCGGTAGAAAAAGAACCAATTGAATATGGAAAAGACATTATCCGGACAATTGTGCATTATATGACCGCAGCGCCAGTCATTGCTATGGTGTTTGAAGGAAATGAAGCCGTAGCGGTAGTTTCAAAACTCGTTGGTACTACTGAACCAAAGACGTCTGATGTAGGTACTATTCGAGGAGACTTCACGGTTGATTCGTATAGTCACTCATCGTACGAAAATCGTTCAGTTAGAAATTTGGTACATCAATCTGAATCGCCAGAAGAGGCCGAACGAGAAATTGCTATTTGGTTTAATGAAGACGAGATTCTCTCATACATAACGGCCCAAGAACGCATTATGTATGACATAAATCTGGATGGAACTAACGAATAAACGAGGACGCTACTCGGTTAAAAAACTCCCCCTGGGGATTTTTTTAAATCGGGTATAAATTACCTTGGCGATAACTGTTTGATATATACTTAAAATATATGAAATCAATCAAACCACTCTCAGTCCTCGGTATTATTTGTGTATTCTTAGTTGGGTATCAATTTATGGGGGCTGCAGTATGGACATCTCCAACCGCCTCGTCACCAAATAATAACACTGATGCTCCTATTAATATTGGTGCAACTACTCAACAAAAGGCTGGTAATCTCCAGGCTAATATTTTTGCGGCGGGAGTACAGATGCGGTCAAATTTGTATTGTGATGAGGTTGGTTATAACTGTTTTGATCCGGCTGAAGTCGTTTCACCGAGTACGTGTCCAACCGGAGAATTTGTCACTGGATTTCGACCAAATGGTGAGTTAAAATGTGCTACTCCTAGTGGAGGTTCGTCGAATTGTGTAATTGAACAAAGAACAGTATCAGCGTGCGTCTATGATTCCAGCAGCGTTCCTCCTTGCCCGAGTGGCTGGAATCAAATTTCCTTAAATCAAGGTGGTCGTTGTTCAACTAATAACGTAACATGGTCACGTCTATGCATAAGAAATGTTTGTAGTTAATCAACGTAAACGCAAACAAAGTTACTAATTCTTTTGCGCTCAGAAAAACTTTTGGTATACTTATATTGCAACCACTGATACGTATGTTTCTGATAAGTACTTATGCAGGGCTGCCGGTAGTCTCAGTTCGCGATGAGCACTCAATTGAGACGGAGTATTCTGACCTGTTCTGGAAATGGTGCCCACCTAGAATTCTCTAGGAGCATACGTGGGTGGTTGCATGAAAGCACGTCTCATTATTGAGGCGTTTTTTCATGCCGTAATGATAGAATAGATTCATGAATCGACTCACCATTGTTACTCTGATTGTGGGTACGCTCTTTGCGGTAACGCATACTAATAATGAAATCAACCACTTATATTGGTACTACCCAGGTTTAGAGTATGTCATGCATGTGTGGGGTGGAATAGTATTATATTTACTTCTCCAGGTATTTTTATGGCTCTCATTTATTCCCCAAAATATTGCCAGGCGACCGTTGGCTCTGGTTGGGATTTTAGTAGCAGGGATGGTTACGTGGGAACTCTATGGTATCTACCGGTATGGTGGCTTTAAACCCCACTACGTATTTGATACAAGCCTTGATCTCGTGTTTGGTATACTAGGGTGTATCATCGGATGGGTGATTTATCGACTAATGAAAAAACGCATAACATGAAAAGTCAGCTTGGTTTTTACGGCGGAGTAGGGAGTGTCACCGGTGCAAATTTTATGCTTGATACGGGCGGGGCGGCCATTTTAATTGACTGTGGACTCGAGCAGGGGAGTCGTTTTGCTTCAGAACAAAATACACTCCCCTTTGTCTATAATCCGAGTGATGTTGATGTCCTTATGGTTACTCACGCGCACGCGGATCATATTGGGAGAATCCCAAAGCTGGTACGTGATGGTTTTTCCGGCGTCATTTATTCAACCAAACCAACTAAGGCACTTGCTGCCATCATGCTCGCTGACGCCTTGAAGGTGATGGAGTACGAACATGAACGCTATGGGTATGAAGTCCTCTATGAAGCAGGAGACATCAGAGCTGCCTTAGCGTTGTGGAAAACGGTAGATTATAACGATGAAATTACACTACCTGATAACGTTACGGCATTTTATAGTGACGCTGGGCACATTCTTGGTTCCGGGATGGTTCATTTTTCTCGGGGTGATAAAACGATAGTATTTACCGGTGATATTGGGAACGTACCGCAACCCCTTCTAAATCCACCGGTCATTCCTACTGGCTATGATTATTTAGTTATGGAGAGTGTGTATGGTGATAGGTTGCATGAAGAAGTAGCGGAACGTACCTCACTTCTTAAGTCCTACATTGAGGACACTAGGGCTAAAGGGGGGACACTCATTATTCCGGCATTTTCTTTAGAGCGTACCCAAGGAATGTTGCTTGAGATTAATAACTTGGTTGAAAGCGGTTCCATTCAACCGATCCCCGTTTTTCTTGATTCGCCTTTAGCAATTTCAGTAACTGACGAGTATCGAACCTTTGCTTCCTATCTAAAAAATTCGGTGCAAGACCAAATTAAGGCTGGTGATGATATTTTTGATTTTGAGGGTCTGTCATTTACTCAGACAGTAAAAGAGTCTCATGAAATTGATGCCCATAAAGGCGCTAAAATCATCATTGCCGGCTCTGGCATGAGTCACGGGGGTCGGATTCGCCGTCATGAACAAAACTATCTCGGTGATCCAAAAACTACGGTACTCTTGGTTGGGTATCAATCAGCCGGTAGTCTTGGGCGGATTCTCCAAGACGGTGGTACGAAGGTAAAAATTGACGGCAAGGACGTAAGAGTTAAAGCTAAAGTTGCGACCATTCGTGGTTTCTCTGGACACGCTGACCGTGATCAATTGCTTGGTTTGGTGGCAGAAGGGAGTGGTAATGCTAAGGCGGTCTATGTGGTGATGGGTGAAGAGCGCTCGTCACTGTTTTTGACACAGCGACTGCGTGATTATTTGGGATTAAACGCTAAGGCACCTGACCAGAATGAGGAGATTGAAATTGATTTTTAATTATTGCATCATTGGTTATGAAAAAACTCCTAATTTTTGGTTTCATGATTGTCATGATGTTCTCGTTCGTTCCTGTGACTCAGGCTCAAACCCGAACATCGTCCCTTGGTCTAGAAGACCGGAAAATATTAATCTTACAACTAACCCTTAAAGTTCAAGAGCTTGTGAAAGAACTGAGTGTGCTCCTTGAGCGTCAAGATACCCTAATTCAAAGAGAAGTGAGTATGTCTCGCGTTAATGCAGAGATTTACTTTACGATGAGCCCAGAGGTCGGTTTTTTAGGGGTCTGTAGTGATGTCGTAAATCGGCTTACCAGTTCAACTCTACTTAAGCAGGAAAAGATTAACGTAAGTGCCGAAAATATTACCTGTTACGACAGTAAAGAAAAGTATGTGTTATCAGTAAAAACATCAAAGGGATATTCTTGTGCTGACAGTACTGGTGTAATGAAAACGACCAGCGGCCCTGCTATTCTGCTTGGCTGTCTAGTCAAGTAGAAGGTATAAAATGTAAAACAAAAGAAACACCTCGCGTGAGCGAGGTGTTTCTTTTGTGTTTATTTTGTTGCGTCAACTACTCGCTTAAATGAATCTGGTCGCTCGAGGGCGAGAGTGGCGAGAACCTTTCGGTCAAGCTTGATTCCCTTGAGGGTGAGGGTGTTGATGAAACGACTGTACTTGATATCAAAGTGAGACAAGGCTGCATTGATACGTACGGTCCACAATCGACGGAAGTCACCTTTCTTCTTTTTGCGGTGCGCAAACGAGTAGGTCTCGGCGTGGTAGATAGCTTCGCGCGCAACTCGCTTCTTCTTTGAACGCTGGAGGCGATAGCCTTTTACTTGTTCGAGGATATTGCGACGGCGCTTGTTGGCCATCAATCCTCCTTTTACACGTGACATATGATATTAATTAGCTGCTACGGGATGTGTCTCTGATAATGGCTTGGCTCCAGTTCCAGGAAGGAAACGGCGACTGATACGCTTACTAAAGTTCAGAAGCTGTGTTCGCTTGCGGCGAAGTCGCTGTTGACCAGTTTGGCGGGCATTAAAGTGGTTTTGACCAGGCTTTCGAGCAACTAACTTGCCGTTCTTGGTTACCTTGATGCGCTTGCTGAATGATTTGTTTGTCTTCATAAATTTGTGTGACTGCGTAAAGTGTGGCAACTATAGCGTATCTGGCTTTATTTGTCAAAGGATTTTAGGTAACGAAACCCTTGCTTTTTTGTGGACTTACGGTCATTGTTAGACATATATGCAGTTAAACGGGCCCATTTTAGATAAAGTTAAAGTAACGTTCGATAAAAACGTTGATTTCGGTGTCTTTCCCTTTAATTTGAGCGTGATAAAGAATCTAAAGGATATAACTCTAACGACCCAAGTTACCTTTGTGGTGGGTGAAAATGGTACCGGTAAATCAACGTTTTTAGAGGCCTTGGCGGCTAGAGCAGGGTTTGGAAAAGAGGGTGGAAGTAAAAGTGTTAATTTTAGTACTACTGATACTATTCATGGTAACTACGCAGATTCACTGGCTGCTCAATTGACACTCTCATGGCGAAAGAAACCAAAAGACGGCTATTTTTTTAGAGCCGAAAGTTTTTTTAATGTAGCGAGCTTTTTTGAAACTATGGCTAAAGATCCGTTCGTAGGAGAATCTGCCTACGGTAGTTATGGTGGTAAATCATTGCATGCACAGTCACACGGAGAGAGTTTTTTATCCTTCTTTGTCAACCGTTTGGGCGGAGGCGGTTTTTACATCTTAGATGAACCAGAGGCAGCTCTCTCTCCGCAACGACAGCTTTCATTACTTAAGATCATTAATGACGTATGCAAGAATGGTGAGACTCAATTTGTCATTGCGACGCACTCACCAATATTATTAGCCTACCCAGGATCTACTATTTATTCTTGTGATGGGGAATCTCTAGAAATGATTGAATACGAAGACACTGAGCACTATCAAATTACAAAAGGTTTTTTGGATAATCCAAAAATTTATCTAAAGCACTTATTTGAGTAAAGTAAACGTTCGTTTAAATCATCCCTGAGTCAAGGAGTGCGTCTAAGTTCTTCTTTTTACTCTTCACAATACTCGTGTCCACCACTTTCTTTGGTTCTGGGGCAACAGGCTTGGCAGCGTCTTTTAGTTTCTGGGTCTTGGTTCCCGGCATTCGTTCGAGGGTCGTAGTGTAGCCTTTGGGGCTTTTTTTCATCTCATCTGCTATTTTGTACTCAGTCGGGATGATTTTAAGGAAACGGTCGAGACGCTCCTTTAAAAAGGCTGGTTCCATGTATTTGTAGCGACCCCACAAAAAAAGATCAACCTTTACCCGGTGTCCTTCTTCGAGCCATTCAGACGCTCGTTTAGCTTTGAGGAGTTGGTCATTTTCACCAGTTCCGATTTTTACCTGGACACTTTTAGTTTCAGTAACGTGCGACTTTGACCGCATCTCACTTTCTTTTTGACCAGTATCATAACGATACTTACCAAAGTCCATGATTTTAGCGACCGGCGGCTTGGCATTTGGGCTAATTTCAATCAGGTCAAGATTCGCATCATCAGCTGCCTTGAGGGCAGCTTCAAGGGTGAGTACACCCAAGTTTTCACCGGCCGGACCAACTACACGCAGTTCTTTGGCGCGGATAGCGGCGTTAATTCGTGTCTTTACTTTGTATTCGAAGGTAGAGGGTTTTTGCAAGTTAATTGGTTTTAGAAAATAAAAAGGTGGAGGTGGCTGCGAAAAGAGGCAGCGGTGCGCGGTTATGCTGGAGTGGTGATTGTCATACTAAAACGAAGTGTCAAAAATATACCATATAAAAGTCTATTTGCAATCAGGTATTGAGATACAGTCGTGCTCGTTCTTCATGTTGTTGTCGTTTTTCTGGACTCATCCGGACCAATAGCTTGGGCATCATCGAAAGGCGATGGTTTGAATTAAAGAAATCGGCATGATCTGCAATAAACTGCCAATAGAGAGCCGTCCAAAGCTCATTCCAATTACCACGTGGGTAGTCAGACATTTTTTCGATATAGCTACTACCGCTGATATATGGTTTCGTGGCAAAACTTCCGCCATCACTAAACTGACTCATGCCATAGACATTTGGTACCATCACCCAATCATAGGCATCTACATACATTGCCATAAACCAGCGATAGACCTCATCCGGATGAATTCGCGCTAAGAGCATAAAATTCCCCATAACCATCAGTCGTTCAATATGGTGGGTGTATCCGTACGAGAGGGCAGTCGTAATAACGTGATCGAGGGGAAAGATGTCTGTCGTGCCGGTCCAGAAGGAATCGGGAAGCAGCCGGGTGTGATTAAAAAAGTTTTTTGTACGCATCGACTTTCCGTCAACGATATAGCTTGCCCTCATAAATTCCCGCCAGCCAATGATTTGCCGGATAAAACCCTCGAGTGAATTGAGAGGTGTGGTATGAGTTTTTGCGTAGGTTATAGCAGTATCAACTACCTGGCGCGGGTGTAATAGTCCAATATTAATAAGTGGGGAGAGAGTAGAATGAAAAATTCGGGTATGGTACTTTGAAAGTGCGTCCTCGTAGTCACCAAAGTGGGTGAACCGAGTTTCTAAAAACTCTTCTAAGTAGGCCTCTGCTCCGGCTCTTGTATACGGAAGCCAGACTGACGGGGTACCATACTGTTCGCTATTGATGCTGTCGAGCCACGTCTCAGCTGCTACGATGTCATCGTTGGTGTGCGGGCTGATATCAGGTGGCAACGGAAATTGTTTTGGCAACTTTTTGCGATTGTTACTATCAAAACTGAAAGTGCCACCGGCTGGGGTATTGTCTTCGTTCATAAGAATACCTGAGTCCTTGCGATAGGCTTCGTAAAAACGTTTCATTGAGCGTTTACTGGTGAGGAATCGTTCGCGCGCTTCGGTTTGCGTAAATATAAACAGCGGTGATTCATAGGAATGACGAGTAATCTCTTGTTTTTGTGCGGCTACCCAAATCCGTTTCTCGAGCCAATAGTCAACGGTATCAACCACATGCATGACGGTCACTCCATCCCGACGGAGTCGCAAAAACACATCATCCGAATGACCGAGGTCACGTACCTCAAGGTACGTGACCGTATAGCCGGCCCCGACAAGTTCACTTTGATATGCTTGCATTGATAAACGGTGAAGTAAAAGCTTTTGTCGGTGACATCCAAATTCTGTCAAGAAAAGTGGTTCCTCAGCGAGGTAGACAGGGCGTCCCGGAGCGAGAGCTGGGTGGGTATGGACTGGAAACAGTTGGTTCGGGTAAATAAGAGAAACTTCCATGTATTTCTAGTATACTCGAAAAGCCATGAACCAAAAAGAATCGAAAATTTGCCCCGTGTGTAAACGTCCGTTTACGAATCGAAAATCCTGGAAAATGCGCGGTCAGTGGGAGCAGGTTGTCTACTGTAGTGAACGATGTAAAAAACAAGGAATATGAATTGGGTAGCATCATACGATGAAATAGTGGAAAAGATACGCTCTATAAACCCAGTCGCGTACGCAAGAACTCGTAATCATCTCAGCGGGCAGGTGACTCATTTGTCGCCGTATATTACTCGGGGAGTAGTAACCTTACCGCAGGTTCGTGATTTAGTACTGCAACGCTACTCTACCCATGAAGCCAAAACATTTATCCAAGAGTTGGCCTGGCGGGAGTATTTTCAAAATGTCTGGGACGAAAAGGGTGATTTGATTTGGGAGGATTTACGGTTCCCACGGAGTGATTACCGTCATCACGAGCTGGTAACCGGCATTGTTATGGGTCAGACAGGGATCCGTGCATTAGATGAATCGGTCCTCACCTTACAGCAGACGGGGTATATTCATAATCATGAACGGATGTGGCTCTCTGCTCTCTCGAGTAATATTGCCCGAGCCGACTGGCGAATGATGAGTCGATTCATGTATTACTACCTGCTTGATGGTGATATCGCGAGTAACACCCTCTCGTGGCAATGGGTAGCCGGAACGTCAGTTAACAAGCGATACGATATGAATCAGGAACTTATTAATGGCTGTGGTGGAGTGGTTGAGAAAGATACGTATCTCGATGTTGAACGTTCAGCGGTACAATCAATTAACCTTCCTTCAGAACTCGAAGCGTCCACTCCTTTTACTTTTACAACGGAACTCCCCAAAGGGGACGCTGTCGCTTCAGTGTCAAATCAGACAATTTATTTGTACCATCCCTGGCACCTCAGTCCCACCTGGAGAAATGAAACAATTCCAGACCGGAAAATCCTCGTTCTTGAACCGAGTCATTTCGCCCGGTATCCCGTAGATAGTAAGGTCCTCTCTTTTATAGTTGATGAAGCCCATAAACTCCATCCCACAATTGAAATGTGGGTAGGAGAAGTAGGAGATATCGACGGGTTTGGATCAGTCAAAGAAGTGTATAGTGTTGCCCATCCGGAGACTAGGCACTTCAATGCCGTCCTTGATGAACGAGAGCGACTTTTCCCGCAGGTGACAGGCTACCACCAAAGCTTCTTTAAATTCTGGCAGGAGTGTGAAAAGTTCTTATAAAACTTCTGACCGTTTTAGTCGTCCCGGTATAAAGTAATTTGTTTCAGCCATGTAGGTGTTGTAATCGACCGGGTATTTCTCCAAAAATATTCGCTCGAGCATTGGTCCAGTTACTTTGGTCACAATATAGGTAATCATGAGAGGGCTCGCGAGTCCGAGGTAGCCAAACGGTAACGGGAGTACCATGAGGGCAAAACCCCACCAGACGAGCGTTTCTCCAAAATAATTGGGGCGGCGCGCATATCGAAATAACCCAGTTTTCATTATAACTGCCGGTTCTGTGCCGGCTCGCTTACGGGCGAGAAATTGATCGAGTTGGTAGTCTGAAATCGTTTCAATTATGAGTCCAATTGTAAATACGAGGCATCCCAAAATAATCCAAAGCCAATTCAGTGAATCTAAAAAGGTGATTGCGAGAATGAATGGAAGACTTACAATCAGAATGATGAATCCTTGGAGGAGGTTAACCTGCAAAAAACTACGAATAACAAAGTATAGTTGCCCACGTTTTTGCCATTCTTCTCGCCAGGCTGCATACCGAGCATCTTCTGGTTTGCCTTTATTTTTACGATAAATCCTAATGCTGAGTCGTGTGGCCCAAACTCCAGTAAGTCCAAGCACGAGGAGGGGGAGGACATTCGTGGTGTGTAAAAGCATTGCCATTACGAGAGCGCTAACAAAGAATGATGGCCCATACGCGATATCCATGAGGCTATTATCTCGTTTTAGTTGAGAAATCAAAAACACCGTACTGACGTAGATGAGCAATATACTGCCAAAGACACATGTGTTAACAAGTAGGTTTTCGCCCATACGTATTTATTCTAGCAGGTGATAGAATAATCACATGCCTCGCGCGCGGACAACCACCGCAATAGAAGACGAAGGTGTCGTAAAAAAGCCTCGAACCACAAGGGTTCGGGCGATTTCGCCGGATGAAGATTTGCCTCCAAAAGTGCCTCGTAAACGGGCGTCAAAACAAGTGAGTGAACCAATTGCCGAAACTGAGCCTATTCGTAAAGCGCCTACAGCGTTCCGAGATCAAAAGCGCACCTCGAGTACAGGTATGAGAAATTTTGTAATTATTGTGGTGTTCTGTTTAAGTATTGTGAGTATCGGCCTTGGGATTGGTTTTAGTGACAAAGGTCAAATAAACGTTGTTGCGATTGTGAACGAACGAAACGAAAAGATTAACCGCGGGGAGGTTCGCTCGGCGACCGGCGAAGCTATAACTCAAACAATTCCGATTCAAGGAAGTGATAATCGTCCCAATGGTGGATTAATCCCGGCGGATACACCTCCACCTGCAGCATCTCCGGTTGAAACCACTCCTTCGGATAGTTCAGCTACCACAACGCCGGAATTTAATGCTTCAAGTACCGAGGAAGTTGGAGAAGAGGTAATCGCGAGCACTACCGTATCTGAGTAGGACTACTTCAGTAACAAAACAGCTGCCCACTTAGGCAGCTGTTTTTGGTATGCATTTATCACAGCGACATCCTTTTGATTTTATGTGCGTATTCCAAAACTCTTTGCCGTAGTTGTAGTTTAGTTCTTCTCCAGATTTAATACCGCGTTTGGCGTAAATACGAATGTATTTTTCATCCTCATCGATTTCGGGATAGCAGTTTGGCCTACAGGAGTGATTAATATATCGAGCAGGATTCTCTCTTCCTTTTCCATCGATCACATACTCGTCATTTAATTGAAAGAGATACTGTCCACCACGACGATTTGCTTCTGCTTCGGTAATTTTCTCACCGGTATACTCAATAATAAAATCTCCCTTTTTAATTGGTTGTGTGGTAAAGAGTCCCAGTCCATGGGCGCCTCGTTTTACGGTAAATGCAGTTGTCATAACGGGCAACAGTATAGCAGAATTCAACGTTCCCAACAGTGCCTGCATGGGTTACTACATATGCAGGTTATAGACGATTTTTTATAAAAGTCTTGGTATACTACTTTTATAAATGAACAAGGTGACAATCTAATCGAAATTACTAATTGGTCATGGCATTCACGCTCCTTATAAATCCCGGTAGTTCTTCGAAGAAATATTCTCTTTTTAATGGCGGGAGAATCGTTAGTAGTCACCGTTTTGAACGGGCCGGACAATCATTTGAGGTGTGTACGGAACAAGATGGAGAACAGCAAAAGTGTGAGGGAGTAACCGGAGAAGAATTTCAATCATCGCTCCATCAGGTGTTAGACCGCTACCTACAAACCCACCTCATCGCGAATCTCAAAGAAATTACGATGGTTGGGGTACGTCTCGTAGCGCCGGGAACGTTTTTTCAGTCACACCGAATTATTGATGATATGTTTCTTCACAAGTTGCGTGAACGCGAGCCGGCTGCTCCACTCCATATTCCACATACCATTATGGAGATTGAAATTGTTCGACGTGAGTTGCCGCATGCGCAGTTTATTGCAGTTTCTGATAGTCAATTCCATCATACGCTCCCACCACACTCGCGGGATTATAGTATTGCCCGCGAAGATACCGACGAATTTGATATTCATCGTTTTGGGTACCATGGACTTTCGGTCGCATCGGTATTGCGAAGGTTTGGTGAGTTGCGTGGCGAATTACCATCCCGAGTAGTTGTCTGTCATGTGGGGAGCGGAGTCAGTATGACCGCAGTTAAAGATGGGGTGAGTATCGACACGACGATGGGATTTGGTCCAGATAGCGGTTTGGTGATGGGAACGCGTGCGGGCGATATTGATGCGGGGGCACTCCTTGAATTAATGCGCGTTAAAAATATTCGTTCCTTTGATACTTTGGCGTACATCCAAACCAAAGGGGGGTTGCGCGGTCTCGCGGGCGAAGCGGACTTTCGGTTCATTCTCGAACGGGTAGCCCAAGAAGATGGGGCAGCAGTTAATGCAATGACGCACTTTGTGTATCAGTTTCATAAAAAATTGGGAGCACTCCATATGGCACTCGAGGGCGTTGATGCTATTATCTTGACTGCCACGGCAGTGGAGCGTAGTACCTCATTGCGGCAGATGCTCCTGGCGCCACTCGAATGGTTTGGTATTCATTTGGATGTAGTAAAAAATGAATCAGTAGTATTAACTGACGGTATTATTACAAAGGATACCAGTCCAATTACGGCGATGGTTATTCGTACGAAGGAAATAGAAGAGATGTATCGGGTTACGATGTCCTTTCCGCCTGCTCCACCGTTGTATTAATTACGGTTTGTTAACAGAATACTGAGGTCTGTAGTTGTGACTGCTCCGTCTCGATTAATGTCACCCCGGATATCATTGGTCGCGAGATACAGTAAAAATATACTTATATCTCCGAGGGAAGTTTTTCCGTCTCCGCTTAAGTCAGTGATGAGACCGGGCTCTTTGATAGATATCGCTGCTGATACGGGTGGGGTAGTTCGCGGCAGGGTATCTTTTGCTACAGTAAAGAAACTATCAACGGGACTTTCAACAGGGAGTTCTGTCCCAAATCCATCGTGCTGTAATATTTGTATATCTCGTAATTGTAGTTCAGCATTTCCAGGTTTTACGGCAGTAAACGTGATTGTTAAAAGTGATCCGGTACCGGTAAATCCACCAGGTTTTGTTGAGCCTCCAGCAAAAGAAATGGTGCCAGCCCCAGCGTCGTACCATGGTTTCTCCGCCCAAAGATCAGCAATACTGGTGTTGTAGGAAATATCGGCTACAGAAACAACTGATTCGTTGAAATGGAGCGTTCCCGCAAATGCGTTAACGGATGATGGTGTCTGTACATCGATAGAAATAGTAAACGCAGTATTAATTTCGCTTGTAAGTGCCTGAGGATTGATGGTCATGCTGGTTACGGATGTAATAAGTGGTAGGAGCCAGAGCCCACCTATTGTCATGAGTCCAATCAGTGCACTGGCCACCAAGGTTGGTGGGAAAATGGTACCGGCATTAATATGGGGGTTATTGTGCATACCGTTTAATATCTAGTATGACATACTCAGGTGATATGAATGCGTTCATGGCTGCTTTGGTGGTTTTTCTTACTACATTATTTGGGAATCCGTTTGGACCGGCAGATGGCGTAATGGCGCCTGCTTCCCCTTTTGCATCTTATGCGACAGTGACTGCCCAGGTGGTTGAGGTAATTGATGGTGACACTCTAAATGTGCGGGTCAATGCCAGTAGCGAGATAGTTCGGGTCAGGTATATTGGAATTGATACACCCGAGCCGTACCGAGAGGGAATCCCTGAGTGTGGAAGCGCTGCTGCGACAAAAGCAAATGAGGCATTATTACAGACTGGAGAAATCTCCCTTGTACCCGGACGAGAACTTTTTGATCCGTATGGACGGTTATTGGCGTATGTCTACGTAGACACACTTTTTATAAATGAAACGCTTATACAGGATGGTTTTGCTCGGACTATGATGATTGCTCCGAATCAGGATTTTTCGACTCGATTTAAAGAAATCGAACGTGACGCAGAGAGAGCCAGAAAAGGTAATTGGGATACCTGTAGGTAATTTGCCAGAGTGAGAATGCTTGCAATAGAAGCTCAACATGTTTAGTATTATGAAATGTCAAAATCTATTTCTGTCCCGCGGCAGTCTCTTTCGCTTGAGGTGATACGCTCACTCCATATCGTTGCTCATCAGACCGATGAGTTGTTTGACGCTATATTACGAACAAAATTCAATCTCACCTTGGCTCGTTTTAGGATTCTCATGCCACTCATTGAGTTTGGAGGCATTACCCAGGCAGAGATTGCTCGTTTTAATTTTCAAACCGAAGCGTCAATTGCTCGCCAAGTACATTTTTTAGTTCAGGATGGATATATTAAGCGGGTTCAGGATAAAACAGACGGGCGTAAATTTCTGCTCTCCGTAACTCCTAAAACTGAAAGCCTGCTCCATACTATTAAATATGCTCTCGCTGAGGAAATTGACGGGCTCTATCGAGAGAATATCTCACGTTCTGAGCTGGGTACTCTCTTAGAGCTCACAAAAAAATTACGAACAGCGGGAGAGTCTCGTGGTGGTATTTTATTTCCTTGCGGTAATTGACTAAGTGAATTGAGAGAGGTAATGTGAAGTACACTGTTACCGTGCGTACGACTCTGTATTTATGATTAAAAATCTTATTGATCTTGGACTGACAGAAAAAGAAGCAAGTGTGTATCTTGCGTTGCTTTCTGGTGGAGAAATGACGGCTGATCAGTTGGCTAAATTGTCGAAGCTTAATCGTTCTACTACGTATGTGCAAATTAAGCTTTTAATTGATTATGGTCTTGTTTCAACGTTTAAGCGGGGTAAAAAAACAATTTTTGCATCAGAATCACCTAATAATCTCGTCCGTATTCTTGAGCATAAACAGCAACAAATTGAGGTGCAGAAAGCAGAGGTAGCTAAATTAGTGCCCGAACTCCTTAAGTTATTTGGGGGTTTAGTGGATCGTCCCACTGTCCGTGTTTTTGAAGGAAAAGAGGGTTTGGTATCGATGCGTAATTCAATTTTAGACCAAAAGCCAGACCGTTTACTGATGGTGACTGCCTATAATCAAATGCAGAAAATTTTTTCGACCGAGGAACTAAAACAATTTACCGATAAACGTGAAAAGTTGGGTATTGAATCATGGGTAATGTATACGCTTCCGACGGGAGATGATTTCGTGCCGTTCCGACTACAGAAACTAAAGCGCATTAAAGCAGAAGATCTACCGTTTGGGTCAGATATGTATATTTATAATAATTCAGTTTCGTTTGCTTCGGCTAAAGAGGGGATAGTAGGACTTACCATAACAAATCAAGATATCGCTGATACCCTCCGGACAATGTATTTAGGTTTGTGGAATCAATAATTTAAACATAAAAAAAGTGTGCACTTGCGCACACAGAGTTTGTCGAATTGGAAGTCCATTGGTGGACGGAATATAGCTTCGTCCTTGAACTGAATCAAAGCACCCACTCTTCAAGCCCAGGATAGTATGGCACAACTGCCACATTTCCATTCGACATTACTTTTTTAACAACCAATCATAATGTGCTACTCCTTTCTGCGGTGGAGTTTGAGTAGTAGGGAACACTTTCCCTTTGGCATCTTAGCATGACAAAATTTATTTGTAAATTTTTAGTAACAAACTGTGGATAAATCTGTGTACAGTGTAGTAAAGGATAAATATCTACAGCTGTCAAAAAAAGAAAATAACGTTGCAATATAGGTTGATACAAGAACAGTGTTCGCCAATAATAAATAATTTGGTATTATTTTTTGACAAACTTTTGATACCGCTTATCATGTATACCAGTAACTTCTCTAGTTACTGACTTAAGAGTTTTGTTAAATGTAAAACGTGTTACTTATTAGCAATCATTAATTTTATTTTCAGTATGAGTATTCTCGCGTGGGTTGTATTAGGAGGGGTCGCAGGTTGGATTGGTTCAATTCTGATGGGAACAGATGCTTCACAAGGAATAATCCTTAATATTGTCATCGGTATTCTCGGGGCAGTGGTTGGTGGAATGGTGTTTAACGCACTGGGCTCTAGTGGGGTAAGCGGACTTAATCTTTACAGTTTAGGAGTCGCTGTCATTGGTTCAGTCATTGCTATCTGGCTCGTCCAGTTACTGCGTCGAGCTGGGTAAATGAGCTGGTTTGTTTCAGGGTAGATACCATCTCATAGTGAAACTTTTGTACAACAGAGTCTCATGAAGAAGTAATCGAGAACGTACTTATTAACGCTTATGTTGGCAACGGCTGGTTTCGGTAATGGTAGGTATCACGTGCGGGGGGACAGATTTGTCTCGCTGTATACGCCACTGAGTTCAGTAACAAAAAAGCTATGATTAATCTAACGTACAATAACCTTGATGGTAGTACCAAGAGTTTTTTAGCCACAATTGAAGCCGCGAACTCCCTGTTTATGACTGATATGATTCCCGTTACAGAACAAACTATCGTTCGGGCGCGGCTCCGAGATGCTTTTGAGGAGTATTTTGAAGTACTCATCAAGACTGAAGATAGATTTGGGATTGAAAGTACCGAGCGGTCCCAAGAAGTAATTCAGATTGCCATTGATGAATTTATGGAATCAGAAGAGCTGAGCGGAAGACAATCGTTCATATCAGACGATCTAGATACGTACAGTGCTATTCTGACACAAACCCTTCTCTGTGCAACAACGGTATAAAAATTCGTATTCAAGTAACCCTTAATCACTTAAAATATTTTATGGAACGCAATAAAGACAACACTTTCGGTATCATTATCGTTATTATCGTAGCTGCCATTGTGGTGTACCTTCTCTTTAATCTCTTTGGTAATACTGAGACTACCGTAAATCAAAATACGGCACCAGATGGAACGTCTCTAACAAATCAAAATAGTATGCCAAATAATGAGACAGGAAGCCAGGGAGGGTACGAAACGAATACTACGGTTAATTCAACTACTACGACCACAGTCCCTACGGTTACCAGTCCGACTGCTACTGCGTTTGTCATTAAGGTAAGTGACTTGCCAGAAGCCCAAAAGACGATGCTTTCGACTGCCGGGGTCACGGGAGATGAAATAATTATTACTAATGAAATGAAAGTGTGTGCCGAAGCAAGTATTGGTATTGATCGAACTCTCGCCATTAGTGGTGGAGCAAAACCAACTCTTCTTGAAGGAGCAAAGTTGGTCACGTGTTACAACCAGTAAAAACGGTCTTTGCCTACGTAATGTAGATAGATACATAAAACAAAAAACCACACGTTTGTGTGGTTTTTTGTTAACTAACGTTTGTATTATCCTTCGCACGCTATACAGACAGAATCGTTTCCTGCATGAATGCGCGGTTTTTTCGGAGTTGAGGGAGCAACTTCTGGTAAATCAAAATCAACAGTAAATGTGTTATTAGCCATATAAAGATATTTTATCATGGGTATAAACTAAGCGTTGACAGTTATGACTCGAGAGCTGTGCATAGGTAGACAAGGATGGCTGCAGGAATTGATTTTTACCCTAGCCAGAAACGGAAATAGCCGAAAGTCAATTTTTCGACCGAAGTTTGAAAGCGATATATATGCCAATAATGGCCCCAAGCGCGTTGCCAAAGAGAGACCAAAAAGAAAAATAGCTTGCGCCCAAAATAATGGGTAGGTATCCTCCAATCATGCCGCCAATCAGCATGCTCATGTAAGTGGTGCGTTTTGATTCCATATTAAAATACTTCAGTCAACAGAAGTACTGCACCGGCTACTAATTGAGTAAGGGTCAGTACCATGCCGAGGGTACGGAAACGCAATCGGTCAGGTTCAGTCAGTCCATACCAGTGAGAAATTCTACCAATAATAAACGTTCCACCTAATAAGCTCATAAAAAGTGAAGGAGCATCAGCCAGTTCGAGGAGAGTCAGGAGGATTAAAAAGAGGGGGGTGTACTCGATAAAATTAGCATGGGCCCGGACAGCTCTGAAAAATTCATCATTTTCATCATTAGTCCCAATCTCCGGTCCCGCTCCTTTCATTCGTCCTCGGATAATCTGTGCTGATAATCCTACGTACAATAATGATAATAAAGCTGCTACAGTCGCGGTGATGGGTAGTAACATACACAATAATTATACAAAAGAAATCTCCCGGGGAACAGGCCCGGGAGATCTTCTTCTACTTCTTCCCAAAAATGGGGTTCTTCTTGAGGAACTCGCTCCGCATGGCGGAGATGGCGTATGTCTCGAGGTCAAAGAGAATCGCCATCATCAGACCAATCTTGCAGTCGTCAAACCGTGACTCGTGCGCCTCACTCACCCGAGGTGGGGGTTTGGGCAAAAGGCAGTCCTGCAAGGCGTCGACTGCCTCATACAGAAACACTCCCAACGACACGTACGTTTCGTCCGCCAAATGCTTGCGGTCGAATCGTTCCTTCCGTACCCGCTGCCCCCTTTTGGGTGGTGGGTGGAAGCTCGTCTGCTGCGCGAGGAGGTCATCGACAACCGTGTCAACGCAGGTAGTTGTGACCGTCTCCACTAAAAGGCGGAGATTGCTACGCAGCTGCTCAAGATGATTCTTGAGATTCTTTGGCTTTTCTCGGTATCTGCTGAGAATGTACGCGCAACACTTGAGGTATCTCACCCCGGCCTTTTCGCCGGTGGTTTGCTCAAGTATGTCCCCGAGCGTAATAATCGACTTTATGGTCAACATTTTTTATCCCCCTTGCTTTTGAGACGAACTCACCTTCATCTCTAGTGTCTAGCATGAACCTGACCAGTAATTTTGTAAATAGATGAGCGGGAAAAACCGGAGGCTCAAATAATCATTAAAAATATACGTAATACCAAATAACGACCTTGCGAGCCGGGTAATTCAATGTAAGAGTTAGAGATATCTATCGTTTTATGTGTGAGAGTACTATTGAAATTGAGTTTTCGGAGACATTTACCCAGTACGGGGACGCGATTTTTCGGTTTTGTCTGGTGAAGGTTTCAAACAAAGAGCTGGCTGAAGATATGACCCAAGAAGTGTTTATGCGCTACTGGCAGTATCTCAAAGCTAAAAAAGACATCACGAATACTCGAGCTCTTTTATATACAATCGCAAATAACTTAGCGAAGGACTGGTATAAGCGTAAAAAGTCAGATTCTTTGGATGACCGTCTCGCCCTTGGTCTTGAGCCGACCGAAAAGAGTGCTGGTCCAGAAATGCTTTTTGCGCATCAAGAAGTTATTGCTGCCATGGAAGGTATGGATACGATGGATCGAGATGTGCTCGTGCTTCGCTACGTCGAAGGGCTCGACCCCAAAGATATCGCTGACATACTCGAAGAAACCGCAAATGTCATTTCAGTCAGATTGCACCGCGCCACCAAGCGATTGCAGCAACTCTTACACATATGAAATCCGATAACCGCACAACCGAAAAATTAGAACAGTTACGGGAGATTACCCTCTCGGAATCTTCACGTACCCGGATTCACGCAGCGTTAATGGAATATGTAGCATTTAACGAGATACAAAAAGAAGAGAGTCTCCCAAAGGTATCACTCATATCCTCATTCTGGTCCTCGTTACGCTATGCTCCGGTGCCATTTATGCTCCTTCTGTTTATTCTGGTTGGTGGGGGAATGAGCTTTACTGCGCAGGGTACTGTACCTGGCGATTTTCTCTATCCGATAAAAACTGAATTTAACGAAACAATTCGTAGTGCCTTTACCATGAGTGCGGACAGTGAGGCAGAACTCCAAGCGCAACTTCTCGAAGAACGAATCAAAGAAGCGGAAGCTCTTCAGGTAGCCGGTCGTTTAACTGACACGATGTCGGTTGCGGTATCGAACCAAATCAATGATCAGGCCGAGCGCGCAAATGACGCGGCGGCAAAAAGTAGTCCCCAAATTGCGGTTGAAACACAAGCTAAAATTTCTGGTGCCCTCGAGCAATTCCTTGCGATTGAAAATCCTGACTCGACTGAAATGGGTGATGTCACTATGTCTATGAAGGTATCAGATTTAGCGACGGGAGTATATGATGTGAATTCTTATCAGGCAGACATGGTGGCTCGGACAACGGCATTAGCTAACATTCTTAAAACATACAAGTCTAAAATTGCCGGAATCGTCCATAGAGATTTGACGGAGAAACTTGGGCAGGCGACAGAGCTCACGACAGCGGCGACGCGGCAGGCAGAAGCCGAAGCGCGTACCACGCTCGATGAAGCAGTTGTACTCACGGGTGAAATTGAGGCGAAGCTTTCGACTCTCGGTCAGGTTGAAATTGATATTGATACCGGCATGATTGTCGATATTGATTTCTCAGTCGATCCCATGATGATTGATCGTGGCGAGGGTCCTGTTTCTCCAAACGAGGAACTACAAAATAATAGCGGCGCAGCCGAGAGTGGTGAAGTGATTAATGCTACGATTGATACCTCAACTTCAATTAACGCTGAAGCGGGACTTGGACGCTAAGAACATAATTACCATCAAACAAAACCGGTTGGCACATTCTGTGTACAACTGGTTTTGCATTGTTTCCGCTTAGTGGGATGATTAATGGTATGGAAGGTGGGCACGAAAAATTGCTCGACTCATGTGATACGCCATTGCGCGCGTGTGCTGCTAAAATTGATTTTGAATTGGATCAAGGAACCAGTCTATCGATTATCCGTTTGATAGATTCTCTAATCGAGTACGCGTATATCGCGCGTGCTTCAGATGTTCATATTGATCCCACAAAAGAAAATATTCAAATTCGTATCAGAGTTGATGGTATGTTGGAAGATGCATTCATGTTGTCACTCTCGTTACATGCTGAAGTTATTTCACGAGTTAAAATTATGTGTGGACTGCGGACTGACGAACATCAAGCTGCGCAAGACGGAAGATTTAATCAGATGTTGCAGAGTGGAGAAAATATCGATGTGCGTGTATCTATAGTTCCGTTGTATTATGGTGAAAATGCGGTACTCCGTTTGTTAGTTGATACAAAAAAATTATTTAATTTAACAAAGTTAGGTTTTAGCTTACCGAATCAAGAAAAAATACAAGCAGCACTTAAACGTCCTCACGGTATGATTTTGGCAACCGGACCAACTGGTAGCGGAAAAACCACTACCCTCTATACACTTATTAATGTAATTAATAGCAAACACACTTCAATTGTTACTATTGAAGACCCAATTGAGTATGCAATTGCTGGTATTAATCAAATTCAGGTAAATGCACGATCAGGACTCATGTTCGGTAATGGACTCAGAAGTATCTTACGTCAAGATCCAAATATTATTATGGTCGGCGAAATACGCGACCACGAAACAGCTGGGTTGGCAGTGAATACCGCCCTGACAGGACATCTTGTCCTTTCAACGCTACATACCAACGACGCGGCAACTACGTTGCCGCGTCTTTTGGATATGGGGGTTGAATCGTATCTCATTGCCTCTACAGTGAGTGTGGCGATTGGCCAGCGTTTATTACGCCGTCTGTGCGACAACTGCAAGATTGAAAGAACGTTATTATTATCTGAAATTAATAACCTCCAGTCATTCTTGCCAACTACGGTGAATTTATGCGAACGTACAATTTGGTCAAGTGTCGGTTGTGCTGTCTGTAATGGTTCAGGATATAAGGGAAGAGTTGGTGTACATGAGGTTCTGGTCATGACGCCACGGCTCCGTGAATCAGTGCTGTTACGCGAGTCCGCAAGTGTGTTGCATCAGCGAGCCATTGAAGACGGAATGTCATCATTTTTTGATGATACTTTTTCGAAAGTCCTGCTTGGGCAAACCACTCTAGAAGAAATGATAAAAATGAAATATGAATAATATTAAAAAATACCAGGACTACGTTACGCAACAAAAAGTTCATTTTTGGGCTGTCATTTTAAAACGGCGTAGCGTAGTTAGTGCAGGAGTAAGGCTCTCTATGAAGGAACGGACTGTTTTTATTAAACGTTTAGCTATGCTCCTACGCTCAGGTATGCCAATCACCCAGAGTTTGCTACTTATGTGTGATCAGGCAGTGGGAAAAAGTCAGAAAATGTTTTTTTCATCACTCGTGAATGACGTATCGTCAGGACAAACACTTTCTTTAGCACTGAGTAAATATGCTTCGACATTTGGTGGCTTTACTATCAACGTTATACAAATTGGAGAAGAGACAGGTACCTTGGCTGAAAATCTAGAATATATTGCACAGGAAAATAAGAAAAAATATGAACTCCAAAGACAGATTCAAGGTGCTCTCATTTATCCTGCTATTATAATTCTTTCTACTCTCGGCATCACTCTATTTTTAGTTGTATATATATTCCCAAAAATAATCCCAATCTTTACTAGTTTAAAAATTGATCTACCCCTCTCTACTAAAATACTAATATTTTTGAGTGATGCTATCAGAAGTTATGGACTTTGGTTCCTTATTACCATTATTCTTTTGAGTGCAGTGTACTGGTCATTACGAGCTTGGGTCCCACTAGCTCGTTTGAGAGATTCGGTCTATTTAAAATTACCAATCTTTGGAAAGCTCTGCAAATACTACAATACCGTTAATTTTTGTCGAACTCTCGGACTTCTGTTAAGAAATGATGTCAAAATCGAAGTTGCACTACTGAGCATTGTTTCAAGCACTTCTCACCTTCAGTACAAATCTGCTTTTGTTTTTGCTCGAGAAGGTGTGATAACAGGCAAAACGGTGTCGAGTCAGCTCAAGTTATATCCGGAGCTTTTTCCATCACTGTGCATACAAATGATTCAGTCAGGAGAAAATTCAGGTAATTTAAGTTATTCCCTAACGTTTGTTTCTGAAGTATACGAGTCAGAAATAAAAGATCTCACAAAAAACATAACGACAGTAGTAGAGCCGGTACTCATGTTACTAATGGGGCTGTGTGTTGGTTTCATTGCAATTTCGATTGTTACCCCAATTTATAGCATTACAAATAACCTGCATGCTTGATACTCTAAAAAAAGCAGATGGATTCACGTTAATTGAAGTTCTCGTTACGTTAACGTTGTGTGGCTCGCTCATTGGTCTCACTGTACTATTTGGCATTGCCTTTTACCGAAGTGAAGGATTTTATTCACAAACGCGGGCCATGGTACACATATTGGAAACAGCACGGGCGAATGCTCAAAATGGTGAAAATGGAACCGCTCACGGAGTGCGTTTTTTTGAAGATGGGTACGTACTATTTTCAGGAAACTCTTATGCCGTAAGCGCTCCGTCGAGTCGGGTATTTTTTACAAACGTATATCCCATTACTATTTCAGCACAACCATTTCCTGAGGTAATTTTTACATTTCGTTCGGCCACGAGTGCAGATCAGGTAATTACTGTTATTGATCGCGCGCGCTCTAGTGTATCGAGTTTAATTAAAATAAATTATGAAGGGCACATTGAATTCTAACTACCGGGCTGCTTTTAGTATTGTGGAATTACTTATTGCTATTGCGTTACTTGCAACAATCATCACTTCCGTTCTTCAGTCAAACTTTTCGCTGCAGTACTGGCGGACTACTATTGCTGTCGCGCATGAAGCCATATATCTTACGAAAGGAACCGGTGAATATTTTTCTGTTTTGACTGCTTCAGATTTTTTTGCTGCATCAAGTACCCTCGAGGCGTTATCTGAAGGTGGTTTACAACCGTGTGTTCCTGCTCGCGTGTGTTACGTCGTTGAAAATATAGTGAATGATGTATCGCCATGTGTAAAAAATGTTGTACACAAAGTATCTTGGAAATTAAGCGAGCGGTATCCAACCAGTAGTATAGAACTGTATTCACAGTTTTTAAATAATAGAGACATACTTGCTCGTGGTGGTGACTGTTCATTATCTTCGCCTCGCGGCTCGTGGGGAATTAATGAGATACGGACAGACAATGATCTGGCTAGTCAAGCTCAATTTACTACCGGAATTGATGTTTTTGATTCATTGATATTTATCACTTCTTCATCAAGTCCTCAGCTTCGAATCTACAGTGTACCCAATACACCAGCGGCTGAGCCAGTTCTCGTAAGTAGTGCAACGGGAACATCGAAACGGATAAATAGTATTGATGTGGTCCGAAATATAACTACTGGTCGAGTCTATGGCTATGTAATGATGCATACCACATCAAATCAGCTTGGAGTTTTTGATGTTACATACAAAGATAAACCCGAGTGGGTAACAGAGGTGTCTCTCTTCGGGGTTCCAAGTAACGGATCTTTTCCGCAAGGATGGCGAGTAGTTGCCTATAGCAAGCGACTATATGTTTTAACCAGGGAAACTGCTGGAGCAGAGTTCCATATATTTGATATAAGTAATCCGCGCCAACCTCAGGAAATAATTAGTGCTGCACGTAATCTGGGTAGGACAGTGAATGATTTGACGGTACGTGAGCAGAGTGTTAATGGTTCTCTCCGAAGGTACGTATTTTTAGCAGCCAGCGCGGCCCTTAATGAGCTTGAAGTTCTTGATGTAACTAACGATAGTGTTACTCCTGTGCATAGTGTTGACCTTCCAGGAGCTGGAGATGCAAGCTCCCTTTGTCTTATGGGTAACTCATTATATCTTGGCAGAAAAAATAATGGAGGACCTGAACTATATGACATCAACGTCACATCATTATTACAAAGCTCTTTTCTAGCAGAAGTGAGCGAAGTAGGTGCTGATGTTCTTTCGCTTGGCTGTTCAGGAAAATATCTTTTTTTAAGCACTAACCGTGTCGGTGCACAATTTCAGGTATGGGAGAGTGATTCTTTGCGGTGGAGTACCACCACAGTAAATGCTGGTCGTCTGGGCATATCGAGTATTCCGCGGTTGGTACCATTAGGGCTCGCGTTAACCGAAGAATATGTATATATAAATTCCCAATCAAATACCCAGCCGGAAGTTATGCGTACGCTCTCTTCAATATGAAAAATCCTGGCTTTACCTTAATAGAAGTTATTGTATACATTGGTTTATTTAGCATGCTCATGTCTGGCGCACTCATAACAGTATTTACTATGCTCTCGAGTATTCAGGAAAACCGAAATGAAATTACTCTGTATCGAGAGGCTCAATTTATTAACAATAAGCTTTCCTGGGCATTGACAGGAGCCTCTGATGTTAGTTTCGAAAGTTCTTCCATGCTTGAGATAGAACGGAAAGATTTAGAAAGTGATTCTCCGCTTAAATTTAGCATAGCAGATGGTCAATTTTTTCTACAGCGAGGCACCAATCCAGTTGTATTGCTAACCAGAAAAGATTTTTATGTATCAAACATAGAGATTACTATGCGTAATTTCCCCAATCTTAATAGTACTGAATTAATCATTAAATATTCTCTTAATGGAGTTCCTTTTAAAATACGAACCTTTATATAACTACATGAAAATACAACTTAGTAATAAAAAATCACATAATGGCTATGTAGCATTAATGGCTAGTGTCGTTATTAGTGTGGTACTCCTTCTTCTCTCTACTGAAGCCGCACTGCTCGGGTGGTCTACTCGTTTTGCTATTTTGGCAAATGAATCACTGGAATCATCTATTCATTTTGCACACAGTTGTGCAGAGCTTAGTGTGGGGAAGTTCTTACAGAATCCGAATTACAGAGGCAGTGAAGTTTTTAATTTCAAAGCAGGTATCTGTGAAGTTTCTCCTTTTATCATTAATGAAGCTAGTGAAAAAATAGTAACTATGAAAGTACGAGCAGTAGTAGATCAAGTTGTAATCACTCACGAGTATGTATATAAAATGACCGATATCCACATAGATGAACCGCTCTCTTCTCAAGTACTCGTTAGCTCCAACTCGGAGCCTTCGTTGAGTTTAGTGTCATGGCGTGAAATGTATGTGGAGTCATAGATATTCACAGATGTAAAGTACACGAGCCAGTAAAGGTTCTATACTTATAGTAGCCCAAAAGAGAAATAAAGGACCTTAATAATTAGTTTGTAAAGTTCATATTTTTATGACCACCTCATCAATTACCTTCGTTCAAAAAACTCGCGGTTTTACTCTCATGGAGCTTCTGGTTGCAATTGGCATCATTGCAATCCTGGCTTCTATTGTTGTTGTCGCTATTAACCCAGCCCGACAATTTGCTCAATCACGAAACACCCAACGTGAATCAAATGTCGCAACTATTTTAAATGCGATTGGACAAAATATTGCTGACAATAGAGGTATCTTTACCTGTACTACCGATACGGTGCCAATAACCGCAACAAACATCGGTACCGGTGGCAGCGCCATTGATTTGTCCTGTTTGGTGCCAACGTATATTCCAAGCGCTCTGCCATTTGACCCTGATGGGGGAGATGAAGCGGATTCGTTATATACGGTACGGGTGGACGACCTCGGTCGCTTTACTGTCTGTGCACCAGGGCATGCTGAAGCTGCACTTCAAGATAGTGAATCATACTGCCTCACTAGGTAAGTTTGATTAAATATATAAGAGGGGAAATTGGCTCGACAACTGAGGCTTCATCGTGTATTTTATACGATAAGTATATGGCTCTAGATTCCTCGTATCGGTTTGCAATTGCTGCGGTAGATGCCGTTATTTTTGCCGTGGTTAATGGTGAGCTAGTGACCCTTCTTCGTCCGGTCGCTACTGATACTGCCGAATATAAAGGTTTCTCTGCATTTCCGGGTGGAGTAATGAAACCGAACGAAGACGCCCCGACAGCGCTCGCGCGACACCTTAAAGAAAAAGTGGGACTGAACGATGTCTATACCGAACAGCTCGCTACCTTTACAGCAGTTAATCGTGATGTCCGTAGCCGAGCGGTCGCAATTGCGTATTTGGGATTGGTGTCGCCGCGAACAGTTGAAACATTTAGCTACGCGGGGGCTACTTGGGTCCCGGTTAAGTCAATCAAAAAATTGGCCTATGACCATAACGATATGTTGGCCGTTGCGCACCGGCGCCTCGCGAGTAAACTTTTGTACACCACGATTGTCCGGTTGCTCCTACCAAAACAGTTTACGCTCACGGAACTCCAGTCTGTCTATGAAATCGTCCGTGGTGAGGAATTTGATAAACGAAACTTCCGCAAGAAAATATTAGCACTCGATATTATTAAAGAGACCGGTGAGGTCCAGTCCGGAGTGGCGAATCGACCGGCAGCTCTCTACACGTTTGTGGGACAAAAGGTGACTGAGATCCCGCTGATTACGGGGATGTAACAATAACGCCGCCTACCCCGAAGGGAAGGCGGCATTCGTTACATGGGGTGAGCAAGCATCACCCGTTCGGCGTCGAAGTCACGCTTCATCGTTTTCAGGGTCGCAATCTCCAAGTCGCCGCCAGCACCCCAGACCGAAAGGTACAGTTGTCTGCCGAGGTAGATAGCGGCGTGATGGAATCTGGTGGCTCCACTTTCGAGGAATACTACACTTCCAATGGGTACGCGCCAAGGGAGGTGACGTTTGTGCCAGTGCAAAAGCATGTATGGCATACGGTGCTGCGGCACTCCCTTCACCAGGTTTGCAAACGCGTAACAATCAAACGAGTTGTCTTGCCTGCCGTGGAAGTACTTGAGGTGATGCAAGATTCCCTGCGCTACATCACCCGGAAGAGGTAGTGGTATTTCTCGCATTTTTCCCGCCACCACCATGTCTATCTCTGATACATCAGGCGGGGGTTTCCAGTCGCGGTGGGAGATAAATCTACCCTCCACTTCTACCAAAATCGGTTTGATGGTCATTGGTTGCCCATCAAATGTTTTGGTGGGGATATTCTCGGTACCGATATAGAGGGAGGTCATCGTCTATCTCCTGTCATCTCTGTTAGAACAATATAGTTAAAGCGCTCTTTTGTAAATAAAAACCAGCCGCAGACAAATCAAATACTTGAAATATTAATTATATATGGTATAGTATTTTTAGAGTATTCCGTCCTTCTCATCACCTATAACCAACAGAAAGGCGTCATTATGATGCATCTCCTCCGCGCCCTAATCTGCGCACTCCTGGTAGCTTCGGCTGCTCCCTCGTTTGCACTCGAACCGTGTGGTGAACCGGTCGTTGATACGGCTGGGGTCCTTACGGATATCTCGGGCGTACGGGCGGCGGCAGCGGATCTCGCCGCTGCAACGGGTGCAGAAGTTCGGGTACGCATCGCTCCTGACTATGCGCCGAGTGCGAACCTCGATCTCCACGTCAGATACATCAGGACTGAAGTTTGCGAGTCCTGGAATAACTTGGCTGGCGAGCCGCGTAGCAATATGATCATCCTCTTTGTTACAACTAATCGTCAGACTGGTCTGTACTATGGTGATCAATGGGCTCCTGAGCTGAGGCAGTCGTGGCCAATGACGATTGAGCGGATGAAACCCGCTCTTCGTGATGGTGACTACGATCGCGCGATGGTTCTTGGCCTGCAGCGTATCGAAGACATCATCGTGAAGGTTGATGCGCCGGCGGCACCAACGGTCCTTACTCCCGCTGCTCCTCAAGTGGTGGAGCGGGTGATAGAACGTGAGCCGGTTGACCTCAAGCCGTTTGCGCAGGTCCTCGTCGTTGGACTTTTGCTCCTGGGGTTCATCTTTGGTCTGCGTCGTGTTTATACAGTATATACAGAGCATCGCCGGGCCGAAGGGTTGCGCTTCACGGCGCAGCAGAGAGCCGTTGAGGCTTTTGCTGCCATTGGGACCTTAAGTCTCGATGTCGACAAAGCACATAATCAGGTAGTCGCCGCACTTTCGGCCGCTACCAAGAGTGCAACGATTACGCAGTTGGATGCATGGCAGGAACGGATACAAGTGTTCTACCGCACGGCAGAACGTCTGAATGTCCAGTTCAATGCCGTCGCTGATCCGCGTCGTGATGGTCTGACTCACGAAGAATACGGGGCGTCGCAAGAGGTTCTCGAAAAACTTCGTCATGACTATCAGTCAGTTACGAATCAGTTGACCGACTTGGCTGATCAGGTCACTCGCGCCACGGCGCTCGCGGCCAGTCTGCCGGCCGAGTACGACGCCGTGCGTAACCTTGTCCCCACAGTGGGGCAGGTGATGCATACGATGGGGTCGCAAGGCTTCGTCGTGACGGCTCCCGAAGCGATGTTTCGGGAAGGTGAAACACTGATCGAGAGCGCACGTCGCGCTATCGATACCCTTGAATGGGAGGAGGCTGCCGCGGCACTCGTCGCTGCGCGTACCCGGTTGGCTGATTCTGTGAAAGCAGCAGAAGCTCTGCCGGCTCGGCGCCAAAAGGCGCAGGGTGATTTGGATGCACTTCGTGTCCAGGTGGGTTCATTTCCGTCGCTTGCCGAACATGCGCGGGCTACCATGGTCACCATGGTGTCTGCGTATACGAAAGAGTGCTATCGCATCGTGGCCGGCAACGGCACCGAGGCGGAACGTCTTTACGCAACGCTTTCTGGCAAGATGATTGCCATCAAGCAAAAGCTTCAAGCTCAAGACTGGGACTCCGTTCAAACCGAACTGGTCGCAGTGGCCGAAATCTGGGAAGACATCGAGGACTTGCTCGAAGCGATTGTTCATCGCCAAGAGCACCTTGACCAGATGGTCAAAGATGCGACTGCCGAGTATCGTGAAGCCCAAGAGAGCATCTCTGCGGCTGAAGCGTACCTCAAGGCGCATCCCTCGTTTGCGACGACTGAACGCAAGCAGGCACTGAAGGACATGAAGCAGTCCCTGGGGGAAGTGGAGAGGCTGATGAAAGTGCAGCCGCTCCCGGTCGTCGATCTGTTTCGGCAGTTGTCGTCGGTTGACGACGCTGCTGATGCAGCCCTTCAAGGCACGCAAGCAGCCGTACAAGAAGAAGCGGCGCGCATTGAGCGCGCCGCCAGACTCGTCCGCGATATTGAAGGGCGCCTGGGTGACCATAAGCGTTACTTCAAGAATCATCGGAGCGACATCAGTCAGGCAACAACCAAGGCGCTTGATGAAGTTGAAGCTCGTTTTGATACCCTGCGGCGTGAACGGTCAATTGCGACGACGTTGACCCTCGGTGCGCAACTCGAAGCCGCCCTTGACGAAGTGGATCGTGCTGCCAAGACGGCGGTGCACAAAGCGGAGGCGAAGCGGCAAGAAGAACGGCGAGAAGAAGAAGAGGCGGATCGTCGGCGCCGTCAAAATGACGACGATGACCGTCGTCGGTCACAGGCGAGTTCTGTGTCGAACGACAATAACAGACCGTCTTCAACAACTGATTTCGGGGGCGGTTCGTCAACTGTCGGCACTGGTTCTTCTGAGTTTGGTGGTGGTTCATCATCCTGGTGAGTAGTTACTCACCCTCGGCCCGGGCATCTTTTGCTCGGGCCGCTTTTATTTTTGAGAGGAGTTTCTCAGTCACGTCATTGATTACTGATTTTATACGCATATGTGCTGGTGTATGATGTATATACATATATGACTGAAGAACAACCAAACAAAAACCCCACTGCAAAGCAAGAAGAAACTTCCTCTCCAGAAGATTTGCAAACTGAGCTTATGGAACTCTTGCGGCTCAATGATGGCTTTGGTCCAACCCAACTACGCTGTATTGAACTCTGTAAAAAAATGAGCATAGAACAAAAGGTTAGTACCTTTAACGTTCTTAAAACTGCACTGACGCCGGAAGCGATAGAGACACTCGATGCTTTGGATAACGTCCACGACTTACTCGGTAGTGCTGGTGAAAAAATCCAAACCCTCGTCGGCGACAAAGTATTTGATAGTATTATGAATGTCGTTATTCTCGCTCGTTTAAACAATGTCCCTGAGCATTCTGATGAAGGTATTACTTATAATTTTTCTGAGGAACAACAAGAAAAATTAGGGACGATACTAAGTACGGTACCTCTCGCTATTCATGATGAAGTCCTGCAGCTCATGAATGAACCAGGTTTTTTAAACTCAGATGTTATGGTGCAACGCGAGCGTATGAAACTTGTATTTAGTAGCACGAAAGCCATCTATGATTATTTTAAAGAAAATGAAGGCCAAGATCTCATTTCAGAAGCTGAATTTAATGAAATTGATACGGTTCGAAGACAGTTGTCCCAATTAATTGGGTATATGAATAACTTAAAATTTAAGTAGGCAGTAATTAACTAATAAAAAATGGCTCGCCAAAAGCGAGCACATTTTTTATAAAAGTGGAGATTGCAATAATTATCGGTAAAGAACCAACTAAATACAGCTTTGCAAACCGGTGCCGTTATAGCCGGAGTTAAATGCCGCTACTCTTTGTTCTGATGAGCCATGAGTCCATGATTCAGGTTGGACTTCACCTCCTGTCCGCTTTTGAATATTATCGTCTCCAACAGTACTAGCAGCATCTAGGGCTTCACGAACCTCACCCTCTTCAAGTACATCCTCATCTTTAAGTGATCCCAGCCACAGCCCGGCAAAACAATCTGCTTGAAGCTCTAGTGCAACCGATGTCGCGTTACTATCAGAGGCATTTAAAAGTTTCAGTTTATTTTGAACATGGTGACCGACCTCGTGTGCAATCACATACGCTTCAGCTACGTCACCTCCTTCCGCTCCAAGGCGTGATTGTAATTCCGTAAAAAACCTCTCATCTAGATAAATAACAGAATCAAGTGGACAATAATGTGGTCCTACCATTGCAGAGGCTCCACCACAGGCAGACTGCGTGCTGTCACGGAAGAGTACAAGTTCTGGAGGTGTGTAGGTTATACCTTGGGTACTTAATTCGTTCGTCCAGTATTGGTCAGTAGAACCTAAGACAGTAGTAATAAATTCTTCGTAAGGATCTTGTCCTTCAAACTGTGCAACATCTTGTTGGTTTGGAGTCAAAGCATCTTGTGAAGCGATATTCAAAAAGGTTCCCAGTACATCCCCTCCCGATAGATATGTAAAAAGTAACATGAGTCCAACACCAGCAATTCCAATTCCACCCCCTATAGCTAGGGGGGAACCGCGACGATCACTGACATTTCCTTTTTGGGTGATTTTTTTCCAATCTGCCATTGTCATATGTTACCATTTTTTGACAAAAATTATAAATATAAAGACCGGCTCAAGTAAAGCAGTTTGCTTGTTCTACTCCACCAAAACAAAACCACCCTAATGGGTGGTTTTGTTTTGGTGGAGATAAAAGGTAAAACTTGGAACCAACTAAAAAACCTACCTAGAAAAGTCCTGATTGTTTTATAAATCCTGTCTGAAAATACAAAATGCCCTTGGGAATACTTAATTTATAAAAAAAGGTCACAAGTATGGTATTGAACAGAGTATTGAAAAGAAAAAAGTCCTGCGAGCCGTGAAGTCGCAAGGACTCCTCTCGTAGGACTGTGGCTTAATCGCCGCCGCACCCGCCGCTACCTCCATCTCCATCTCCACCACAGCTGGCCCCGTTGTTCCCGTCGCCAGTGGTAATGAAAATGGTGACCCCGCCATCATCGCCGCCGCTTGTGGTCTCTTTGGACTCTTTGGCTTTGACACGCTCGACCTTTACGTGGTCAAAATAGTTCGGGTTGAAGCCATTGCCTGCCGCCCGCCTGTCGTGCAGCATCTTTGTGTGGGCAACTGCGTTGAGGAACGGGGCAGTGCCTTCCTCGAGCCCAGGGCTGTGATAGAGGATTTTTCCGTTCAGTCCCTCAAAGAACTGATTGTACTCCTTGTTGAAGAGGAGGTGTCCATGCCACAGCTTGTCCGAAAGTTTGGTCGGGACGACCGGGAGACGATTTTCCTCCCGTTTGTTCCAGTATGCAAGGTACAGGAAGTGGCGATAGTCACGAACTGCCGACTCGACCTCATCGTCGGTCAAGCCAAAAAACTGCTTGGCCATGACGATGGCAGGATTGAGATCAAGTTCGGCAATCTTTGTCCGTGCTTTTGCACGGCGCGAAACGTGGTCAAACATCCCCATAGTTTTATTCTCCTTGTGCTTGGGTACGAAATATATTTTACGATACTTTATCGTAAAAGTCAATAATTGGTTCAATATCTCACTAAATTTTCAAAGAAATATACCATTAAAATAGGGATATTCTCACGAGTGGAGCAGTTTACCGGAAGTTCAACACAGCCTGATTGAATTGGAGTGTTCGAATTTTTTTTAAGATAGTGGATTTATGGTAAATTTAATTATATGCAAACAAATAAATCAGTCTACATAAATTTAATCGTCAAAGACTTAGCTAAAGCTACTGCTTTTTACGAAACAGTTGGCTGTACCAAAAACCCAATGTTTAGTAACGAAGTCGCAAGCGCAATGATGTGGAGTGAAGAGATTATTTTTATGCTCCTTACGGAAGAATTTGCCTGTAACTTTAATGACGGAAAAACCTTTCCCAATCAAAAAGAGTCGGTCAGTGCTTTCTATGCCCTGAGCTTAGGTTCTAAGGAAGAAGTCGATGAGTTTTGCGCTAAAGCCACAAGTGCCGGAGGAAGAGTGTATGAAAATAAATTTAATCAGGAGATGGCGGGGGACTTCATGTACGCCTTTGAAGTGGAAGACACTGAGGGTTATATTCTTGAACCAGCCTTTATGGATATATCAAAATTCCCACAAGAGTAAAACTTAAAAAGCTGCCTCGTGGCAGTTTTTTAATGTTCCATATACTTTTTGTATCAGCGGAGCAGTTTGTTCTAAGTATAAACCTCTTTGGTTGAAATGGAGTGTACCAATTTCCTTAAGATTATTGATTTGTGGAACTAAATTTATATTTCAATTATTTCACCAAATTCATAAAAATGCTTTTTACAGTCGATGTGATTACTAATAGTGGTGGGGTCTTGAAATAGGCTGTTTCCGATGCGTGCGTACAATTCAAGTAATTTTATTCTGAATGTATGAGAGATGGATAATGGCGGTGCTACTTGTGTACTTAGTGCAAGAATTCCTTCTAACTCTTTCTGAAGTTGTTGGTGGGAAATTTTTAATTTATTTTCTATGAACGCCTGTACGAATGCCCTTCGTACAGCCGTACTTCCATCGGTGAGAAAATCTTTTTCAGAACAAAAATCCTGAAGTGAAAATGCTATTTCATTGAGTGCAGGAGATACTGAAATTGACAAAGTGGAGTCTTTTTTTATGCAGGATATGGCCCGCTTGCGGGGTGAGGTAAGGGTAGCTTGCTGGCCACAGTCTAGTGAGTTTGGATGAAGGGTTTCTGGGTCGATTGATTGATTGAGTAGTTTTAAAACATGCTGGTAACGTGCTGTTCCAGTAGTTTTGACATATACATCATACTCAAGAATTTTTTGGATATACATATTGTTGTAATTTGATTATAGATGATAAAAGAAAATGTGCGACCCAGCTTGAGTCGCACATTAATTTCAATACACAGATATTGGGTTGTGTAGTACAGCCGCGTTATATCGGTTATACCAGCCCAGATTAACAGTTTCATGATTGCAGATAAGTATCTGCTCATGAGCCGCAATCTGTGCCAGTGCACCATACTGAGAAGCTGTTCGAATTGTTCGAAGTCGCATGTCTTCGAAATTGCGGACACCAATACTCTGGTACATATTTGATCGGGCCATAGTGTCACTTCTTATTCGATCACAAAGATCTTTGTCATTTGCAATCTCCTCTGCGACTTCTTGTTCCAGTCGACGTAGGTCTGGAAAGCGTACGGTCATTGCACTAACTCTCCATCCACGAGTGGTCAGGTGTTCACTCGTTGTCTTGATTGACTGGTGAATTTTTTCACTAAACTCAGTCTGAGTGAGACCTGTTCTAACACACAAAGCGACATCCTCAGCTTCTTGGTCAGCAACCACGATTTCGTAGTTTGCGGTTGGTAGTTTGGTTGCCAGACTATCTAGGAAGGAGATGTGCAATCGTGACAACAGCGGAAGCTCCGTGCCGACTCCATTGAAATCGTATTTTCCATTCACGTGTGAGTAGTCAGGACATGAAGGAGCAACTATTGTGACGGTTTCCTGAAGTAGGATAATGCCAATACGATTTACCATCGCTCGGCTATGGGACTGCGGGCCAAGTGCAGGCAGAATTGCCTCGAGAGCAGTAAGTGCACGCTCCATATTACTTTCTAGGCCGTTAGCTCGCGCGTATTGTACAATAGCGCTTCGATTTCGCTTAGGTATCATAACAACAGCTCCTCTGTTTGGTGATTTGAAAGAACAAATAGTTTTGTTACATAACAAAACCCGCTCATAGAGCGGGTTTTGTATACAAAAGGTTTGGTAGAAAAGTTTACAACACAAAGCCCGCACGATGAGAATTTCGTGCTGGCCACCAACTATTGGTTTTGTGTTGCTTTAACATATTTAAAGTCTACCAGAAACATTATGTTGGTCAAATGCTTTTGCGTGTTTATAGGGTGTGGAGATGGGTATTGACCTCCAGGTTACTAACTATATTTGTTCACTTCGTTTCAAATCTAGTAAGTACCTGTAGGCTCGTCTCGGCTGTTTTGGCATTAAGAATAGCCAAAACATGCCTGCGACTTTTCGATTACCACGCACAGTGCGCAGGCACTGTGCTCCCATCTCCACATATTAAAAAACTCCCGTCTGGGAGTTTTTTAATATGTGGACAACAGGAGTAGAAAGTTGAACCAGTTAAAAGACTATTTAAAACGGTTCTGGGAATATTATAGTTCTAGTCCTTCACTTCAAAGAGCACTTGCAGTCGCTTAGTTTTATACAGGTACATACCACATACGAAGTATTAAACTTGTGAGCTTTAGCTCACGGAAGAGAGGGGGGTCTGGGGGGAGAGAAACTAAACATGACCATCTTCTGGGTTTTTATTGCCTTCCTTTGCCTAACTACGGTTCGATAGATGTGGAATTTTTACACTTGTCCGTACAAATGTATTTAGCGCGCGAATTTAGCATGACAAAGTTTCGCGGCGAAACCGTATAAAATTAAATTTGTGGGAATACGGTTTGATACGGTCTAAACACGGTCACCAAGTGATATTTAATAGGGTATAGGCATACCGTGTCCCGTGATTAAAAAAGCTTGTAAATAAACAATCCAAACCGTATGAGAATCATAGTAAAAGACGGCATTACATACGCTATAAATGTAAATCGTCTAATGACCGTATTTATACCGTCTTGATAGCGTATTTTCATCTTTCAAAGTACCGTTTTCTAAGACGGTATCAAATATTAAATAAGGCTTACTTTTCAAGGTTTTCGACGGTATAGGTGGTTGGCGGTAACGGGCCTCGCGCTAAATAGTTCTAATTCCCCCTATAGGAATGAAAGTAAACATAACCCTAGTCTTTGTTATAAATAAATTCATAATCAGACTTCGGCTAGCTACTAAGGCTATAAATGATAGATATATCGTATGTGATGGAGAAATAATGATATTTTTAGTATATTTAACCCATGCATTACGATGTTCTATATGACTTAATAACCTCGCCGCTATTCCAAGCTGTTTTGGTGGCAATAATTTCAACGTATCTCACCATAAGAGTGAAAGAGCGTAGCGAGCACAAACAAACAGATAAAGACCTTAGGTTTGAACTGTATATGAAGCTAATGAATTTAAATCTTTACTACGGTTTCTTAGCTGGTTATGAAATAAGGGGTGAAGAATGTCCTCACGATATGGTTGATAAGGTACGCCTCGACCGATTTGATGTCTCTGATTTGGCGAGAAAGATTGATACCTTAGATTTAAATGAAACTCTAGAGATATTGTTTTTGGAAAAATATACTTATCGAGATAGATACCATGTTACAACAACAATAATTGATAATTTTGGCTATAAACTGGCACCAAATTTTAAAAAAATGATGAGAGCCATTACGGACGAAAATGAGAAGTATCTTCTTTCTAAATATTGAAATGTGATTTAGGATAAGAAGACACTAGTTTTAAACATCGTTATACAATCTACCGTTATCATATAAACTAATTTTAATAAATATGTTTGAAAAAAATAAGCAGAAATATATTCTTGAGTTTGAAATTGATTTTAACTTAACAAATATTGCAGAGTGGCTAAAAGGTGATGATGACTTGAATAACGTATGTAAGCCAAATCTGAAATGGTTTGATTACAGTTTTGATAATAGAAAAGACCCGCTTGTTCAAAGTTATGTAATCGACGCCCTGCCTTCATCACCAGGTATTGATATGTTTTTCCATAGAGGAGCCGGCTGTATTACGAACAATTTAGGAGGTTTTGATTACTTAGGAAAACTTACAGGCTACAAAGCAGAATTTTGTGAAAAAAATAAGATAAATAAATTGAGTTGGGGTCAGTGGAAAAACTTTATAACAGCGACAGTTAATGAGAGGCTCGTTATTGCTGTTCCGGTAGAAAAATTTGTGGAATTACAAATAAACGGCAAATTATCTAATCAGAGCTTTATTGGTACAGGAATTGTTGGTGATAGTGGAGAAATTTTGCAGATACCTACTTCTTTTGAAGGTGGAGTGCCAAACAAAACTATTCCAGTTTGGCATTCAACCAAGAGTGACAAGTCCATTGGATTTAGGAATGACTTGTGTGCTGTATCAGCCCATACGCTAAATTTTGAGGTCGAATACTAGTAATTAAGTAGCTTACAGTTGGCTTATTTTAAGTTTAATATACTCCATCCAAGCCTTATATATTTATAACTAAAATGCTAATCTTTAGGATATGGCATCAGTTGGTAAAGATGAGATTTCACAAGTTAAGTTTGAAGAAACTTTCATTAAATCACTACTGGATAAACTTAAGGTTGGTAATCGAAGAGGTATCCATTTAAATGCAGTCCCGGGTAACGCAAGAGCGCGTCTTGATTTAAAAGAGCTTGACCAAATAAAGTCTGGATTTGCGGAGAGTTTTTTAAATAAATTACTTACTGAAGAGGAATTTGAATTTTCAATAAACTTTGATGGTATTGACCTCTCCGCACTAGAGGAAGTTGAGAAAGAAAGGTTGCACTTTATTTCACGTAAGTTGAATAATATTGCGATTGATGATGAAGACCAGTTTTTGGAATCGGGTATAAGAAACTTTGGATTCGGTTATCCGCTACTTGTACGTAGAGACCAAGCAGACCCAGACAAAGTCGTTAAAGCGCCACTATTAATTTGGAGTCTCGACATTAGTAGGTCAAATCGAAAAATGAGTCACTGGACAATAAAAAGAAACGCTGACCATCCAGTCCATATTAATGAATTATTAAGGTCACATATCCTACGTGATTCACAAATCTCAATAGATGCATTGGATGATGAAGAACTTGAAGATAACATTATTGATAGTAATGAGCTTTTTAACATTTGTGAGAAGGTATTGTCCCAAATAAATACTCAGTCGGCAAAGATGAAGCTTGATGAACTAAGAATTGAATCATGTCCAAGTGGAAAGAAAATTGATTCATTGGCAACTGATAACGCATGGATACAATGGTCAGGCATTTTTGGTATTTTCACCTCTAGAAAAGAATCGGTAATAAAAAGAGCTGAAGAGATACTCAAATCCCTCTCTAGTTTCCAAGAAGAAAACTTAATCTTGGATAAGTTCCAAACTTCTACAATTAGTGCTGTACCAACTGACCCAAGTAAGGAAGAGATAATCAATACACTTACCGATAGTGAAGTAAAATTAATACAAGGTCCTCCTGGTACAGGAAAGAGTCAGGCTTTGACGGCGATAATTACCAATGTACTTGAAAATGGTGGCACTTGTCTAGTTGTTTGTGAAAAGAGAACTGCTCTGCAAGTAATTTTTAGAAATCTTGAGAAGGTTGGTTTAGATGGCGCTGCCGTTTTAGTTGAAGACGTAAGTAAAGACCGTAATGCTGTAGTAAAGAAGGCACGAAGTATCGTAGACGACAATAAAGCTAGTAATGGGTATTTAGATGAGGCGGGTAACAGGGGCTATGCAAGTAAGTACGCGGAGTTTACGCGTTTGCGGGATAGTTTTAATAGGAAGCATCACAATGAGCGTAGTTCTAAAATTGATGAGCAGTCATGGAAGGAAAGCGTGGGTCTTTTTTTGCAGTATACCCGCGAAATTGATTGGAATGCCATCAGGTTAAACTTACCCAAGGACTTTAAGCTAAATACGGAAGAGTTCGACCTTCTGCAAAGTATTATTCAAGATTCGGCTATAGCTTACCGAAAACTTAGTCTCATTAGCACTGAACCATTTAAGGTTATTAAAAATGAGATTTATGTACAGCCTTTTAGTAGAGGTGTGGTTGATACGTTCAAAACAAAAATCGCTGAATCAGTCGAAAGTCTCGAATCCCTCAAATCTTTTGTAAATGTACCTGGAATAGTATGGGAACAAAACGAACGTTCAATTTTTAAAATTGATAAAACTAAGAAACTTCTTTCCGAGGACGAAAGAGTCTTAGGTGACCTTAAACAAATGCAATAGTATTTAGATTTATTAGAAGAAGTTATTTCAAATGATATTTCATAATCATTTACCAGCGAATTGGTTTCAG
>JANPCG010000016.1:0-8673 GCA_031430855.1 Candidatus Kaiserbacteria bacterium
GTGATGGAAAGTGAGGAGTTGTCGCACCTCCCACCGTCTCCGCTCTCGCTCCGCCGGTACGTCCGGAAGCCCTCTCCTTTGCAGTATTCCTTTTCTTTTCACCCCCCCATTTAGTTTTTGGATATGGAAAAGGAGAGGGCTGGAGGTAATATATAGAATAACCTATTTTGGGTTATCCCACAATAGGTTATACATTTAGAGCGTATGACAGAAAAATCAATTTATTCAAATGAGTATGAGGTAGTGACGAAACGTTTGCGCGAAGCAAGGGAATCTCTTGGTCTTACCCAATCCGAGGTTTCAACAAAGCTCCAGAAGCCACAATCTTACATCTCAAAAATTGAACGCGGAGAACGCCGAATCGATGTGGTCGAACTAACAAAGCTTGCAAAATGCTACAGTAAGGATATAACATACTTCATACAATGAATCCCTTAATTACAAATTATTTCAAGGACAAAGACCTTGATATACGGAAGAAAAATGCTGGCTTTTCACGTTTCATGGATCAGAAAATTACCCCTGATGTATTAGCATTTGTAGCTGAATCTATTAGCCACTATTTAGTAGCAAGTGCTACCGGTACATTTACATCTAAGGATATTGAAAAATCTGACTTTTTTGTTAAAAATGTTTCTTACAACTTTAATAAACCAAGCCCAACAGACACACGCACTGCAAGTGAATACGATAAATGGTCCGCGCAGATTATCCAAACACTGAGATTTGCCCAAATTATTGAAGCACAAGGTAAGAAAGGAAGTGCCGTACTGTTTAGAGTAAAGGAACCTGAATTACTTGCATATATTGCTACACGCACACAAAATGCCTACGCTTTTCTTGTTGCATATGTTACTAAAGTTTTACAAGATAGTGGATTCTATAGTTATTTTGAAAATTATCGAGACTTATATATTAGCGGTAAACTTACCCAAAGTGACTTTGAGGAACTGAAGGAAAAGTATCAAACATTTACTCGGACATACACAGATATCAAAGGTGACTTTGAGCCACGAAGAATTTTTCCTAAGGTTATAAATATACTAGCTTCTGAACATAGAGTACCTGGCACGATTAGTGGAAGAATGAGTAAATACCCCTTTTTGACAAGCGATCTTGTTTATAACCGCATAAATTTCCGAGATAGAAAAAAATCAAAAACTGTTTCTAGGACAGAACTACAAGAACAATCAAATTCAAGCATACAGCGTCAAAAACCTGAGCACAGAATCGCTGAAGCGAAAAAACGAATTAAGCAATTACATCCCAACAGCGAAGTTAATGATCAATGGGCAAATGGTGAAGCTACTCAGATACACCACATTTTCCCCGAAAATGAATTCCCACAATTAGCTGACCGACTTGAAAACCTAATACGCCTCACTCCTACGCAACACAACACCAAAGCTCACCCTAGTAACAAAACTACTGTTATAGATAGAGATTACCAGCAACTTTGTCTACTTGAGAAATCATATAGTATTGAACAATCAATAAACAAAGGAGAATTTGATTATTCAAAAGAATCATTTGTTGGAGTCATTAATGCGGGACTTGGGATAAACATCTCATATGAATCAACATTTGATGAAATTCGGCTTGCGGTTAAAAAACTCTACGCTTCCTGAAACTTCAAACCAAAGAAAAAAACTGAATTATTATCAATATTTAGTGATCTAGTACCATAATTTCTAGCGACTTTATAGAAGTCAGTGAATTCAGAAGTATTGTAGTAAGCAAGGTCTTTTGCTGTTATTTTAAATTCATCTTTTGGAATCAAAATAGCAACAGAACCATCAACAATGGTATCTTCAGGTAAAAAGCAGGCGCGGGGATTATAAGTAAGATTAGGAATAAGTACAGCAAACTTATTGTTAATGTACTTTGCTATCACCAAATTCTCAAATTCATCAACATAAGAGTCGTACTCTGGAATATTCACAACCATATTACTTCCTATATTTCGAGACTTTAAAACACGAGTCCGTCCAGATGATTTTGTAATTTTCTTTGTGATTTGTCTGTCTCTATATGTCGTAAAAATGTTAAATGTTAACTTCGCCGCAACAGAATCAAAAAACGTATCTCGATAAACTAACCAGTACGGAAATTCATTTGAACAAATATAATTTTGTTCTTTGAAACCAAGTTCATTTTTAATATATGACTCAACCAATATTAGATTGTCTTCACCTTTTTGTTTTGTATTGACAATCAAACTTATTGTTTCAATTTTTACACCCCTGAAAGCTTTCTCTCCATAATCTGTAATTTTTTTAATTGCGAATTGAGACAGTACTTCACGGGTAACATTAAACTCTGGAGCAGAAAGTAAACTCTTAGGGACAATCAGAGCGACAGTATCAGCACAGTCAATTGATTTTTCAAGAAAGAACGAGAACAGGTTGTTTGTTTTAGTATTACGCTTGCCACTCTTATACAACTCTAACAGCTTGTCATTGTCAGTTAACTTACCGTACGGTGGGTTACCGACGATAATGTCATATTTAACTTGATCTGAAGAAAACAAATCGTTTTGAAATGACAGGAGGAAGTCACTATTAATAAAGTTAAGTTTTATATTACTTGGCACCGTAAGCTTCTTAATCAGGATTTTAAGAACTTCAATTGCATTACTATCTATATCAACTAAATCAATCTGCACCGCAGGAACTGACTTATATTTTTCAATCAGAAGTGGGAGAAAATTACCAACTCCAACCGATGGCTCCAAAATCCTAAGGGATGAAAAACGAGAAGCGTCTGGCAGGTCTTTAACCACCGTAAAGCAAATATCTTGTCTTGTGTAGTAGGCCGCATGCTCTAATCTTTTTGCATTTGCCAGTTCGGCTATCTTAGATAACTCAGAGTAAGAATAACTCTCTAAATTATTTTCAAGAAAATTTCGTAGGTTCTGAGAGTCAGTTAGATCATAATTATTTATTAGTCTCTCTACTTCCTGTTCGCTGATTATTGAGCTTTGTAAAACTTTTTTAATTTTTGTAGCAATTTGTCCAAAAATTACAGTTGGGACAGCTTCGCCAAGTGACTGACGAATGTTCATTTCGTTCTTTTTTAGAAACTTTTGTTTTTGTTCGAGGGTAAGAACATTTAATTCCGCTTCAGAAAAATCTACCCAATGAAATTCGTCAGGTACAGACATAAGTCTCATCACTTCACGCACACTAAAAACACGATTATCAGACGGATGAAGAGTTGCTTGACTCGCTAAGATATCATTTCTGGTATGAATGCACGGACCAACCTTATCCCAAAAGCAACGACTGTACTTGTCAGCATTTTTTTGCGCATTTGAAACAATTTTTCCGTCAATTATTTTGTGAGGGCGTCTTGATGGATCCGTATTTTCAAAGGCAGATTGCCCCTCTTTTAGTAACTCAACCCAAGACAACATATGTGCAGAATATGGTCTAAAGTTATGATATATGTCTAAACTACTGACATCACCCATAGTATTAATTGATTCCAGATCACCAATCACTTCTCGTACAGTTCGTTCACTTTGTAAAGTTGGCATAAAATTGAGTGGGGTGATTTCATGCAGATCTTTTCGTACACCTAAAACAATCGTTCTGGTACGACTTGACGGATTGCCATAATCTTTGAAATTAATGACCTGGTAGTGAATATTGTAACTACCCCCTAGATTTAACTCTATCGCTTCACGGATTTTTTTATCGGTGCCATCAATATCAGTACAAATACTATTCAAAAATGCTCGGACATTTTCGAAAATAAAGAATTTAGGGTTAATTTCATTAACTAGCTTAATAGAATCAATCACAAGAGAGTTACGAGCAAGCTCATTTCCCTTTTTATGATTCGCAACCGACATACCCTGACATGGAGGAGTCGCAATCAGTACATCAAGTTCTTTAATCTGATGGTTGGTTTTCCAAAAATTTAATTCACTAATGATTTTAGCTTTAGTTTCTGTTTTAGTAATATCATCAGAAATGTAACCGCTCTCATAACGGCATTTATTATTCGAACGTTGAACACCAAGTCGTCTCTCAATGATTTCATTAGTTGCAATACACTCAAAATCTTCCTGTTTAAAACCATAGCAACCGACTCCGGCACTACTAAAGAGACTTATATACGTGAGTGGTTTTTTTGGAAAAGTCTTTTTAGTCATAAATCTATTATAGTGAAAAGATAATTATTAGGGAAGGCCTAACCCTGTTGACTAATAACTCCCATAACTTTACCTTGCACCTCTACATTATCCTCATAAAATGACTGCAGCCTTTTATTCGCAGGCACTAATTTGAATCTTCCTTTTTCTCGATAAAGCTTTTTGAGTGTAACTTCATTTCGGTCAGGCATATATGCTACCACTCTATCACCATCTTCTGCTGTGTTTTGCTCTCTAATAACTACTATCGAGCCATCTGGTATACCGTCCTCAATCATAGAGTCACCGGCAACTTTAAGTGCATAGTATTTTGAACCATGCGGAATCATACTCCTTGGTACATCAATCGGACGAGGATCACGAATCGCCTCAATCGGACCACCGGCAGCAATAATACCGAGTAGCGGGATTTCAGTTGAAGCATCATATGCCTGTGCTGACCGTCTCTGTCCCTCGACTGTCGCCTGGAGCAAGTTCTTTTTTCGTAGTGCAGATACATGCTGATGAGCAGTTGGTGCAGTAACACCTAGTGCTGTAGCAATTTCGGCCATAGATGGTGAAAAACCCGATTTTGCCTTGTATTCTTGAACAAAACTGAGTACTTCAGCCTGGCGTTTTGATGGGTTGCCGAGCATAGAATTTGACATGATTCTCATACCTAATATAATATGCCATATACCATAATTATTCAACTTAACTTTTCCCCAACACAACATGAACTCTATTATCGAAGGATTGTCTTACGTGAGCATGATAGAAACACTATTCTTGCTGGCATCATTTATATACGCATTTTACCTCTGGTTTACTGGCGCACTCCCTGTCATCGTGCGCATTGGTAACGGATTAGCAAAGCGAAAAATCGCTCTATTTGCCGCCGGTGATAATGTTAATTCTTTAAAAACACTTTTGACTGATTCGGGTTTGTTCCGAGATAAAAATATTATAGTAATCACTCGAAAGGAGGACTTAGGGCGTGCCGAAGACGCATCAGTTTATCTAGTTCACTGGCATGACTCAGCCAATTATGTTGACGAAATCTTACGAACGAAACACAACGAGTGTCCAATGATTGTTTACTCGCCGTATAACATGCCTCGTATTCCTGACGAGCAAATGGTAAATCTAGATGGTAAACGACACACGGCAGTTACCCAGTTCCGCGGGCGGCTGCTAAACGACATTGTTACTTCAATGATTACCACTAACCTATAATTACCATGACACCTCAAAAACATTTCGACGACTTCCTCGATACGATAAACCTTAAACTTGGCGATGATGAACGTAATCTGATTGAAGACAAACACCACGCACTGCGTGAAAAATTGCGCGAGAAACTATCTCTCAAAGATGACTTTTTGACCGGTTCATACAAACGACATACTATTATCAAACCAAAAGACGATAAGGAGAAGTTTGATGTTGATATTCTGATAGCTTTCGATAAAGAAGACTATTCAGAAACAGAACTCGCCGATTTACGAAAAATTGTAATTGGGAATTTACATGAAATTAATGCAGAAAATCCTGAGCTAGGTATCACGGCAATTAACGAGACGCAGCGTCGCTCGATTGGTGTCGAATTTGGGCGAAATTTTCAAATTGATATTGTTCCAGCCGTTGAAATTGAAAAAGACGTACTTTATAAAATATTCGACAGACGAACTCTGGAAGCCGTACAATCGAATCCAAAACTTCATGCTGAGCTACTAACAAAAGCTAACGAAGACACCGGCGGTTTATTGGTACCATTAATCAAAATTCTAAAAGCCTGGAAACGTGAAAAATGTGACTATGTGAAATCATTTCATATTGAATTGCTGGCGGTAAAAGTATTCACTGGAACTACAATTGAGACACTACCCAATGGATTATTCAAATTCTTTGAATCCGCTGGGGACTATCTCAAATCTGCCTGTCTGAATGATCCAGCAAATAATTCAATACTAATTGATGAATACTTAGACAAGGATGGCAACAGAGCTGCTATCTGTTCTCTGGTGGAAACTGAAAAAGTACTTGCACAAACCGCTGTGAATCACGAAACTAATGGAGATAATGACAAAGCTGTGGAAGCATGGGGCAAGGTACTGTCCGACTCAGACGCAGAAATTGCAAAAGCTGTACGCGAAGGTAGTTTTTACGCAGCCACAAGTGGAGCTGTGATCATGATTAATACATCCCAAAATGAACCCGGAAGAATCGATTCTCCAAAATCTTGGAAACAATAGTTCGGCACAGTGGTACGAACTCTACCCAGAACGTCTCGACGAGGAGATTGTGCTGCTACACTCTGCATTTCCAGAACTAATTCTTGAATATACACCTGGTCAAAATATTTCTTGGACTGGAAAAGTCACGTGTAAACTGGAAAATGATTCAGAATTGTACTCACTAATAATAAAGATCGAGTGCTCACGAGATTATCCTATCGTTTTCCCTAAGGTTACAGACGTAAACAGTATTCTATTCGGAAAACAATGTCCCCACTTACATGACGACAAAAAAACATTATGCTACGGAAATCGACTAGACTCCTCACTCAACTTTACTAATGACACGCGAATAAAAAATGTAGCTGAATATGTTGCTGTATTTTTAGGCAGACAGTGGTATTTTGAGCGTTATGGTTACTGGCCCGATGGTCAATTGCATGGCATGGATACTTTTCTGGAGTACGAAATTAAAACTAGAAAAATTGAACCTGATTCTTTATGTCCGTGCGCTCTCAACAGTAAAACCTATAAAGAATGTCACATGAAGGGTGTGGCAAATTTGTTGCAACAAATGGAGAGGAACTTGAAACCTGAAATTAGTGTCAAAATTCAAAAGCCGGGTAGAAACGATAGTTGTCCATGCGGAAAGAAAAAAGGAGACGGTAGAAATATGAAGTATAAAGCATGCTGTGAACGCACTTTAAATTTTCCAAACAGTAAAGTGTTTTTGCTGCTAAAATTCAAAGATTATTATCTGGGGAGTTGATTGGTGCGCGCACGGGTGGGTGGGGCAAGCACCGTAGTAAAAGTGGCCTGGAATAGGCCTGTGGGCTCCAAAACGGCTCTAGGTAACGAGATTTTATGTCTCCCGCTCTCTATAAGCACTCTGAATTTGCTGAAATGGTCCAGCGATTTGCCCTAGAGAGGGACAAATCGGGACATAAATTCAGCATAGTCGCTACGCTCGTTGCTTCATTTAACCCGTTCTTTTGGTATACTTTTGATATGGAAGACGAGACTAAAATACCCATAGAATCCCCTACTCCTGAACCAACAGAAACGCCAGTTTCTGAGCCGGTGCCGGAGGTGCCGGAAAGTACGGCTGTTTCAGAGCCTGAAACTGTAGCTGAACCAGCTACACCAGCAAGCGAAGCGGCGGCTGAGCCATTAGTAACCACGCCAGAAACCGAAACGGCTCAAACGGGCGGAACTGAGCCGTTGCCCGAACCAACTCCAACACAACCAGAACCAGTCAAAGATGAAAAGCCAGCAGTGAAGCGAGACGATACACCAACGGCGAAGCCGGTGGAAAAGACGGTGTCTGAAAAAGAGAAGCTGGGTTTGTTACGCCAGATGGCGCGAGCCACTATTCAACTGCGTCGCGAGAAGAAGCTCTCGAAGATCATGGCGTTGTTTGCGAAGCAAACAGCCATAACGAACGACGAAGTCGAAAAGCTGTTGCATGTCTCGGATACTACAGCGACGAGATACTTGAGTATCCTCGCGGAGCGAGGCAAGCTGAAACAAGTTGGTCACACCGGTCGCGGTGTGCGGTACGAACGTCGTTAGTTTCGTCGTTGTTTGGCGATGATAAAACTCTCTGTATGCAGACACCAGTAGACGGCGTATGAGCTGAAGGCCATTTCCGCTAGGAGCGACTGTGCTAAAAGACGAATGCCGTCCCCAACAGATGTGGTGAACTCTAACATCACCGAGAAATCGGCGAGCAGAGTGGTGAGGGGTTGGCGAGGGCGGACTCCGTAGGCCCGCCAATGTGCAGATATACTCCAAAGGATAAGTAACTCAATTCATGTGCCGCAAACCCCAACGCGCTACGGCGAGGAGGAGACCGACGCTGGGGAGAGGATTTTCCTCTCCCCAAACTTGTATGGCGCCTGGGACAACCGCGCCTCAGCGCGGATTGGCACAGATAAGCGACATTCCTATCCATTTAGGCGTTCGTAGCCCTAGCGGAAATGGCCTTCGGCGGATGCCGACGGTGGAGCTGTTTTTAGCACAGGCGCGGATAGCATGGTGAGGGCCTGTACCCGGAGGAATGACAGCTCGAACGGGTCAAATGGGCGGAATTGAGCCGTTTAGCTCCAACGGGTGAGCACCTCCCTGATTTCTGCGGGTAGCAGAAATACGGACGGAAGCCCTCTCCTTTTCCATATCCAAAAACTAAATGGGGGGGTGAAAAGAAAAGGAATACTGCAAAGGAGAGGGCTTCCGGACGTACCGGCGGAGCGAGAGCGGAGACGGTGGGAGGTGCGACAACTCCTCACTTTCCATCAC